>JALYVG010000030.1 GCA_030853345.1 Actinomycetota bacterium | reverse complement strand
ATCAAGGCACCCCTCGTGCCGTTCCACACCTGGCTGCCCGACGCCGGCGCCGAGGCACCGGCCGGCGGCGCGGCGTTGCTGGTGGGCGTGCTCGACAAGGTCGGCACCTTCGGCTTCCTGCGCTACTGCCTGCCACTGTTCCCGGGCGCCTCGCGTTACTTCGCGCCGACGATCCTGATCCTGGCCGTGATCGGCATCCTGTATGCCGCGTTCCTGGCCATCGGGCAGCGTGACATGAAACGCCTCGTCGCGTACACGTCAGTGGCGCACTTCGGCTTCATCGGACTCGGCATCTTCGCGTTCACCACCCAGGGCGGCACCGGTGCCGTGCTGTACATGGTCAACCACGGCTTGTCGACGGGCGCGCTGTTCATCGTCGTCGGCCTGTTGATCGCACGCGGCAAGAGCCGCAACGTCGACGATTACGGCGGCGCGGCCAAGGTCACGCCTGTCCTGGCCGGGTTGTTCCTGCTCGCCGGACTGTCGGCGTTGGCGCTGCCGGGGCTGAGCACGTTCGTCAGCGAGTTCCTGGTGCTGGTCGGGACCTTCACCAGGCACAAGGGGCTGGCCATTCTGGCCACGACCGGGATCGTGCTCGCCGCGATCTACGTCCTGTACCTGTACCAGCGAACGTTCCAGGGTCCGGTCAGCGAGAAGGTAGCCAAGTTCCGCGACCTGAACGCGCGTGAGGTACTGGCCGTCGCGCCCCTGATCGCACTGATCGTCTTCCTCGGCGTGTACCCGAAGCCGGTTCTGGACGTCATCAACCCCGCCGTAAAGGCCACGCTGCACGACGTGCACCAGACCGACCCGGTTCCGAACCTGGGCACCGCCGGAGGAGTCAAGTGAGCCACGTGTTGTTGGCGCAGACGGCGCCGATCCACGCCCCGTCGGTCGCGTACTCCTCGCTCTCCCCGATTTTCATCGTGCTCGGGGCGGCGATGGTCGGGGTGCTGGTCGAGGCCCTGGTGCCGCGCGCCGAGCGCTATGCGGTGCAGATGGGCGTCTCGGTCGCCGGCCTGATCGCCGCCCTGGTTGCCGTGGGTCTGCTGCACAACACCTCCGAGACGACCGTGGCCGGCGCCTTGTCGGTCGACGGCACAGGGTTGTTCATCCAGGGCTCGGTGCTCGTGCTTTCGGTCATGTCGGTGCTGCTGATCGCCGAGCGCAGCGTCGACGTGGGCAGCGCCATCGTCGCCTCGGCCGCGGTGGTGGTGGGCTCGCCGACCGACCGCCGGCTGGCCCGCACCGACCGCATCCAGACCGAGGTGTTCCCGCTGCTGCTGTTCGCGGTCGCGGGCATGCTGATCTTCCCCATCTCGAACAACCTGCTGCTCATGTTCGTCGCCCTCGAAGTGCTGTCGCTGCCGCTGTACCTCATGGCCGGTCTCTCCCGCCGCCGCCGGTTGCTGTCGCAGGAAGCGGCGCTGAAGTACTTCCTGCTCGGGGCGTTCGCCTCGGCGTTCTTCCTGTACGGGCTGGCCCTGCTCTACGGCTACGCCAACTCAGTCGACCTGCCGGCGATCCTCAGCGCGTCCAAGTCCTCACCGAAGTCCGATGTGTTGCTCTACGTCGGACTCGCCCTGGTGCTCGTCGGACTGCTGTTCAAGGCCGGCATCGCGCCGTTCCACAGTTGGACGCCCGACGTCTACCAGGGTTCGCCCACCCCGGTAACCGCATTCATGTCCTCGTGCACGAAGATCGCCGCGTTCGGCGCGATCATGCGTGTTCTCTACGTCGGCTTCAACACCACAGCGTGGAACTGGCGGCCGATCGTGTGGGCGGTGGCGATCGCCTCGATGGCGGTCGGCGGCATTTTCGGGCTGACCCAGACCGATCTGAAACGCGTCCTGGCGTACTCCTCCATCGCGCACGCCGGCTTCATCCTGGTCGGCCTGGTCGCGCTCGACAAGGACGGCATCGCCAGCGTCCTGTTCTACGTCGTCACCTACGGCTTTTCGACGATGGCCGCATTCGGTGTGCTGATGCTGGTGCGAGACGCCGACGGCGAGGCGACGCACTTGGCGCAGTGGTCCGGGTTGGCCCGCAAGAGCCCGTTCGTCGCGGCCGTGATGACCGTGCTGCTGATGTCGATGGCCGGGATCCCGTTGACGTCAGGCTTCATTGCGAAGTTCTACGTCTTCCGCTCGGCCTTCCACGTCGCCGCTCCGCTCGTGGTCATCGCCCTCGTCTTCTCGGCGGTGGCCGCGTTCTACTATCTGCGCATCATCGTGCTGATGTTCTTCGCCGACCCGCCGGAGAACGGCCCGACCATCGCGATCCCGGGCTGGTCCACCGCGGTCGCGCTGACCTTCGGCATGGTGGTCACCGTCGTGCTGGGGGTTTTCCCGCAACCCATCCTCGATCTGGCGGCAAAGGCCGCGACATTGGTCGGGTGAGCAGCGCCGCGCTCGGCGTCGAGTTCGCGGATGCCGCGCTCGAAACATCGGTGCGCGCTGGGCTGGACGCCATCGAGTCGGCGTTGCGGGCCGCCGTCCGGGCCGATGACGAGTTCGTGTCCGATGCCGCGAGCTACCTGGTGAACGCAGGCGGCAAGCGGTTCCGGCCCCTGGTGAGTGTGCTGAGCGCACACTTCGGTGATCCGGGGCGAGCGGAGATCGTGCCCGCGGCCGTGGTCGTCGAACTGACCCATCTCGCGACGCTGTATCACGACGACGTCATGGATGAGGCGACTGTGCGGCGCGGGGCAATTTCGGCCAATGCGCGATGGGATAACACGGTCGCGATCCTGACCGGCGATTTCCTGTTCTCGCGGGCCTCCAACCTGCTGGCCGACCTGGGGCCGCATGCGGTCCGGTTGCAGGCGCGCACGTTCGAGCGGCTTGTCACCGGCCAGATCCGTGAGACAGTCGGACCGCGCGAGGGTGTCGACCCGATCGAGCACTACCTCGCCGTGTTGGTCGACAAGACGGGTTCGCTGATCGCCACCGCGGCCGAGTTCGGCGCGTACTACGCCGGTGCCGAGCCCGCCGTCGTCGAGAGCCTGCGGCTGTTCGGCGAGCAGATCGGGGTCGCCTTCCAGCTCAGCGACGACATCCTCGACATCGCTTCGGAGTCGACCGAGTCGGGCAAGACGCCGGGTACGGACCTGCGTGAAGGGATCGCCACGCTGCCCGTCCTGTACGCGCTGCGTTCGGAGGAGCCGACGTTGCAGCGGTTGCGGACGCTCGTGGCCAATCCGCTCGTCGACGAGGCCGAGCACGCCGAAGCGCTGGGGCTGCTCCGGGCGTCGTCGGCGCTGACCGAGTCACGCGCGACGCTGCAGCGCTACGCCGACGCCGCCCGGGACATGCTGCGGGACCTGCCCGACCTGCCCGCCCGCGCCGCTCTCGCCACTCTGACCGACCTGGTCATCTCCCGCACCGGCTGACCACCCTCGTTCCAGCTGCCCCATCCACGCAGTGGTGCGCTATATCGCACCAGTGCACCAGTGCACACCACTGGAATCGGAATACGGTGGCAGGGTTGAGCCGGTGAGGACGCGTTTCGCCACTCGCGCCGAGGCCGGTCGGCTGCTCGGTGCCCGCCTGGCCGAGCAACACGCCGGCGCCGAACCGATCGTGCTCGGCCTGCCCCGCGGTGGGGTACCGGTGGCCGCCGAAGTGGCCAGCGCGCTCGGCGCTGTGTGCGATGTGTTCATCGTCGGCAAGCTCGGTCTGCCGTGGCAGCCCGAGCTCGCCTTCGGTGCCGTGGCCAGCGGTGGCGTGCGGGTGCTCAATGCCGACGTCGTGGCCACCTCGGGTCTGGCCGCGGCCACCATCGACGAACTCACCGAGGTCGCGGCGGCCGAGGTGCACCGCCGCGAGCATGCCTACCGCGGCGGTGCGCCGCGGCACGACTTGCGCGCTCGCACGGTGATCCTGGTCGATGACGGGATCGCCACGGGTGCGACGGTGCGCGTTGCCGTCCAAGCAGTCCGGGCACTGCACGCGGCCTCGATAGTGGTGGCGGCGCCGGTAGCACCGGCGCGGGTCGTGCAGGAGCTCACCGGGCTCGCCGACCAGGTTGTGGTGCTGGTCGCAGCCACGAACTTCGGCTCGGTGGGCTCGTTCTACGTCGACTTCGGCCAGCTGTCGGATGCCGACGTCCGGGCCGAACTGTTCCACGCCTGACTTCGTCGACGACAGCCGTCGCGACCGGACAACGTGCACTGAGGGTGATCGCAAACCATCGCCGCTGGACTCTTCAGGGGCGGTCCAGCTTCACGTCGGCCGTATCGGGCCGGGTAGCGCGCAGGTCGATCTCCATCCAGGTCTGCGGCACGCGCAGGGCGGTGAAGCCGAGCGCGGAATAGACGCCGTGCGCATCCCGCGTGGCCAGCACGAACCGCGGCACCCCCACCTCCGTCAGGTACTCGACGACGGCACCGACCAACCACCGCCCGATGCCGCGGTCGCGCCACGCGGCGTCCACGACGACATCGCCCAGCCACGCGAAGGAGGCCAGGTCCGTCGTCGCCCGCGTCAAGGCGACTTGCTCGCCGGCCGCGGTGTACACGCCGTACACCTCAGAGTTGGCGATGGAGCGATCGATCGCCTCCGCCGAGCGGTCGTTGGCCCAATACGACTCGGCCAACCAGGTCCGCACGCGGCCGATGTCCAGCCGGTCGCGGTCATCAGATATCCGCAGACCATCGTCACGGTGCAATTCGAGTGCCATCCGACCATGATTGCGCGATAACCCGGCAGCATGCGACCGGCGCTATCTACCGGCGTTACTTACCCAGGCTGGCGAAGAACCGCAACAGTTCGAGCATGTCGTTCTCCTGCAACCCGGAGAGGACCGATGAGGTCACGTCCAGGAGGCTACGGGTCGGATTGACGTACCACTTACCGCCGGACCGCGTCGTGTCGACGCCGACCTTCGTGAACCCGGTCAGCACGTTCTCGATCGCCTGCCGCTGCGCCGAGGTGACGTGCACCGACACTCCGAAGCTCTCCAGGAACGTGATGAGCTGGGACGCGATGTCCGCTGCGCACATCCGCTTGCGCTCACCCTTGACCGTCGCCTCGATGCAGCTGCCATCGATCGTCACCGTGGTCTGGTCGCCCGCGCTGAGGACAGTCACGCTGCGCAGCGTCACCCGCGTGGCACCACCGGAGACCTGGTCGGTCTTCAGCTGCAGGTCCTTGATCGTGACGTCGCTACTGCTCCCGCCGCCCGAGCCGCCGGCCAACAGGCGGCCGTAGTCATGGGCGACCGCCAGTTCGTCGGGCGACAGGAGTTTGATCGCGCCGGTGACATCGTTCTTGATCAGCGCGTTGACCATCTTCGTCACGGCGTCCTGCGGCGACGAGCCGCCCGCCGCAGGAATGGCGTCGGCCGCCGTCGGGGCCTGTCCGTTGGCAGCGGCATCGGCCACTGTGTAGAAGATGCTGGGGAACCACTTGCCGCCGGACTTCTGGGTAGCGATGCGAATCGGCTTGTTGTTGTTGCCCTCACGCACGGCCTGGGCGATGTCGATGCGCTGTGTCTGGTTGCTCGCGGGCAGGCCCTTGGGAAAGGCCGCTGCCAGGAAGTCCCGGGTGAAGGGAATCTTGGCCGCGTCCGAGGAGACGTCGACTGTTCCGCCAGTGAGTTGGACGATCTGGACCCGGTCGTTGATGCGCACCGTCTGGCCAGCGAAGGTCAGGCCCTTCACGTGGAAGCTGACCCCGCTTACGTTGCTCGGATTGGCATTGGGCTGCAGCACCTTGAGCCGCTTGAGCTGCTTGACCTCCTCGGCGACCGGGTTGGCCAGCGCGTCACGCTCACCGGGCGCGAGGTCGTCGAGAACCCCGATCAGGTCGGACTTGTTCAGGTCAGTGACGATGGACTGAACGGCATCGCGCGGCGAACTGGCCCCGTTGGAGTTCGAGTCGGACATGGCGACGTAGGCGGTGACGCCACCGGCCGCAAGCGCCACCACGACGGCTGCGCTGGCGATCAGCTTGCCATGCCCGCGTGACTTGGGCGGCTGTGGCCCGTAGCCCTGCGGCCCAGGGGTCCACGTCCCTTGCGGCTGCGGCGCCGCCGGCTGCTGGGTGCTCCACCCGTACTGACCTGGTTGCGGCAGCGGCGACGTCGGCTGCCAACCTCCTGGTGCCGGCGGCTGCTGCGACCAACCTTCTGGGGCTGGCGGCTGCTGTGGCCAACCACCCGGTGCCGGCTGCTGCGGCCAACCACCTGGCGCCGGCTGCTGCGGCCACCCCCCGGTGCCGCCCGTCGGGGGGTGCTGCGGCCAGCCACCGCGCTGCGGGTCCTGCGGCTCGCCGCTCGGCGAGCCGGGAGGTGGCTGGGTCATGTGGTGCTCCTTCGGGAAGTACGTGGTGCTGCGGATATCAGGACGAGAGTAACGGCGAGCAGCACTGCCGTCGCTCCGACGAGCGTCACGGTGGGGCCAAGCTGCACGGGTCGGACCAGGCGATTGCCGTCGACCCGGAGCGCGGCGACGGCGACCGCGCCGGTTGCCAGTGCCGTGAGCAACGCGAGCAGGGCCGCCGATCGGCGCAACCCGACGACGAAGATCGCTACCACCGTGGCGCAGGCCAGGCCGACCAAGGGCCAGGCCGAGACGGCAGCCTGCGCTGCTCCGCGCAGCCCGAGCAGGCGCTGGAGCGCGCCGCCTGCCTGGTAGCTGTTGCGGTGGGCCCGCCCGGAGTCCAGCCACGGCAGGAACGTCCCGACAACGAGCACCACGAGCCCGGTGGCCCCCAGGACTTGGCTGGCGATGTGGCCCGCGGCCGGCCACCCCGTCGGGCCGGCCAAGTTAGGCGATCGTCCAGGTGTCGGCGCCGTGCAGCAGCGCGTCGAGTGCGGCGTCGTCACCCGGCGCCTTCGCAGCAGCCTGGGCGAGCTGCTCGGCCATCATCGCGTCGTAGGTCGGGCGCTGGACGGCCCGGAACACGCCCATGGGCGAGAAGCGGCTGTCCAGCGAGGACAACCGCGACAGGGCAAAGGCATAGGACGGGTCTTCTGCGTGAGCGTCATGAACGACCACTCGCGGGTCACCCTCGGCCACGTCGTCCTCGATCCGCAACGCGCCATTGTCGCCGCGCACGACAGCCTTGGCGCCGTCGCTGCCGAAGCGCAGCGGCTGGCCGTGCTCCATCCGGATCATCCAGTCGTCGCGGGTGTCGGCCTGCTTGAGGATGTCGAACGCACCGTCGTTGAAGATGTTGCAGTTCTGGTAGATCTCGACCAGCGCGGTGCCCTGATGGTTGGCTGCCTCGCGCAGCACCGATTGCAGGTGCTTGCGGTCGGAGTCCAAGGTGCGCCCGACGAATGTCGCTTCGGCGCCCAGCGCCACCGACACCGGGTTGAAGGGGTTGTCCAGCGAGCCCATCGGAGTGGACTTGGTGATCTTCCCGACCTCGGACGTCGGGGAGTACTGCCCCTTCGTCAACCCGTAGATGCGGTTGTTGAACAGCAGGATCTTGAGGTTGACGTTGCGGCGTAGCGCGTGGATGAGGTGGTTGCCGCCGATGGACAGGGCGTCGCCGTCGCCGGTGACGACCCACACCGACAGGTCCGGCCGTGAGATCGACAGTCCGGTCGCGATCGCCGGCGCGCGGCCGTGGATCGAGTGCATTCCGTAGGTGTTCATGTAGTACGGGAACCGGCTGGAGCAGCCGATACCTGAGATGAACACGATGTTCTCGCGCGCGATGTTCAACTCGGGCATGAAACCCTGCACGGCGGCCAGGATCGCGTAGTCCCCGCAGCCGGGGCACCAGCGCACCTCCTGGTCGGTCTTGAAGTCCTTGGCCTTGAGCCCCAGGTCGGCCACATCAGTCATCCTCGATCACTCCCTGCAGCATGTCGGCGAGTTCGTCGGCCTTGAAAGGCAGGCCGCGCACCTGGGTGAGGCTGATCGCATCGACCAGGTACTTCGCCCGGATCAGCAGCGCAAGCTGGCCGAGGTTCATCTCCGGTATGACAACCTTGTGATAACGGGCCAGGATGTCGCCGAGGTCGTTCGGGAACGGATTCAGGTTGCGCAGGTGCACCTGCGCGATCGAGGCGCCCGAGGCGCGGATTTGGCGGCACGCGGCGCCGATCGGGCCGTAGGTCGACCCCCAGCCGAGCACCAGTACCCGGGCGCCGCCGTCAGGGTCGTCCACCTGCAGCGGCGGCAGGCTACGCGCGATGCCGTCGACCTTGGCCTGGCGGGTACGCACCATGAAGTCATGGTTGTCGGGGTCGTAGCTGATGTTGCCGGTCTTGTCGGCCTTCTCGATGCCTCCCACCCGGTGCTCGAGCCCGGGTGTGCCGGGGACCGCCCACGGGCGGGCGAGCGTGTCGGGGTCCCGAAGGTAAGGCAGGAAGTCACCGTTCGAGCCGTTCGGCTCCGTCGCGTACTCGACGGTGAGGTCGGGTAGTCCGGCAACACTGGGCACGCGCCACGGCTCGGAGCCATTCGCGAGGTAGCCGTCGGAAAGCAGGAATACCGGAGTGCGATAGGTCAGCGCGATCCGGGCCGCTTCGATCGCCGCGTCGAAGCAGTCACCGGGTGACTGCGGCGCCACGATCGGCACTGGAGCCTCACCATTGCGGCCATACATTGCCTGCAACAGATCGGACTGCTCGGTCTTGGTCGGCAACCCGGTTGACGGGCCGCCGCGCTGGATATCGCAGATGATCATCGGCAGCTCGAGGGAAACGGCCAGTCCGATGGCCTCGCCCTTGAGCGCGATCCCCGGACCGGACGAGGTCGTCACGCCCAGCGCACCGCCGAATGCGGCGCCCAGCGTGGCCCCGATTCCGGCGATCTCGTCCTCGGCCTGGAACGTCCGGATGCCGAAGCGCTTGTGCTTGCTCAGCTCGTGCAGGATGTCGCTGGCCGGGGTGATCGGGTAAGCGCCGAGGAACATCGGCAGCTTGGATCGCCGCGCGGCCGCGATGAGGCCGTACGCGAGCGCGAGGTTCCCGCTGATGTTGCGGTACGTGCCCACCCTTTGCGGGGCGGGCTTGACCTCGTACTGGACGGCGATTGACTCGGTGGTCTCGCCGTAGTTCCAGCCTGCCTTGAACGCGAGGATGTTGGCCTCGGCAATCTCGGGCTTGCTGGCGAACTTCTGGCGCACGAAGTTCAATGTGTTCTCGGTCGGGCGGGAGTACATCCACGACAGCAGGCCGAGCGCGAACATGTTCTTGCTGCGGCCGGCATCCTTACGCGACAGCCCGGAGTCGGCCAACGCGTCCAGGGTGAGTTTGGTGAGCTCGACGGCGTGCAGGACAAAGCCATCGAGCGTGCCATCGTCGATCGGGTTGGAGGACCAGCCGATCCGTGCCAATGCGCGCTCGGTGAAGTCATGGGTGTCGACGATCAGCGTCGCGCCCTTGGGCAGGTCACCGATGTTCGCCTTGAGCGCGGCCGGATTCATGGCGACCAAAACATCGGGACGGTCGCCCGGGGTGAGGATGTCGTGGTCGGCGAAGTGCAACTGGAATGACGAGACGCCGGCCAGCGTGCCCTGCGGCGCCCTGATCTCGGCGGGGAAGTTGGGCAGCGTGGACAGATCATTTCCGAACAGCGCGGTCTCGGCGGTGAACCGGTCGCCGGTAAGCTGCATCCCGTCGCCGGAGTCTCCAGCTATCCGGATGACGACGCGGTCGAGCTGTTCGACAGTCTTGGACATGCTGGTGTTGGCCTCCCGGCAAACATGTGGGCGCCGCGCGTGCACCGCGCGTTTGGTGCGCGGCAACCCTGCCATCCTACGTAGTTCACCGCCCGATGCCATGGCCTGGCTCACTAAGTGACAGCTTGTGTCAGGGAAGCACTTGCCAAGCCACGACGGCGGCAACGTCGGTAAGCTGGCTCAGATAGCAGGAAGCCGGGGTCAGTGTCTAGCATGTCCGGTTTTGCCACTGACTGTGCAAGCGTTTTCGTATTTCGGTGATCACCCTGTGCGCCCCGGGTATGACCCAAGTGTCGTGGGCCACACCACCCGATCGGCTCCTCACACCGCGAGGGGCAGAAGGAGGGTCATGAAGGATTTAGTGCTTCCGGCGTTCGAGATGGATTGCCGCGACTGGCTGGTGCTCACTCCCGCCCAGGCAGGCCTGCCCGACGAGGTGGCCGGTGCCCCATTGCTCGCCGTCCTGAGCACCCTGGTCATAGGCGAGGACAACCTGCTGGAGGCCAGCGGTGTTCTGACGGTCGGACTTCTCGATGACGAGCTGCCCTCGACGCGCCCTGTCGCCGGTGACTGTGTGGCCGCCGAGATCATCGACGCCGATGCGCCGGCCGATTCGCTGCAGTACGTCCTGGCTACCCCAGACGGCAACCTGGCCCTGCTGGCCGAGTTTACGATGCCCGATGGAACCGATCGCGAGGTTTGCCGCCGCATCAAGATGCTGATGAGATCCTTCCGCTGGGCGATCTGATCCTCGTCAGCTTTGTGAGTGAGACAAAGCGGGGAAGTTCAGCAGCTCGTCGACGGGGCGACCGGGCGGGTCACTTCGTCAGCTGATCTCCTGGATTTCGGCAGTCGCCACGTCGAAGATGAAGCCGCGGACGTCGTCCCGGTTCGGTATCCACGGGCACTCGCGCACAGCCGCGATCGAGCTACGTACGTCGGCGGGCAGGTCGGTGAACCCGGGCACCCGCCACGGCGGTGCGTGCCCCGACTCGGCTGCCAGTGCGGCGCGGAACTGGTCATCGTCCAGGCCGAGCATGCCGCATTCGGTGTGGTGGATGATGACGACTTCACGCGTGCCCATCGAGCGCTGGCTCAGCGCCAGCGAGCGCAGGACGTCGTCGGTGATCACCCCGCCGGCGTTTCGGATCAGATGTGCGTCGCCTATGTCGAGGCCCAGCGCGCCGAACAGATCCAGGCGGGAGTCCATGCACGCGATCACGGTCATGCGCAGCTTCGGCCGGATGGGGCGCGGACCCGGGAACGTCGCGGCGTAGACCTCATTGGCGTGGATGAGCTGGTCGATGACCGACATGGGTGCAGTGAATCAGATGACAGCCCAGCTCCGGTTGTGGCCCGGGAACGTTCCCGGCCTGAGTATTCGTTGAGCCTTTGTGCGAAGCGCGGCGAATGCGGTCAAGACGGCGGTCCTGTTCGGGGCGCTTGCGGCGCTGCTCGTCGTCCTTGGTGGGTTCTTCTTCGGCTCACGCGGGCTGTTGATCGGGCTGGTCATCGCCGTCGCGATCAATGCCTTCAGCTATTTCAATTCCGACAAGATCGCGCTGCGCTCGATGCACGCCCGGCCGGTCAGCGAGGCCGAGCAGCCGGCGCTGTACCGGATCGTGCGTGAACTGGCCACCAACGCCCGGCAGCCGATGCCGCGCCTGTACATCGCGCCGGTGATCCAGCCCAACGCCTTCGCTACCGGGCGCAGCCCCCGCCACGCGGCGGTGTGTGTGACCGAAGGCATCCTGCAGATCGTCACCGAGCGCGAGTTACGGGCCGTTCTCGCCCACGAGCTGAGCCACGTGTACAACCGCGACATCCTGATCTCGTCGGCGGCTGGGACGGTGGCGGCAGCGATCACCTACCTGGCCAGTTTTGCCATGTTCTTCAGCGGCGGTGCCCGCGACCGCCGCAACCCGCTGGCCGCGCTGCTCATGATGTTCCTCGGCCCGTTGGCCGCGGGGTTGATCCAACTGGCGATCAGCAGATCGCGGGAGTTTCAGGCCGACGCCTCCGGTGCCGAGGTCTCCAACGACCCGCTCGCACTCGCCTCCGCGCTGAGCAAGATCGACGCAGCTGTCCAGGCCCGGCCGTTGCCGCCGGAGCCGTCGTTGGTGACGACCAGCCACCTGATGATCGCCAACCCGTTCAATGGGGGCGGCGTGCGCCACCTGTTCTCGACGCACCCGCCAATGGAACAACGCATCGCCCGCCTGCTCGAGATGGCCAGCGCCGACCCGCGATTTCTGCGCTGAGGCGCGTGCGTCAGATGCCGACGGTGTTCGCTCCGGCGTCGCGCGCGACGTCCATCACGTACGCGCCGTAGCTGGACTTGGCCAGCGTCGAGCCGAGCCGGTAGGCCTGCTCGGCGTCGATGAAACCCTGCCGCAGCGCGATCTCCTCGATGCATGCGATCCGCACGCCCTGGCGGTGTTCGAGGACCTGTACGAACTGGCCGGCCTCGAGCAGCGAGTCGTGCGTGCCGGTGTCCAGCCACGCGGTGCCCCGGCCGAGGTCGACGAGCTGGGCGGTGCCGCGACCGACGTAGACATTGTTCAGGTCGGTGATCTCGAGCTCACCGCGCGCCGACGGCCGCAGGTCTTTGGCGATCCCGACGACGTCGTTGTCGTAGAAGTACATTCCGGTGACGGCAAGGTTCGAGCGCGGCTGCAGCGGCTTCTCCTCGATGGACAGCAGGGTGCCGTCCGGGGCGGCTTCGGCCACGCCGTAACGCTCCGGGTCGCTGACCCGGTACCCGAACAGGATGGCCCCCTTCGTGAGCGCTGCCGCCGAGGTGAGCTGACCGCCGAGTCCGTGGCCGTAGAAGATGTTGTCGCCGAGGACGAGTGCGGCGGTGTCCGAGCCGATGTGGTCGGCGCCGATCCGGAACGCCTCAGCCAGTCCGTTCGGTTCGGGTTGGGCGGCGTAGGTGAGGTTCAGGCCCACCGCGCTGCCGTCGCCGAGGAGCCGGACGAACTGGTCCTGCTCATGCGGCGTGGTGATGACGAGGATGTCCTGCAACCCGGCGAGCATGAGCGTCGAGAGCGGGTAGTAGATCATCGGTTTGTCGTAGACCGGCAGGAGTTGCTTGCTCACCGCGTGGGTGATCGGGTGCAGCCGGGAGCCCGATCCGCCGGCCAGGATGATTCCCTTCACTGAGGTCCCCGCGGTTTCGCGAGCGCAGTAGGTGGCCTGAGGAAACGGTTCATCGATAGTTGTCGAACTGCAGGGCCACGCCGAGGTCGGCCCCCCTGAGCAGCGCGATGACTGCCTGCAGGTCGTCGCGCTTCTTGCCCGATACCCGCAACTGGTCACCCTGGATGGACGCCTGGACGCCCTTCGGGCCGTCGTCGCGGATCTTCTTGGCGATCTTCTTCGCGTCGTCCTGGCCGATCCCCTGCTTGAGCGTGCTCGCGATCACGTACTGCTTGCCCGACTGCGTCGGCTCTCCCGCCTCGAGTGATTTCAGCGAAATCGACCGCTTGACGAGCTTCTCCTTGAACACCTCGAGCGCGGCCTTGGCCCGCTCCTCGGTGTCGGCCTTGACCGTCACGCCCAGCTCACCCGACCAGGCGATCGAGGCGTTGGTGCCACGGAAGTCGAAGCGCTGCGAAACTTCCTTGGATGCTTGGTTGAGGGCGTTGTCGACCTCCTGACGGTCGATCTTGCTGACGACGTCGAACGACGGATCGGCCATGTGGTGTTACCTCCTGCTGGCGTACCCGCTGTCGCGGATTCTGCGCGGATGAGCCCGTCGACCGTATCGGAGCCTGCGACGCGCTGCGCGGAGTCCGGTAAGCTGGCGAGCCGTTGCCGGAGAGATCCGGTCGCACGGCGGGTTGCCCGAGTGGTCAAAGGGAGCGGTCTGTAAAACCGCCGGCTCAGCCTACGTTGGTTCAAACCCAACACCCGCCACAGGTCCGGTCGAGGTCCCTCGGATTTCCGGGACCTCACTCGGCGTCGGCGCGACCGCAGAGGGAATGCTGACGGGTTCGCGAGCATCCCCATAGCGTCAGGGATGGCTGAGTTGCCCAGCCTGGTCTCGCGCAGCGGTGCAGGTTTATGCCCGCGATGTCGGCTAAGACCTTAAGGCGGCCTTAGACCGTAGTTAGTGCGGTCATGACGCGGGTACCACGACAGTGAGTTCATCACCGCCCGCTCTATCGAGGAGCCAACCATGAAGCGAAACCGAACGAAACTCGGCCATGCACCACCGCGAGGTGCCGCGGATGAGGTCGCGTGGGCAGTCGCCGAGGGCACCCAGATCGCTCCGGGATTGTTCAAGGACGACGAACGCATCGGAGTCATCGTTGCCCGCCCCCACCGCACCGGCTGGTTTGTCTCCGCACACCACCGCATGGGGCTCGACGACGCGCACATGGTAAAGCTGCGTGAATACGTCACAGTGCACGTATTCGGCCTGCTGTGGCGCGGCCCCCTTGAAGCAGCATGGACACACCACCCGGCTACCGATTTCTGGAGTGCCGACATTTCGACGGACTCTGTCAGGGACCTTCAACCGCTTCCCGACTATTCATTGGCGAATCGCGACGGGTTCGCGCAGCCCTGAGTGTGCGCATCGTCACCGGTATGCCGTGCGCAGTTCACGACCGAGGTGTGCGTTGTCGGCGCGCCCGTACCGTGGCGCCATTTCTAGGAACGGCACGCCCACCGGGTTGAGCGCTCGCGTGGCGACCTGGCCCCGTGCCGATTCGCCGGGCGTCCGCTGGGTCGTACTCCTTGCGCGACGCAGCGGAATGCATCGTGGCGAACCACCAACTCCCGGTCAAGTTTGCTCCCCATTTGTCGGCGAGCGCTCGCTCCCAGGCGTCATTGGCCGGGCGGTCGTCTCCGGCGCTGCGCTGTCTGGTTCGTGGGTCATGCGCCGGATCGTCACGACGCCCAGTGCGACAAGCAGTATGCCGCCCAACGTCACCAGGACCCAACCAATAGCGAGATGACTGATCAACCCCAGTGGATAACCCGCTCCGTAGCACGCCGCGGCCGCTGCCACGAGGAACAGCTGCAGGTTGCTCACGTGGTCTCGAAGTCGGTCCACCACCCGCCGGATCCTGCCGGATCAGGTGGCATCCCGGCAAGCGCTGGAATTGGCGACGGTGGGGCCGCGCACCGCACGACAATGTCGTGACCCCTTGCCAGGCAACGCCGCGGCTCTGGTGCGTCACGCGCGAGTTGGTGGCTCAGACCGCAGGCGCACGAAGCCGCATTAGTTCACGATTCACGATCGAGCCGCGTTCCCCCGCGGACGACCTCGGAGTAGCGTGCGCCGCGTGGATCGGGTGCTGACCATCCTGGCGACGTGGACGTTCGACCCAGTCCTTGGCTTGGGTCTGATCGTCTGTGCGTGCGCGTACCTGCAGGGGCTGCGGATCCTCACTATGCGTGGGCAGTCGCCGCCGTGGCCCCGCCGATACACGGTTTGCTTCTTCTCTGGTCTCGCGCTCACCTGGTTCGTGCTGCTCGGACCGATCGGTGCTTACGACGACATATTCTTCTGGGCTCACATGACCCAGCACCTAGCGATCATGATGGTGGCTGCTCCGTTGCTGGTGCTCGGTGCGCCCGTGCTGCTGCTCCTGCGGGTCAGCAGCCGCCAGTTCAGGCGTCGCCGTCTGGTACCGATTCTTCGAAGCCGGGCAGTCGCCGCCGTGACCCATCCGGTTGTGGGCTGGCTGTTGTTCGCCGGCGTCCTGGTCGGCACTCACTTCTCGCCGTTCTATGACTTTGCGTTGCAGCATCCCCTGGTGCACAGGTATGTCGAGCATCCTCTGTACCTTGGTGCCGCCCTGGTGTACTACTACCCACTCCTATCGCCCAACCCGGCGCCCCACCGGCTCCACTACGGGCTGCGAGCGGTGTCGTTGTCACTGATGATGGTGCCCGAAGCAATGTCGGGCTTCTTCATCTACGCGTCGAGCTATCTCTTGTACCCGTACTACGGCGCCGTGTCGCGACCCTTCGGTCCGGGACCACTGGAAGACCAACAATTCGGTGGCGCCCTCATGTGGGCGGGTAGCATGATCATCGACTCGATCTGGGTGGCGATTGCAGTGCACGAGTGGTTACGCAGCGAGGAGCGACTCGCCCACCAGATCGATCTGACGACGCTGGCGCAGCCGACGCTGCCGGCGGGTCGACCGGAGTGACCCGAACTGGCCGCATCGGCGCCGAAAGGCGTGGTGCCCACCGACTTTCTGCCGCCGACGTGCGACTACATTCGCTCCTGGTTGTCGGTGTGCCGATTTGCGTCGCTGCCGGCTGGTTCGAACTGAATCGGGCCCTCGCGGGACGGGCGGTCGCCTGGGTCTACACGTTCGAGTGGCCGCTGTTCGGTATCTACGGCGTCTACATATGGTGGCGCCTCTATCGCGAGCGCAAATCCACCACGACACCGGCGAACGTGCTCGGCGACGAGTCGTCGGCGGCCGCGGACATCGACGATCTCGACGTGCCCGGTCCACGTGCACGCGCTGAACCGGCGCGCACCCATGATCCGCAGCTAGCTGAATGGGAGCAGTATCTCCGACGGCTGCATTCGGTCGATCCGCCAGGCAGGCCGCCGGAAAGGATCTACTGAAGAACGGCTGGCGGGCCCAGCTACCACACCGCGACCACTGCCACGGTCAAGAACAGCAAACTCAGGTAGGTGATGGACCAGTGGAACAAGCGCATGGGCCGGATGTCAGCACCCGCGAGAGCACGCGCACGCATCCCGAAGGCCTCGCGCAGAAAGATGCCACCGAGAATCCCAGCCACGACGGCGTACGCGGGGTTGAGGTGCGCCACCGGCCACAGGAGTAGGGAGACGAAGACCATGGCGCACGAGTACATCGCGATACGTCCTGCCACGTACACGGGTCCTGCCACTACAGGGAGCATCGGGACGTTCGCCTTCGCGTAGTCATCGCGGAATTGCATTGCGAGCGCCCAGAAGTGCGGCGGTGTCCACAGGAAGACCACCGCGAAAAGAACGAATGGTGTCCAACTGAGGGACCCGGTCACTGCCGACCATCCGATGAGGACCGGCATGCAACCCGCAGCCCCGCCCCAGACGATGTTCGACGAGGTGCGCCGCTTCAGGACCGCGGTGTAGACGAGAACGTAAAATGCTATGGCTGCAAACGCCAGAATGGCGGACAGCCGATTCGCTGTTGTCCAAAACTCGACCACGGAAACCGCACCCAGCACCAGACCGAAGATGAGCGCCGAAGAGGGGCTTACCGATGACTTGCTTAGCGGGCGGTTCGCGGTGCGGTGCATCACCGAGTCGATGTCACGATCGAGGTAGCAGTTGAGGGCATTGGCCGAGCCAGCGGCGAGCGCACCCCCGATCAGCGTCGTCGCGAGCAGGCCCAGCGGCGGAAGTTCCCGTCCAGCCAACAGCATCGCCGGGACCGTAGTGACGAGCAAGAGTTCGATGATGCGCGGTTTGGTCAGGGCGAGATATGCGCTCATGACTGTCAGCATTTGACGGTGCCGATGCGTGACGGATGTATGTGCGTTCGCAGTGGTAGTCACGCCTATCACGATTCCTTAGTCAGTTCATCGACGATGTGCTGCAGGGCCGACGCTGTTGCCTGCCCGATCACGCGGGCCGCCATGCGCCCGTGACGATCCAGGACGAGCGTGCTCGGAATTGCCACTTGCGGTAGCACCTGAAGCCTGAGCAGCAACGCGCCGTCTCTGTCGATGAGGTGTACATAATCGGAGTGCGTTGCAGCAACGAAGGTACGGGCCCTTGAGGTCGTGTCGCGCTCGTCCAAGCCGAGGAAGCGGACGCCCGTGGCGGCAAGTCGCTTGGCCATGGCGGCCAACATTGGTGACTCGTCCCGGCACGGCGCGCACCACGACGCCCAGACGTTGAGCACGACGATGTGGTGAGCTTGACCGTAGTCGAGAGAGACACTCTTGCCATCCAGCGTCATCCCGACGAGCCTGGGCGCGTTCTGTCGGTGGTTCGCCGCGAATACCGTGACGTTGACCGGTGGGCGGCGCTCGGCGGACCCGGTCGGGCGAGCATGACTATGTGCACTCGGACTGCATCCTGCGATGATCACCGCGGCGAGGAGAAAGGTCCCTACGCGTCGCCAAAGTTGCCTCGCCATAGCCTTAGACCGCGCATCCACCCGGCCATCCCGGCGGCGCCCCATGGCCGCAGAGTACAACGCAGATGGGCCGGAACTGACAGCCGGAAACATGACAAAGTTGTTATCCCGCCGGGTGATCTTGACATGACGTCGGGAGTGGCACACCCTCAGCACGGACGAGATTGGGCTAAAGCGTGAGCCCTTGGGGGTTGGATGTCAGTACAGCGTGTGGGGCTGGGTGTCGGCGCGGTGGTACTCGGCGGCGCGCTGGCCGTCGGGCTGACGGGAGCCGTCCTCTCGGGCGCGAGCACGCCTGACAAGCCGCTGCGCGCGACCGTAAGAGGTACCGCTCCGACCGCCAAGGGGACTCTGCCGCACGCGTTCCTCAAACTGGCCACCTACCCGGACAGCATGGCCGGCGAGCACGGCAAGAAGGGTGGAAAGCACCCTGACTGGGTCAGCTATGGCCCGACGTCAAACTTCCAAGTGCCCGCCCACGCTCTCGTGACGATAACGATCGACCAGTACGACGGAGGGGAAAGCCTCAACAATCCGTTCTTCGCAAGGCCACAGGGCACGATCGGCGGCACGGAAACGGTAGACGGTAAGGCAGTATCGAGCGTCGACCCCGATGCCGTTGGACACACCTTCACCATCCATGCGGCGCCGACGAATCAAGACCCACTGTATGTGAGCGTCCCCCTGCCGGCTGTGTCTGACGACGTTCCGCCCCAACCGGACTCTGATTACCCCGCGCCGCACGTGGTGACGTTCTCCTTCGTCACCGGGGGCAAGGGCGAGTACGTGTGGAACTGCGAATACCCATGCGGTGACGGCACCTACGCGAAATTTGGTGGACCGATGTCATCGCGCGGCTATATGTCAGGGACGTTCACGGTCGGATGATTACCACAGCCACAGGCGAGCGAAAAGATCCGCAGCGATGACGATCCCTGCTCAGGTCGGAGGCAAGTTCCGCTCCTGGTGGATGCGCCCCGAGACCCGCGGCGTCTTCTGGATCTGGGCGGCGATGACGTTCGTCCTCGTCCTCTTTTCCCTCTACGTTCCAGCCCGACTGATGGGACCCCCCGCATCACCCACCATGCACGCCGTCGAAAACACGATCACCGTATTCACGGTTGCAGCCAGCCCGGTCGCGGCCGCAGTGTGGTCGGTAGCCCTCTTCAGTCTGCTGGCCTGGCGTCATCGCGGCCCCGATCAACCAGACACTGATGGACCGCCGATCCGCGGAAACACACCGGTCACCGCAATATGGCTGGTGCTGTCGAGCTTGCTTTGCGTGTTCTTGCTGATCTGGGGCCTAGCGGCGATGCAAAGCGTAACCGCAGCGGGTGCCGGGAGAGTCCCACTGCAAGTCAACGTGACAGGACAACAGTGGGTGTGGAGTTTCGGCTATCCGGGCCAGGGGAACGTCGAAAGTGACGAGCTCTACCTGCCCGTCGACCAGCCGGTCGTATTCCACGTCACCAGCAAGGACGTAATCCATTCGTTCTGGGTCGTGCAAATGGGCATCAAGATCGATGCCAACCCGGGCGAAACCACTACGACGAACGTCACGCCGGACAAGGTGGGCACCTTCGTCGTGCGCTGCGCCGAATTGTGCGGACTGCTGCACGCGGACATGGAATCGGTGGTGCACGTGGTCAGCGCACAGGACTTCGCGACGTGGGTGCGGACCCAGAGGAGTCCGCCATCCGCGAGCACCCCTGCGAAATGACAACCGACAAGCATGTGAGGCGGTCTCGATGAGCGAAGCCATGGTCGAGTTCGCCGCGGCCGCCCCGCCGACCGGCGGCGGCGTTATGCGACGGCTGAACCTGCTGACGGCAATCGCCGGAGGTGTTCTGTTCGCCTTCGTCGGCTGGTACATATCCCATCGCATCATGCAGCTTGGCGACCACGGCTCGGACCGCGTCGTCACCATCACTTTGGCTTGTTGGGCCCTCGGCTTCATGCTCGGCATCGGCGCCTTCACCGCCCCGATCCGGTGGCTGCTCGGTCACGATCAGGAGCACGAGGACGAGATGTTCCTCGCGGGCAAGGACCAAGGAGTCGGTCGCTACTTCCGCTTCACCACAGACCACAAAGTGGTCGGCATCCAATACCTTGTCGTCACCATGGTCCTGTTCGCAGTCGGTGGGACGCTGGCGATGATGATCCGCACGGACCTGGTCAGGCCCAATTCCGGGTTCCTCGGTCCGCAGACTTACAACGCCGTCGTCGGGATCCACGGTCTTGTCATGATCATCGCGACGATCGTGATGGTCACCGGCCCGTTCGGTAACTTCATCCTGCCGATCATGATCGGCGCCCGGGACATGGCCTTTCCCCGGTTGAACGCACTGAGCTTGTGGCTCCTCGTCTCCGCTGTGCCGATTCTGGTGTCCGCCGCCTTCCTCGGGGGGATCCCGACCGGCTGGACGGGCTACGCACCGCTGGCCGATCAGGCGCCGCCCGGCATGGACGCCTACATAATGACGATCATCGTCTTTGCGCTGTCCAGTGCGATAGCCGGCGCAAACATCACCACCACCGCCCTGACGATGCGGGCTCGCGGCATGACATGGAGTCGCACTCCGATCTTCGTCTACGGCGTCGTGGCGAGCGTCGGACTGGCGATCCCGGCGTTCCCTATGTTCATGTCAGCCGAGGTTCTGTTGGGCATGGACCGCAGCTTCGGAGCACAGTTCTACGTGGCGGCCGGCGGCGGTAGTCCGTGGCTCTACACCAACCTGTTCTGGCTGATGGGGCATCCAGAGGTGTACGTCATCGTGCTGCCGGCAGTCATCGCGCTCATGGAGATCACGCCGGTCTTCACCCGTAAGCCGTTGTTCGGATTCAACGTCGCCGTCCTGTCCATCGTGGGCATCGTCGGCCTGAGCGTCATGGTCTGGGCGCACCACATGTTCACCACCGGATGGGCGCCTGACCTCAACGGATCGTTCATGCTCACGACGGAGCTCATCTCCATCCCGACCGGACTCCTGTTTCTGGTCGTCATCGGCACGATTTGGCGTGGCCGAGTCTGGACGACGCTGCCCATGATGGCCGTGTACGCAATGTTGTGGAATTTCATCATCGGTGGTGTAACTGGCATTTACCTGTCCGACGTCCCCGCCGACTATGCGTTGCACGGGTCCATGTTCGTGACGGCGCACTTCCACTACACGTTGATGGGTGCAGGACTGACCGGTGCGATCGGCGCACTGTTCTACTGGTTCCCGAAGATGACTGGGCGGATGATCAACAAGACAGCCGGTCTCGTCTCCTTCTGGATGGTCCAGATCGGCTTCAACGTCACGTTCATGGGTATGTTCGCGGTCGGTCTGTCGGGCCAGCCGAGGCGCGTGGTGCACTACGACCATTTGTTTGCGGGCGGCAACTTCGTATCGACCATGGGCGCCTACACCATCGGGCTGGGCATGCTGGTCCTGCTCTACGCCATCGTGAGCTCGTGGCGGAACGGGCCGATCGCGCCCTCGAATCCGTGGGGCGCCAAGACCTTGGAGTGGGCGGTACCCAATCCGATCCCTCTCGAGAATTTCGAGGTGCTGCCAGTGGTGATCTCTGATCCGTACGGCTACGGCGAGGGTGATCCTGTCCTTCCGCCCACACAGAACGAACTGGTACCGGTCGGGGCGATCATGGACCCGGTCGCGGTCGACGACGCCGAAGAGACCCGATCATGACGGCCGTCATTCCTGCCGGGCCGGTCCGCCACGTCGAAGACGTTGATGCTGTCGGCCGCCGCTGGCGGTTGGGCGTCCTGCTGCTCTTGTTGGCTGACGCGTCGTTCGTCGCCAGTCTGGTCTTCACGTACTTCTATCTTCGCGGATTGAATACCGATTCCGGCTGGTTTCCCGACGGCGCCGCGAGCGCTCCGATCTGGGTCGGCTGGACCATTGCGGCCGGGTCGGTTCTCAGCGCCGTGGCTTACCGATGGGGACAATCCGGGATTCAGGCTGGCAATGAAGCCCGCCTAGTGCGGGGGGCAGCCCTGGCCGTCGTGGTTCTCGTCGTCATCGCCGTCGGTCAACTGATCCAGCTCGCGACCTTCCCTTTCAGCGTCGACGAGAACTCCTACGCATCGACGACCTACGCGCTCGGCGCCGCGAACATGTTCCACATCCTGCTCACCCTCTTCGTGGGTATCGGAATATGGAACCGCGCGCGCCTTCACAAGTTCAGCGCTACGAACAACTGGCAGGTGCAGATAACTGGCCTGTGGTGGACGTGGATTGCCGCTGCGGCCGTGCTGAGCGCTTTCACTACCTCGTTTGTTGCCAGCCCCAACGTGTTGGTGGGCAACGGCTGATCGGCCAGGTGCCAGGTCCTAGGTCCAGCGCCACTACTGCGAGCCAGGACCCCTCAACTGTCTGTCATCCGAGACCCAATCGTCGCCACCCAGGCGGGCAATTCGAGCGGCACGATCCGGGCACCCTCTGCGGTGACCGACCACAGCTTGGGGCCGTGCCCCGTGCTTGACGCCGCGAATCCGCCGCCACTCCCAGTGGGGGCGAGGTCGGTGAGCCCAGGCGGCGCAGCGCCGGCGTCGAGCCAGGTTGCTCCTGCATCGTCTGAGGAAAAGATGCGGTGGGACCGCCCGGACAGACCGGCCATCCATACCTGATCTCGACGACAGCCCCACGCCGGCGAACCGGATGACAGCCGCACCGACGCCCCTGTTGCCCATGTCCGGCCAGCGTCATGAGTGCGGTCCAGCCGTATGGTGCCGTCGCCGTCGACGATCGGCAGTACCCAATTCGCCCCCTCGCCGCAGGGGGCGAGGACGGCGACCGCACTCCCCGTGGCATGTGACAGCGGAGCCCAAGTGTGGCCGTCGTCCGTTGTCTGGAACGCCACCGCCGCACCGGCTTGGCCATGGCCGGTGAGCCAGCCGGTCCTATCGCCGGCCCACGTAATTCCGTCCAACCGCAGGCCGCCTCGCGGAGCCAGCGAAGACGCGTCGGTGAGGCGCGTCCATCGGTCTCCTACTTGAGCGACGGCGGTGCCCCGGCCCCCGGCTAGGACCGCGGACAGCCGGCCCGCCGCGACAGAGACTGCGCTCCGGGCGTTGCTGACCGCCCCTGGCAGCTCGGTAGGGCGCCAGACACCGGTGGTGCCGCCGGTCAGCACGGGAGACTGGGTCAAGCGCTCGTATGGGCCGATCGCGACAGCAATGCTCTCTGCAGCGACGGCGGTAACCAAGCCGCCGCCCGTTGGTACGGCAACCGGGGTGCGGTTCGCGACGTGCTTCCAACCGTCGCTCGTCTGCAGAAGCAACCACGAGTGCCCGCTGGGCCAGACTGCCAGGCCGGCAGCGCCGTCGCTCATCAGAAGATACGGTGCCGTGGCGGGCAGCGGAGCGCCGACGTCGCTGGAATACAGTGCCGGAACGACCGGATGTGTTCCGGTGGAGCAGGCTGACACCGCAAGTAGAGCGGCAGCCGCTACCGCGGCGGGTAGGCAGCGGGGGCCGCATCGATTAGCACGCCCGATCACTTGGCCAACTTGCGGATCTCATCGCGTAGTTGGTGGCCGTACCCGATTGTGAGGTCCGAATTCGCACCGTCGCCGAGGTAGGCCACCACATCGCCGTCAGCTGAGATGAAATAGATCCCTTCGCTGTGTTCGATCATTCCCGCAGTAGGAACAGCCACGCTGACACCGTAGGAGGCCAACACATCCCGCAGCCGATCCGCCGGTCCAGCAAGGAAGTGCCAGTTCGGCATATTCCCCAAGCCGTGGGACGACGTGAACGCGGCGACATCGGCGATGTTGTGAAAGACGGGATTGGTGTCGATCGCCACGAACTCGACGCGTTCGGTGAGCGAACCGATCTCGGCGTTCGCAATGGCGAGCTGGTTCGCGATGACCGGGCATTCGTCGCTGCAGACGGGGTCCAGGAATGTAAGCAGCGTCAACTTGCCCCGCAGACCCTCCATCGACACAGGCAACCCATTTTGGTCCGTCAGAGTGAATGCTGGTGCCGGGCGATGCGCGAGCCTCACGACGCCCCCGTTGCTGTCAGCGGCGACGGCAGTGGCGTCGGCCGGGCCAAGAAGTAGACCAGTGACCAGTAGCGGCGCGGCGAAGAGCGCACCGACCCCCAGCGCAGCGATCGCGACACCGAGTGGTTCCCGCAGCCAGCGTGGCCGACGGGCCCACACCGACGAAGCGGGCTCTGCCCGCGACTGTTGCTCAGTGGACAAGGACCACTCTGGCCAGGCCGCCGCGAGCAGCAGGCCGAGGGGCAGCGCCGCGTTGGGATCAGTTCCGGTGCCGCCGAGGACCCCGAAATCCTGCGCGAGCCACCATGTCGCCGCGCACAGGGCCACTCCGGCGATGACGAATTGGGATCGCGCGCTCACGCACAAACCGACACCGACGCATAGGAGCAGAACGATCAAGACGGCATTGACTATCGCGGGGTGGGACACGCTCCATGTGGCGATTGTCGCGATCGGTCGCCTCAACATCCGTGGCTGGGCCGTGTTCGCGCCACTGAGGAACGGTTGCGACAATCCGTCAGCCGCCCAGGATCCCTCCCACGGAAGGGCCTGCAGGCCTGCGCCGACCAAGATCCACCCGCCCACCGCTCGGCGGACGAAACGGGCGCAGCGGCCCGTTTCCCACCACTGCCAAGGGGCGAGCAGCAACGCGCCGGCCAGCGCGTAAACGAGTATCGCGCCCGGAGCACCGGTTAACCACGAGGCGCCCGGCGCGAGCAAACCACCGAGGAATTCCCCGACCACCCATACCCACAAGCTCCATGCCACAGAGAGGCTCAGGCTCACTCGGCTGAGAATTCCTCGCCCACCAACGAGAATGAGCACCCCCAAGCCAACCTGAATCCACACCGTGACGGCATCTGCCGCGACGGGGTGCCTCGTCCACATTCGAGCCAACGGCTGCACGGCGTCCACGAGCCACGGTGGACTTGAGTCGAGGCCCGGCGTGATGACCCGCGAGATGAACGCAGCCGGCATCTGCCGCTGCGCCTGCAATAACCCGTCGATGATCCACAAGAGACCAAAGCAAGTCCGCACAAAGCGGCGAGCGGACGGCTCGCTGCGGCCGTCCTCCGCGGCGCCGAACAGCACGGCATGCAGACGTTTCAACGCAGTCCGGTCACGGCGGCCGAAGTGTGCCGCTACGACGCCCACCGCAAGCGCCGCGATGCTGAGCAACGCCGCACTGCGTAACAGCAAGGAAAAGAGCTGCGGGCTCAGATCTGGTAGTGGACCGTCGGGGGGCATCTACAGAATCCGAACGAATGCTGGTCGCGTCGGGTCGGATCCGCTACAAACCGAGCCTGGTGCTGGATCCATGGCCCTCTCCAGACGCCGCCCGCCGCGCATTCGTCCTTCATTGATGTTATCTACTCAGATGACTGGTGCAAGCATTTGATTGATCTCGATACGCAGAATTGCTTGCAATCATAGGCAAGTCGTTTCTGTGACAGCGTGCACAACGCGAGGTCAGAGGCCAGAGCCCACTCCGGTCTGACCTGCCCAGCCGCGCAGCGCGTTCATCCAGTCGCCCCATATGCCGAATACAAGCAGGACACCGATCCCTACCAGCAGAGTTCCGCCGACTCGACTCACCACCCCGCCATGGCGGCGCACGAAGCTAAGAGCCCCGGTAACCCAACCCACGCCAGCCGCGACGAGGACGAATGGCACGCCCAATCCAAGGCAGTAAGCCACCGTCAGAAGTGTGCCTCGCCCCGCAGTCTCCTGGGTGGCGGACAGGGCGAGCACGGTGCCGAAAGTGGGTGTCAGGCACGGCGTCCAGGCCAGACCGAACGCCACACCCAAGAGGGGAGCACCCACAACGCCCGTGGGGAGACGCTGCCGAATCCGAACCTCTCGCTGTAGAAGCCCTATACCTCCGAGGAAGACGATCCCAAGCACGATCGTTACTGCTCCCATGACTCGCTCAAGGGCAGCTCGGTGGATATTGATCCACGTACTGAACCCGGTGAAGATGACGCCGGTCGTGACCACGAACACCGCGGTGAAACCAAGCACGAACAACACCGCCCCCGCGACCATCCGGCGCTGCGGTTGCTCGGTATCAGTTCCGGACAAGCCGGCGAGATAGGAAAGATAGCCGGGGACCAACGGCAGAACGCATGGCGAGAGAAATCCGATCACGCCGATGAGGGCCGCGACTCCGCTGGCTGCCAACAAGGGGCCACTGGTCACGGTCGCGACGAAACCCTCAGCGGAACGCATATGTCGGAGTTCTAGTCCTCGACGCTGGAGAGAACGTGAGGCGTGCGTACGACTTGGAGGGTGGGACGCTCGATCAACTCCTGACCCGGCGGCCGGCCTGGGCAACCGTGGGGCATCCGGATGGTGACACGAGTCCCCGCCCCCAAGGAGCTGGTGATGTGCAACGATCCGCGCCGAGCCTCGACGATGGCACGCACGATGGGTAGGCCCAGCCCGCTTCCAGCCCGCTCACCCGCGTTGCTGCTGATGTGAAACAGTTCGGTGACGTGGTCGAGATCTTCGGATGGAATGCCAGCCCCGGTGTCCTCAACGGAGATGACGACGTCCGTCTCTTCGATCCGGGCAGCGATGGATATCGAATCATGCTGGTCGGTGAATTTGACCGCGTTCTCGATAAGGCAGTCCATAGCAGCCTCGAGACGCTCGGCGTCGGCGAAAATCGTTCCCGCCGAGGACGATTTGGTCCACACTCGCTGGACTCCTGTCGCCCATCGGAGCACGACAGCTTCGATAAGCGCATCGATCCTGATCGGCCGCTGGGGAAATGCGAGGTCCACCCGCACCAACGTCATAAGGTTATTGGCCAGGATGGATGCCTTGTCCAATTCACTCAATACCAACTCGGCGTCGGACTTGGTCCGTTGATCATTCGCACTGTCGCGGATCAGGTCGGTGAAACCACGCGCGACCGTCAACCGGGTGCGCAGCTCGTGGGAGCCGAAGCGAGTAGCAAGTTCACGAGTGTTGGCGCGCACTTTCTCGCTCTCGAGCAGCTCGGCGATGCGACGCTGCGCGGCCTGGTGACGATGTACATGCCACACCAGCAAGGCCGCGATGACGGCCATCAGGACGATCTCGGAGCACTCTTCCCAGCCGATGATGCCCTCGGCCGCATCCTTGACCATCGGAACGCCGGTCACGACCGTGATCGCAAAGAACGTCACCCACGTCGCGGCGCGCGACCACGGTGCGAGGCCGTAGACGAATACGAAGCTCGCCCAGATCAGGTGATAGGGGATTGTCTCCTTGCCCGGCAAAGCGAACACGAGCACCGCGTTCGGAATGGCGAAGCAGAGCCATCCCGTCGCTAGCAGCGTCCTAGCACGCGACGAGTCGGTAGCCAACGCTTCTCACAGTCTCGATCGTGTCCGGCGCCAGTTTGGCGCGCAGCCGGCCGACATATACGTCGACCACATTCGTGCCTGTATCAAATCCGATGTCCCACACCTGAGCGAGTAGTTCCTCGCGGGTGCATGCCTCACCTCGGTGCTGCAACAAATGATCGAGCAGCACGAATTCGCGTTGTGACAGCGGAACCCGGTGACCGTTGACGACCAGTTCGTGTCGTTTCAGATCGAGGCTGGCACCGGAGTCGACGGGCAGGAATTCAGAACTGTAGCTTGCAGGTTTGTAGTCCCGGATACGGAGGCGCACTCGCGCAAGAAGCTCCGCATTGACAAATGGTTTCGGGACGAAGTCGGCCGCCCCGCCGTTGAGGGCGCTCACCCGCCTGCCGACCTCGGGAGCTGAAGACAGGACCAACACCCTGGCGTCGGGTCGGCTGACCAGCAGGTCGCGTAGGACCTCCTCGCCGGGCACGTCGGGAAGCATCAGGTCGAGAACAACCAGGTCGTGATCGCCCGTGACCGCCGCGTTCAGACCCTCGGTCCCGGTGGATGCGCTCGTGACCGTGTACCCCGCGCCGTCGAACAGTCGCACGAGCAACGCCCGCAGGCGGGCATCATCTTCGATCACCAATATTTCGGCCAAGACCACCCCTTAGCTGCCATAAAGGACTAGTCAACAAGGAAGTTGCTTGCCGCACAAGGCACCGCGCTGACTACTGGAGATCGGGCTACAGGCCCACCCGTTGCCTGGCCAAACCTAATGGGCTTGCTCAATGGCAGCAGCGCCGGGGGCAGAATAATTGGTAGAAGCGGCAGACAGTGACGGATTCTGTCGCTACAAGTTCGGGTATTCGTGGCGGCCCTTCCGCTCCCGCTGAACCAATTCGTTCCTCCCGACGTACAAGGGGGCGGAGGTCTCGCCGCCGGCGTCCCACCACTGATCACTAGCCACCTGGTTCAGCCATGGTCACAGGTCCGCATCATCTCCACCCTCGCGGGATGGGTGCTGCCGTCTCGGCGGGGCCTCCGACCGACCAGCGGGTCACCGGGCTCGACGGCATCCGCGGGCTGGCCGCGCTTTTCGTGGTCGTCAACCACATCTTTCTCCGCGCGTTTCCCGGCTACCCAGCCGCGCACGCCCCGTTCTGGGCGGCTGGGTTCATCTACGGACGCTTCGCCGTCGTCGTGTTCATCGTGCTTTCCGGCTTCTCCCTGTCTCTCTCGCCGGCCCGCGGGGCTTGGCGCCTCGACGGCATCACAACGTTTGCACACCGCCGCGCGTGGCGGATCCTGCCGCCGTACTGGGCGGCGCTCGTCTTCAGTGTGTTGATGACCTGGCTCGTGGTGGCTCAGCCGGGCTGGCCGGAGCCGACCGTGCAGTCCGTCGCCGTCAACGGTCTCCTGGTGCAAGACATCATCGCCGCGCCCAGCCCGAACCGCGCGTTCTGGTCGATCGCTATCGAGGCCCAGCTGTACCTGCTCTTCCCGCTCCTCATCCTGGCCGTGCGCCGGGTCAACGCATTCGCGATGGTCGCCGCAATCGCGGTCCCGGTGCTTGTCACCGGCGTCGCCGCTGCCGCCCACGTCCGGGCAGCAGCGAACCTGGTGACGCAGTACACGCCCGACCTCGCCGTGCTGTTCGCGATCGGCGTTGCCGCCGCAGGCATCGTCGGCACCACCGACAGGCACCGTGCCCGCCCGTGGCACTGGTTCGCACTAGCCCTCGCCCTCCCGGTATTCGCGCTGATCATGTGGAAGGGCTCGGTCTGGACGATCGAGAACTTCTTCTGGGTCGACCTGGCATTCGGCCCCGCGCTTGGTTGCCTACTCGCCGGTGTCGCCACGCACCGCCCTATGCCGCTGATACGCCTACTCGACTGGCATCCGTTGCGCCGCGTGGGCGCGTTCTCGTACAGCTTGTACCTCACGCACGCGCCGATCGTCATAGCCGTCTACTACGGACTCGTGCGGGGCTCGGTGTCCGCCGGCGTGCCGACGTTCCTCGTGTTGTGCACGGTCGTCCTCCCGCTGACTGTCCTGTTCGCACGGCTCTTCGCTGAGGTGTTCGAGTTTCCCTTCCAACGCCGTCGCGGCTGGGGCGCGGTGCGAGATGCGCTGGGCCCGCGCAACGCGCGGGCGGGGATCGGTGCCTCAATTCCGTGAGTCGCGAGCATGCAGCCAGCGCAGCAGGCCCCAGGCCACGGTGCCGGACAGGACGACGAGGATGAGCAACGCCACGAAGGCCCAGTGCGGCGACGTGGGTCCGGCCTCGCCGGGGACCCAGGTGTTGACGCCCATGATGCCGGCCACCAGCGTCGGGATCAGAATGGCCGAGCCGCCGACGGCGATGTTGCGCTGGAAGTTCTCGTCACGGTGGCGTTCGTGCGCATCCTCGCGCAGCTGCTGCAGGTCGTAGGCGCTGCGCAGCGTCTGATTGAACTCACGCAGGCTCCTGAGTGCACCGTCGATCCGGTCGTCCACCCGAAGAGCCACCTGGTAGCCGCCCGATTCCGGCGTGCCGGTGACTCCGGGGAACCAGGCCCGATCGGCGTCTTGTCGCAGTCCTGGCGGGTTCAACGGCTGAAGCCAGTCGCGCAGGATCGCGGCACATGCGCGGGCGTCCAAGAGCGTGTGCCGGTCAATCCGTTCGGGGCGACGGAAGAAGTCGAGCTCCCACTCCTCCTCCCATGCGTAGAGCTGTCGGTAGGCCGGCGCGTAGGTCAGCGCAAGGTGATCGAGGGCAAGCACCGCGAGATCACCCGCGCTCGAGAACGGGTTAGTGGGCCACCGTCGCGCAACCTCGGCAAACAGCGTCGGCGGCGGAGCGGGCGGACGCTCCGCGACTCGATCCGCGCCGCGGTAAACCTCGGCGTCATGCCAGCAGGTGATGAGCCAGCCGTCGCCAACCAGGAACTCGACCGGTTCGAAGGTGAGCACGCCGGCCTTGGAGGAACTCTCGTCGGGCGCGCCCTCGTCTGACTCGGCGGCCACCACGCGAAACGCCGCGACCCCTCTGACGGAGCCGGAGCCCCAGCGCTTGACCTTCGGACGCGGGTCGGGCGACAGCAGATCCTCGACCATCTCGCCGGTGAGCTGTCCGCCACACCCAGGGTTGAGCGCAGTGAGCAGTTCTGCCGCGTCGACGCGACTGCTGTCGCTCACGTCGAACCAGCGGACACCCTCGTCCAAGGACAGAGCCGAACTCACGAGATCGCCCGACTGAACAGGCTGCCCAGGCGCTGCGATACGCACGGTCAGCACGTCCTCCAGCGAGCTAGGCTGCGGGCCGCCCGCGTTGGTCGCCATCGTCGGATCGAGCCAAGACAGGACGACCGTGTCGCGCCGATCGACGCTTTCCAGCGGCGGATCAGGCAGCAGCCCCACCTCGCTGAGAGCCGAGGCCATGCGGCGGCGCGCGTCATCGGAGAGGCGCTCGATCTTGAACTCGCTCATCAGCGTGCGAATCTCGATCCAACGGCCGCGCCGTCCAGACCGGTTCACCAATCGCTTGGCTATGCCGTCGGCGGCGGTCCGGTCATCCTCAGCCTGGGTCACCGGGTATTCGTAGTTGCTGTCGTGGCGCGGCGCAACCGGGAACTGACATCGGTAGGAAGGTCCGCGCGAACGACGATCGAGCTACTTGCGCAGGCCGATCTTGCTGCCGAGCCAGACCAGGGGGTCGTACCTGCGGCCGACCACGCGCTCCTTCATGGGGATGATCGCGTTGTCGGTGATCTTGATGTGCTCGGGGCACACCTCGCTGCAGCACTTGGTGATGTTGCACATCCCGATGCCCTGGTCGGTCCTGGCCAGCTCGGCGCGGTCGGTGCGTGCGTCCAGCGGGTGCATGTCCAGCTCAGCCGAACGGATGAGAAAACGGGGCCCGGCGAAGGCCTCCTTGTTGTCGTCGTGGTCGCGGATCACGTGGCAGACGTCCTGGCACAGGAAGCACTCGATGCACTTGCGGAACTCCTGCGAGCGCTCGACGTCGACCTGCTGCATCCGGTAGTCGCCCGGCGCCAGGCCCGCGGGGGGCGCGAACGCCGGGATCTCCTCGGCCTTGCGGTAGTTGAACGACACGTCCGTGACGAGATCCTTCACGACCGGGAATGTGCGCAGCGGGGTCACCGTGATTGGCTCGGCCTCGGTGAAGATCGACATGCGGGTCATGCACAGCAGCCGCGGCCGACCGTTGACCTCGGCGCTGCATGAGCCGCACTTGCCGGCCTTGCAGTTCCAACGCACGGCCAGATCGCCCGCCTGGGTGGCCTGCAGCCGGTGAATGATGTCGAGGACGACCTCGCCCTCGTTCACCTCGACGGTGTAGTCGACGAGTTCGCCGGCCCCGGCATCGCCTCGCCAGATACGGAACTTGGCCTGGTAGGTCATGCCGACCTCACCGCGCCAACCGTCCTGGTCCGCACGGGGGAGAGCAGTGTGCTTCCGGTTGTCATGACGTCTCCTCGACGGACTGCGCGGGTAGCTCGGCGTCGGTGAGGTACTTGGCCAGCTCGTCGCGTTCGAACAGTGCCAGCAGGTCGGGCCGCATCGGCGGGATCGCCTGCTCGATGACCTCCACCTCGTTGTCGGCGGCTGAACAGACAAGGTTCAGCTGGCGCCAACGCGGATCCATCTTCGGGAAGTCATCACGGGTGTGCCCGCCGCGGGACTCCTCGCGCAGCATGGCTGCCCGCGCCACGCACTCACTGACGACCAGCATGTTGCGCAGGTCCAGGGCCAGATGCCAGCCCGGGTTGAACCGCCGGTCCCCATCGGCGGCGACGTGGCGGACGCGCTGTGTGAACGCGGCCAGCTTGGCCAGCGCCAGCTTGACCTCCTCGGACTTGCGAATGATGCCGACGAGGTCGTTCATGGTCTGCTGCAGTTCCTGGTGCAGCGTGTACGGGTTCTCGGTGCTGTCCTCGTCCGGCGGGTCGAACGGAGCGCCGGCGGTGTGCTCGGCCGCGTCGATGGCGGACTGGGTGGCTTCAGGGCGCTCGCCGTGCAGTCCTGTGACGTACTGGGCCGCACCGACGCCGGCGCGACGGCCGAAGACGAGCAGGTCCGACAGGGAATTGCCGCCGAGCCGGTTCGAGCCGTGCATGCCGCCCGCGACCTCGCCCGCCGCGAACAGGCCGGGTACCCGAGCCGCGGCGGCGGTGTCCGGGTCGACCTCGACCCCGCCCATCACGTAATGACAGGTCGGGCCGACCTCCATCGGCTCCTTGGTGATGTCGACGTCGGCCAGCTCCTTGAACTGGTGATACATCGACGGCAACCGTTTCAGGATCTCTTCCTCGCTGCGCCGGCTGGCGATGTCGAGGAAAACCCCGCCGTGCGGGGATCCGCGCCCGGCCTTCACCTCGGAGTTGATCGCGCGGGCCACTTCGTCGCGGGGCAGCAGCTCCGGTGGCCGCTTGTTGTTGTCTGGATCGGTGTACCAGCGGTCGCCCTCGTCCTCGGTCTCGGCGTACTGGCCGCGGAACACCGGCGGGACGTAGTCGAACATGAAGCGCTTGCCCTCGGAGTTGCGCAGCACGCCACCGTCGCCGCGCACCGACTCGGTGACGAGGATGCCCTTTACCGACGGCGGCCAGACCATTCCGGTCGGGTGGAACTGAACGAACTCCATGTTCAGCAGCGTCGAGCCGGCCCGCAGCGCCAGGGCGTGCCCGTCCCCGGTGTACTCCCACGAGTTGGACGTGACCTTGAACGATTTGCCGATGCCGCCGGTGGCCAGCACGACGGCCGGGGCATTGAACACGACGAAGCGGCCGGTCTCGCGCCAGTAGCCGAAGGCACCGGCGATCGCGCCGTCCTCGGATTTCAGCAGCTCGGTGACGGTGCATTCGGCGAAGACCTTGATGCCGGAGTCGTCGGCCCCGGTCCGCCCGTTGGCGCGGGCGTCGTCCTGCTGCAGCGACACGATCTTCTGCTGCAGGGTGCGAATGAGCTCCAGGCCGGTGCGGTCGCCGACGTGGGCCAGCCGTGGGTATTCGTGGCCCCCGAAGTTGCGCTGGCTGATCCGGCCGTCCTCGGTGCGGTCGAACAGCGCACCGTAGGCCTCGAGCTCCCAGACCCGATCGGGTGCCTCCTTGGCGTGCAGTTCAGCCATCCGCCAGTTGTTGAGGAATTTGCCGCCGCGCATCGTGTCTCGGTAGTGCACCTGCCAGTTGTCGTTGCTGTTGACGTTGCCCATCGAGGCCGCGATGCCGCCCTCGGCCATGACGGTGTGCGCCTTGCCGAACAGCGACTTGCAGATGATGGCCACCCGCAACCCCGCTTCGCGGGCCGCAATGGCGGCGCGCAGTCCGGCACCGCCCGCCCCGATGACCAGGACGTCGTAGTTATGCGTTTCCATGTCGGACAAGAGGTCCCTCTTAGTTGATGATGCGCAGGTCGCCGAACGCGCCGGATGCGACCAGCGCGATGTAGCCGTCGGTGAGCATGAGCGTGCCGAGTGTGATCCAGGCGAGTTGCATGTGCCGGGCGTTGATCTTGGAGATGTACGTCCACGCCTTGTACCGGACCGGGTGGGCGGAGAAGTGCTTCAACCGGCCGCCCATAAGGTGCCGGCACGAGTGACACGACGCGGTGTAGGTCCACAGCATGACGACGTTCAGCAGCATGACCAGGGTGCCCAGGCCGATGCCGAAGCCGCCGTCGCCACCCTTGAAGGCGCGGACCAGGTCGTAGGTGTTGATCACTGAGATCACCACGGCCGCATAGAAGAAGTAGCGGTGCAGGTTCTGGACGATCAGCGGGAAGCGGGTTTCGCCGGTGTACTTTCCGTGCGGCTCGGCCACTGCGCAGGCTGGCGGCGACTGCCAGAAGGCCCGGTAGTAAGCCTTGCGGTAGTAGTAGCAGGTGAGCCGAAAGCCCAGCAGGAACGGCAGCGCCAGCATGGCCAGCGGGACGAACGACGGGAACAGCCCGAACCAGGTGCCGAAGTCGCGAGCACCAGGGTCACAGGACTGCGAGACGCAGGGCGAGGAGAACGGTGACAGGTAGTCGTACTTCTCCACGAAGTAAGCGCGTTGGCTGGCGGTACGGATCAGGGCGTAGAGGACCCAGATCGACAACAGCACGAACGTCGTCAGTGGCTCCTGCCACCACCGGTCGGTGCGCAGCGTCCGCGCCGGGATGCTCGCTCGCCCCGGTGCGCCCGTTCCCGCGCGGATGCCGCCTGCGCGGGTCACCGTCTCCCGCCGCGGTGGTACCCGCCGGACCCGGCCGGGCCAGGCTCGGCCGGGCTGCCCTGCAGAACGGATAATTCGGACGTGACGGTCACGGGCACGCTCCTGTCAGACTGTCCATTGAGTGTTTCGTGAACGGTGTCTTGATATCAAGCGAAGGTGACCCAACAGATCCGCCGACCGCCCGATGGTGCCACGATCAAACGCGAATTCAGGCCAGGGCGCTGTCGTGTAAAGTCGTGCGCTGGCGCGAACGCCCGCGAAACCGGATCTGACCGGATCAGCACCAGGCGTGCGCGACTGCCCCCTTAGCTCAGTCGGCAGAGCGTCTCCATGGTAAGGAGAAGGTCTACGGTTCGATTCCGTAAGGGGGCTCAGGCAGCCCCGAGCGATCTCGCCCGTGGCCGCCGGGGCGGGGTAGCTCAGTCTGGTAGAGCAAGCGGCTCATAATCGCTGTGTCGCCGGTTCAAGTCCGGCCCTCGCTACAGCACCAACCCAACCGGCTTCGGCCGGCATATCCGAGTCATTAACCGAAAGGCACGACCGTGGCAGCCACCGACGTACGTCCGAAGATCACCCTGGCCTGTCAGGTGTGCAAGCACCGCAACTACATCACCAAGAAGAACCGCCGAAATGACCCTGACCGACTGGCGATGAACAAGTTCTGCCCCAACTGCGGCAAGCACACCGAGCACCGCGAGACACGCTAGGCCCGTTCGGCCGCCCAGCGTAGGCCCCGCCCGGCACCAGCCGAGCGGGGCCTTCTGTGTGCCGACATCCGGCAGGAATGCCGTGACATCGTGTCGCAGGAACTGCCAAAGCGGGCTACGGTGGGGCACCGCTGGCAGAGGTGGTGACGGGCATGGGCAGGACATCGTTCGGCCATGGAGGCACCGTCGGGGAGGGCGCATGACCGATCGTGACCCATCCGGGGTGGCCGCCGGTGACGACGGCTACGACGGCCCGGCCGCGCTGGTGGCCGGCGACGCGGTGATCGCCGTGTCGGTGCGGTTGCGCGGGCACTTCGAGCCGATCAGCGGGTCCTACCGCTGGTACGGGCGGGTGGCCGCGGATGCCCAGGTGAGTGCCCTGGTCGAGAACGGCACCCGCACGGTGCTGCTGCGAACGCCCCATGCCGACGTGCCCACCACACTGTCCGACGTCGACCCGTGGGGACGGATGCGCGTCGACGGATTCGGGGCCGCGCCGTTCCCCGTCTTGGCCGCGCTACCGCCCGGACCCGCCTGACCTTTCGCCCGGTGGCATTAACGTCTGCACCATGCCTATCGATCAGTCCTTCGTCGGTCGGGTCTACCCGCCCACCCCGCCCTACGAAGTGGGGCGCGAGAAGATCCGCGAATTCGCTGACGCGGTGAAGGACCCCAACCCGGTCTATCGCGATCCGGCGGCGGCGCGAGCGTTGGGGTACGACGATGTGATCGCACCGCCCACCTTCGCCATCGTGATCACCCTGCCGGCTGGTCACCAGGTGATCGACGACCCGGAGTTGGGCATCGACTACTCCCGCGTCGTGCACGGCGAGCAGCGCTTCGTGCACACCCGGCCGGTGCGGGCCGGTGACGTCCTCCAGGCCGTCGTCACGATCGACTCCATCCGGGCCGCGGCCGGCAATGACCTCGTCACCACCCGCGCCGACGTCACCACGGTGAGCGGCGAGGCCGTGCTCACCGCGTTCGGGACACTGGTCGCGCGGGGAACCTCGTGAGCACCATCGCGGTCGGCGCCGAACTGCCGGCCCAGGACTTCCCGATCGCGCGCGAGGACCTGGTGCGCTACGCCGGCGCGTCGCGTGACTTCAACCCGCTCCACTGGAACGAGCGCTTCGCCAAGTCCGTCGGGCTGCCGGACATCATCGCCCACGGCATGTTCACCATGGCCTCGGCCGTCCGTGTCGTCACGGACTGGGCCGGCGATCCAGGCGCCGTCATCGAATACAGCGTCCGGTTCACCCGGCCAGTGGTCGTGCCGGACCCGGACGGGACGACACTGCACGTGGCAGGGGCCGTGCGGGCAGTGCGCGATGACGGCCTCATCGAGGTCGACCTGACCTGCACGGTGGAAGGTCATACCGTCCTGGCCCGGGCGCGGGCACTCGTACGGCTCCCTCAGGCGACGAGGGGGTCTGGGTGAGGATCGAGCGGTCGATGCACAACGACGTCCCGCCGGCCGAGATGTTCGAGATGATCTGCACCAAGGCCTACCAGGAGCGCAAGTGCGTCGACGCCGGCGCCCTGTCCTATGACGTGTCCATCGTGCGCACCGACGACGGCGCCGTCATCAAGGCCAAGCGCAAGATGCCGACGATCGGGTTCCCGGCGCTACTACGCAAATTCCTACCCGCGGGCGTCGTCTCGACCGAGACGGTCAGCTGGGGCCCGGCCGCTCCGGACGGCTCGCGCGCCGCCGACCTGCACGTCAGCTTCCACGCCACGCCGGCGAGCCTGAACGGCACGATCCGCATCGTCGCAGCCGGCCCGGGCTCGTCCGTGCTGGTCGAGGCACAGTTCAAGGCGAACGTCCCGCTGGTCGGGAGCAAGGTCGAACGGATCGCCGCACCGATCATCCTGGGCGTGATCGACGCCGAGGAGGCGACCGGCCAGGCGTGGGCGCGCGGCATCCGATGAGGCGCGCGAACCGGTGGCGGCGGGTCGGGACAGTTCTCGCGTCGAGTGCCGCGGTCGTTGTGCTGCTCGCCGCGTGCACGACGGTGACGAACGGCTCACCCACTCTGCCGCGGTCCCGGACCTCGGCATCCGCGCACGGCCCAGCGGCGCCGAGCACGTCGTCGGCCACGCCGTCGCCGGCGTCCTGTCCGGCGAGCTATGTGGCACCGGACCCCACCCGGCCCAAGGTAGCGCTGGCCTTCACATTCAGCGACGACCTGACCACCGTGCGGGGGACCGAACACGTCGTCTTCACCCCCGACAAGCCGATCACCGAGCTCGTCTTCCGGCTGACCGCCAACACCATCCCCACGGTGGCGGCGGGCAACAAGATCGTCGTCGGCAAGGCCAGGGCCGACCACGGCGCAGGCCCGAGCACGTTCACCTCATCTGGCGCGGACCCGTCGACCCAAGGCGGCCTGCTGCACATTCCGTTCGCCCAACAGATCCCCGCCGGCACGACGGTGACGGCCGACATCGCGTTCACGATCACCGTGGGCGGCGCGCAGTCCTTCGACCGTTTCGGGCGTTCCGGGGACGGCGACCAGCGCTATTCGTGGATCGGCTCCGGGCAGCCCCTGCTCGCGTGGGAACGCGGCTTCGGGTGGCACGACGAGGAGCTGATCCGCTTCACCGCCGAGAGCGCAACCAGCGAGGCCATGGACACCACGCTCACCGTGACGGCGCCGAGCAAAGACACCGTGATCATGTCCGGCGACCCGGCGGACCCGCCCGTATCGGCGGCGCGAGACCGCGTCTGGAGTTCGCACCTCGCCGCCGCCCGCGACGTCAGTGTGTCGGTCGGTCCGTTCGCGGTGTCGGACACGGTCGTGCACGGCGTCCACCTGCGGGTCGGGGCCTACACACCGGGGCTGCGGGACTCCCTCGTGCCTGAATTTCAGCGGGCCATCACCAACCTCGAAGCGCGCTTCGGCCCGTTCCCGTTCCCGTCGCTGTCGGTTGCCCGGCTGCCCGCGCAGGGGGGCGGTATCGAATACCCGGCTTCGATCCTGATGCTCAACGGCTCGCGGCTCGTGGCGGTGCACGAGACGGCGCACCAGTGGTTCTACGCGATGGTCGGTGATTCCCAGGCCCTGCATCCGTGGTTGGACGAGGCGTTCGCCGTGTACGCCCAGCACCTGGTCGACGGTGAATCGGAGCGTCCCGGCACCCTGCATGAGCCGGGAACGGTGGACAAGGCCACCGCGTCCTACGGCGACGAGGTGAACACCTACTTCTTCGTCACCTACGACAAGGGCGCCGCAGCCCTGGAGGAGGCCCGCGCGGTGGCCGGCGCGCCCCAGTGGGACGAGGCCATGCGCTGCTACATCAGGGCCAACGCCTGGCGCATCGCCAACCCGAGCGACCTCCGGGCCGTCATGGCGCAGTTTCCGAAGTCGATCGCCGTCCTGACTCAGGCCGGCGCCTTGCCCTGATGCAGTCAGTCTGACTCGGCGACCAGCTTGGCGATGCGGCTGATGCCCTCGGTGAGGTCGTCGTCGCCCAAGGCGTAGGACAGGCGCAGGTAGCCGGGCGTGCCGAAGGCCTCGCCTGGGACCACGGCCACCTCGGCCCGATCGAGGATCACGCTGGCCAGTTCGGCCGAGGTCCTCGATACGGCGCCGCCCAGCGAGCGGTCGAGCAGCCCCTTCACCGACGGGTAGACGTAGAAGGCGCCGTGTGGCTCCGGACAAAGGATTCCGGGGATGTCGTTGAGCAGCCCGACGATGAGCGTGCGACGGCGGTCGAACGCGGCTCGCATGTGGGCGACGGCCGACAGGTCGCCGCTGACCGCTGCCAGAGCCGCCATCTGGGCGACATTGGAGACGTTGGACGTGACGTGTGACTGCAGGTTGGTGGCGGCCTTGACGACGTCGGCCGGGCCGATGAGCCAGCCGACTCGCCAGCCCGTCATCGCATACGTCTTTGCGACGCCGTTCACGACGATGACGCGGTCGCCAAGGGCGGGGGCGGCGGCGGCGATCGAGACGTTCTGGGCGTCCCCGTAGACCAGGTGCTCGTAGATCTCGTCAGTGACGACCCACAGGCCACGCTGGGCGGCCCAGCTGCCGACCGCCGCGACCTGGTCCGGTGGGTAAACGGCACCGGTCGGGTTGGACGGCGAGACGAACAGCAGCACCTTGGTGCGTTCGGTGCACGCAGCTTCGAGTTGTCCGACGCTCGCCAGGTATCCGGTGTTCTCGTCGGTGATCACCTCGACGGGCACCCCGCCGGCCAGCCTGATCGCCTCCGGGTAGGTCGTCCAGTACGGGGCGATCAGCAAGACCTCGTCGCCCGGGTCGAGCAGGGCGGCGAACGCGTTGTAGACGGCCTGCTTTCCGCCGTTGGTGATGAGCACCTGGCTGGCTGCGACCTCGTAGCCGGTGTCACGCAGCGTCTTCGCGGCGACGGCGGACTTGAGCTCAGGCAATCCCCCCACGGGCGTGTAGTGATGGTTCTTGGGGTCGCGGCAGGCGGTGACCGCAGCCTCGACGATGTAATCCGGCGTGGGGAAGTCGGGCTCGCCGGCGCCGAAGCCGATGACTGGCCGCCCGGCGGCCTTGAGAGCCTTGGCCCTCGCGTCGACGGCCAGGGTGGCAGATTCGGCAATGGCGGCGATTCGGTCAGATACGCGGGTCCCCATGCCCCCATGCTGGCAGAGACCAAGCGCCGTTTTCAAAGAACCGACCCACGCGTTGACCGAACCCCGCCATAACGTGATGGGCCCCCCGCAGGCCGGGCCCCCAGCAGGATGAGCCGCGCCGATAGGACGTAGGCCTGTGACGCGTGGCGGCACTCCCGCTTAGGGGCAGGACCCGGAGCTTGCCAGTGCGGAGACGGAGTGACAGTTGAGCGCAGAACAGGTCGGGTAGACTGACCCACCGGGGTCCGCTGGGGCCTTGCGTCAGCATGCTCAACAGCCGGTGCAGGTCTCGCCAGTCCTCGGAGGGGCGTGGCTCAATTGGTAGAGCACCGGTCTCCAAAACCGGCGGTTGCAGGTTCGAGTCCTGCCGCCCCTGCGCACCTGTACAGCTGAATTTCGAGAGGAGAGCTCGTGACTGCGACTCGCACGGAATCCGCCACACCCCGTCCATCGGGTGGCCGCGGCGGCAAGCCGACGCGCTTCGTCCGCGAGAGCATCTCCGAGATGCGCAAGGTCCTGTGGCCCTCGCGCAACGAACTGGTGACGTACTCGATCGTGGTGATCATCTTCGTGGTGGTCATGGTCGCAATCGTTGCTGGGCTAGACATCGGATTCGCCAGACTGGTGCTGCTGACCTTCGGCTAGCACCCCACGCACGAGCCATCGTGCGTCCGGGCGAGATCCGCCATCGAACAAAGGAAGAGAGACCGTGTCCGAGTACGACGACGCCGCCGCCCCACGCGACGAGCACCCCGAGCTCGGCGACCCGTTCGGCGCGACGCGCACCGAGGCGGACAAGCCCGACGAACAACAGAGCCCGGCAGATCTCGAATCGGCCGCCCGCCTGCTGGGCGCCGAAGCCGACGAAGCCGTGCTCACCCCGGCCGACGACGACGCCCTCGACGTCTCCGCACTGGGCGGCGACGATGAGCCGGCCGCCGAGACGACAGCCCCCGACACCGAGGCGCCCGGTGCCGATACCGAGGCCGCCGAAGTCGTCGCCGAGGACCCCGTTGAGGAGTTGCGCCGCGAACTGCGCGCCGCGCCGGGCGACTGGTACGTGGTGCACTCTTACGCCGGCTACGAGAACAAGGTGAAGACCAACCTCGAAAGCCGCATCAACTCCCTCGACATGGAGGACTACATCTTCCAGGTCGAGGTGCCGACCGAGGATGTCGTCGAGATCAAGAACGGCAAGCGCCAGCAGGTGCAGCGCAAGGTGTACCCCGGCTACATCCTGGTTCGGATGGACCTCAACGACGAGTCCTGGGGTGCGGTTCGCAACACCCCCGGCGTCACGGGGTTCGTCGGGGCCACCTCGCGCCCGTCGCCGTTGACGCTGGAAGAAGTGGTCAAGATCCTGGCCGCCACGCTGCAGAAGATGGCACCGACCGGCCCACGGGGCAGCTCGTCCTCGCCGGACAAGCCGCAGGTGGCGCTCGTCGAGTACGAGACCGGCGAATCCGTCACCGTCATGGACGGCCCGTTCGCGACGCTGCCGGCCACTATCAGCGAGATCGACCCGGTGCACCAGAAGCTGCACGTGCTGGTTTCGATCTTCGGCCGCGAGACGCCCGTCGAGCTGTCGTTCAGCCAGGTTTCCAAACTCTAAGTTCACCACCCGAGAAGAAGAGAAGTCATGCCTCCGAAGAAGAAGAAGATCGCCGCGGTCATCAAGCTGCAGATCCAGGCCGGCGCCGCGAACCCCGCGCCTCCCGTCGGGCCTGCGCTCGGCCAGCACGGCGTGAACATCATGGAGTTCTGCAAGTCCTACAACGCGGCGACCGAGTCCCAGCGCGGTCAGATCGTGCCCGTTGAGATCACGGTCTACGAAGACCGCTCGTTCTCCTTCGTCACCAAGACCCCACCGGCAGCCCGCCTGCTGCTCAAGGCCGCGGGCGTCGAGAAGGGCAGCGGCGAACCGCACAAGACCAAGGTCGCCAGGGTGTCGATGAAGCAGGTGCGTGAGATCGCCGAGACGAAGATGGAGGATCTCAACGCCAACGACATCGATCAGGCCGCGAAGATCATCGCCGGTACCGCCCGTTCGATGGGTATCACCGTCGAAGGCTGAACAACTCCGATTCGGTGCACACGAGGACTCACAACGTCTGTGGGTGCACCGGATCGATAGCGAAAGCGTGGGAGGGTGTCGAAGGCCGGCGCCCGATGACCACTAGCACCGAAGGAATCGACATGAAGCGAAGCAAGGCATACCGCGAGGCGGCCGAGCGCATCGAGGCCGACAAGATCTACTCGCCGCTCGAGGCAGTCAATGCCGTCAAGCAGGCCTCCCCGGCCAAGTTCGACGCCACCGTCGAAGTCGCGATGCGCCTGGGCATCGACCCGCGCAAGGCGGACCAGATGGTGCGCGGCACGGTCAGCCTGCCGCACGGCACGGGCAAGACCGCCCGCGTCATCGTGTTCGCCACGGGTGACAAGGCCGACGAGGCCCGCGCCGCCGGTGCCGACAAGGTCGGCAGCGACGACCTGATCGCCGAGATCAACAACGGCTTCCTCGACTTCGACGCCGCCATCGCGACGCCCGATCAGATGGCCAAGGTCGGCCGTATCGCGCGGGTGCTCGGCCCCCGTGGCCTGATGCCCAACCCGAAGACGGGCACTGTCACGCCGGACGTCGCCAAGGCTGTCACCGACATCAAGGGTGGCAAGATCAGCTTCCGGGTCGACAAGCAGGCGAACCTCCACCTGGTCATCGGCAAGGCGTCGTTCTCCGCGCAGCAGCTGGTCGAGAACTACGGCGCGGCTCTGGACGAGGTGCTGCGCTCAAAGCCGTCCTCGTCGAAGGGCAAGTTCCTGCGCAAGGTCACCTTCGCCACGACCATGGGCCCCGGGGTCCCGGTGGACTCCAACCGCACCCGCAACCTGCTCGAGGACACCCAGGTCTGACACGCACCGACCGTCACGGCCCGGCAACTCCCACCCTGGTGGTTGCCGGGCCGTTCGTGCTCAGTGCTCAGCTGCGCGCTGCACGGTACGGAGCTGCCGGGTCGATGCCGTGCATTGAGAACACGTCGGCGATGGCCGGCAACGGCGTTCGCCGTGCCTCGGGCAGCTGTAGGGCAAGCGAGACGAGCCGGCATCGGTGCTCGCCGAAGCTCATCCCGTTGTCGGGGTACTCGGCCAGCGCCACACCGCCTGCCAGCGGTAAGCACAGCGGGGGAGTGACCGGCATGAGCATCGGACCCAGCCGTTCGAGCAGCGTCCCCGGCAGCGCGTCGGCGCCGGGTAGGTAGAGCACGGCGCTCCCGCTGCGGCTCAGCCGGCGCAGGTCCGTCGTGCAGGCCAGCAGCCAGGGGTGCATCGATTCGAGCAGGGCCGCGGTGACCGCTGCGACGAACTCGCCCAGCGTGTTGGGCCGTGGCGTGAACAGCACCCGGATGCAGTGCCGCCGGCTGTCGACGGGCACCCATGAGTCCCCCCAGGTCCGCCACCAGCCGTCGCGGCCTACCGCGTCATGCCGGTCAATCAAGGCGATGCCGTCAGCCAGGATCCGGGTCCCGCTGCCGGCATGCGCCGCGCGGTAGGTCCCCACGAGCGGCCGCCACGAGCGGCTGAACTCCAGGGCAGGACAGACAACGGGGTTGTACCAGCCGCGGTACAGCTCGGTGGCCAGGACGCGTCCGTGGCCCGGAACCGTCTTGCTCAGCGCCACCGCCCCCAGCAGTTGGGCACTCGCCCAGGCCGGCCAGGGGTGGGCGGCAGCACCGGTCGCCAGTCCTGGCGGTCCCCCGATCTCCGGTGCTGCTGCCGACCCGCGGCGTGCTACCGGCTCATCCGTCCAGCCCCCCGGGGCGTCGTTGCGCCCTGCGGGACGGTCGTGCCGGGACGGCGAGCCAGCCGTGCCCAGCCCGCTGCGCAGGACGCCGCCCCGACGCTGATCAGCACCGGTCTTGGCCAACCGCTCGTCGATCGTCAACTGGCTCACCTCCGTCGACGGCTCAGGAGCGGGCACCGGCTGCGTTGATACATGTCGGCCATTGACGTATCAGCGAGTGGAAACGTCGCTCCTCATCCGTAATACGGATGGCGCGACGATCTGGTGCGAGTTGATCGCTTCGCCCTACGCTTCCCCTTGGGCAGTGCCCGCGAGCGGAAAACGAGGTAGCAATGGACGCGCCAGTGGATTCCACCCGAGGCAGGTCCGAGAAGCCCAGTCCGCGAACCGCACCGCTGGGCCGTGAGCCCCTGTTGGAGCCCTCCGCCGACGTCCTGGTTCGATTCAACGCGCGGGTGCTCGACCCCGCGACGGCCGTGCGGGTGCCCGGCCAGCCCCCGATCCGCACCACCGTCTACATCGGCGACCGGCTGATTGTCAGCGGCACCGCCACCGAGGCGGCAAAAGGGACGCTGCAGGAGGCGGCCAGACGCAACGGCCTGCAGGTGGTCCTCGACGAGGGCAGCCGGCACGTGCGCACCACGGAATTGGCGCACCGGGCGCGCCTCCAGGACCTGCCTGTGTTGATGTCGACTGCTGTTCGCCTGGTCCCGGCCGACAGTGGGCCGGCCGCCCCTCCGGACGCGTGGCCGGTATTGCAGACATTCCGTGCCCTCGTCGGCAGGGCGGACGCTGCGCAACAGCAGGTCGCCCTCGATCACCTGATGACGTCCAACCATCACACCTCGGGCAGCCCGTACCCCCCGAGCGTCGTGCAGACCAGCGGTGGTGGTCCCAGTACGCAATACGGCACGCCCGGGTGGGGCGGCCGGGCACCGGTGAACTGGCTGGGCGCCGAGCCACACCGCATCGCCGACGCCGAGTTGGGCACTCGCCGTCCCGTCGTGGCGGTTCTCGATACCGGAGCCGGATCGCATCCGTGGCTCGATGACGAGAACGTCGTCATGCGCAACCCGTCGGTGCTCGGCGAAACGATCGGTCTGCATGATCCGGGCAGCGATCCTGAACACACCGGCGTGATCGTCGATCCGTACGAGGGGGTGCTCGACTCCGACGCCGGTCACGGCACTTTCATCGCTGGGCTGATCCGACAGCTCTGCCCGGACGCGAACATCCTGGCCATTCGCGTGATGCCGAGCGACGGCGCCGTAGCCGAAAGTGACCTGCTCGACGCCCTCAAGTTGCTCGTCATGCGCCAGCACCTCGCGCAGGCCGGCGGTGACGCGCGGGACTCGATCGACGTCGTGTCGCTGTCGCTCGGCTACTACCACGAGCAGCCTGATGACGTGACCTTCGACCCGCAGTTGCTCCAGCCGCTTCGAGCGCTCAGCCAGCGCGGCGTCGCGGTCGTCGTGGCGGCAGGAAACGATTCGACCTCACGCCCGATGTATCCCGCTGCGTTCACCCCGCATTCCGGTGGGCAGGTCAGTGCGTTCGACGCGGACAGCGTCCCGCTCCTTTCCGTCGGAGCTCTCAATCCGGACCGGACGATTGCCCTGTTCAGCAACGCCGGTCCGTGGGTCAGTTGCCACCGCCCCGGTGCTGTGCTGGTGAGCACGTTCCCGGTGACATTCGACGCCGCAGCCCAGGCCTCCTACCGCGTCGATGTGCCCAACGACGGGACGCGTTCCACGGTCGACCCGGACAATTTCGAGAACGGTTTCGGCACCTGGAGCGGCACATCGTTCGCTGCGCCGGTCCTGGCCGGCGAGCTTGCGCAGTGCCTGCTCGGCGGCAAGTGCGGTCCGCTGGAACCGGTCGACCCGACCAGCGCGATCAGCCGGGCGTGGAACGCGATCGGCATGCGCGTGGGGGTGACCCGTCCGTGATCGACACCGATCCGGTGGCCGAGACCCTTGCCTCGCGGGCTGCGGCCCTGTTCGACGCCTATCGCACCGGCGACGAGGCGAGGATGGCTGACTTGGTGTCGCTGCTGACGCCGATTCTGTGGCACACGGTGCGCGCCCAGCGGGTGGATCGCGAGTCAGCAGAGGATGTCCTGCAGACCACCTGGCTGGCCCTGGTCCGCAGCGCCGGCTCGATCAGCGATCCACAGGCCGTGTTGCAGTGGCTCATTGTGAGCGCGCGACGCGAGGCGTGGCGGGTCGTCAAGCGCGACGACCGGGTCGAGCCGAAGGAGTTCGAAGCCGGTGATCTGGTGACCCCGAATGCCGATTTGCCGGAGGAAATGGTGCTGCGCAGCGACGCCGACACCCGGTTGTGGCAGCACCTCGCGGAACTGCCGGAACGGTGCCGGGCGTTGCTTCGCGTCATCGCCTTCGCTGACCGCCCCGACTACGCCGCCGTCGCCAAGTCCCTGGGGATGCCGGTCGGCAGCATCGGACCCACTCGCGGCCGGTGCCTGGCCAAACTGCGGCTGCAACTGGCCAACGACCCCACCTGGGAGAGCTGATGACACCCCCGTCCCGCCCGCCCGAGCTCGCTGAGCTGGCCGCAGGTCAGATCGACGTCGACGACGTGCGTGCCCTCGACCTGGTGGCTGCGCTGTTCGACGCGTTGGACCCCGTGCCTGCCGGACTGGTCGAGCGCATCCAGTTCGGCATGACCCTTGACGGCCTGCATGCCGAGATCGCCGAACTGCAGCGCTCCGAGGGCCTGGTCGGTGTCCGCTCCGACGAGACGACCGAGGCGCAGACCGTCACGTTCACCAGCGCCAGCCTCACCACGATGGTGACGATCAATGCCCAATCCGCCGGCCGGGTACGCATCGACGGCTGGGTCGCCCCTGGCGGCGGCGTCGCCGTCGAATTGCGCATCGTCGATCAGAGCCTGCACACGGCCGCCGACGCCGACGGCCGATTTGTCTTCGAGGATGTTCCGCGTGGCATGGCTCAGTTCGTGCTTCGGCCGCCGGCAGGCACATCCCAGAAGCCGGTCGTGACGCCTTCCATCGAGATCTAGTTCGCGGTGGGCAGCGACGCCGTCGCGCCGGTGGAGCTCGCGCGCCAGTTCCATGCCCGCGGACTCGTCGCAATGGACGCAGGCAAGCCGCAGCAGGCCGCGCGGTTGCTCAACCGAGCGCTCACAACGCTGGCGTCAGGGGCGGCCCGCGACGGGGGCGACGACGCTGACCTCGTCAACGCCCGCGTCTTGATCACGTTGGCCTATGCAGAGTTCCAGCTCGTCGGCCTGGATGCTGCGCTGGCCCGGCTGGAAGCGGCCGAGCACGCCGTCAGCGCCGCTGACCTGCCGTTGCACGTATCGCTGCACAACCAGCGTGGGCTGTTTCTGTTCAAGGTCGGCCAACTGGAGGGGGCGCTGCGCGAGTTCGACCAGGCGGAGTCCTTCTTTTCCCAGGCCTCAGCCGTCGAGCGTTGCCGGGTGCTGCTCAACCGTGGGTCGGTCAATCTCGATCTTGGCTCGGCGGCGGCGGCGCGGACAGCCCTGACGCGGTGCGCCGACCTCGCCGCTGCGGCGGACCTGCCGCTGTTCCAGCTCAAGGCGATGCACAACCTCGGCTACGCCGAGTTCCTGGCCGGCGACCTGCCGGGTGCGCTGCGGCTGATGGCGCAGGCGTTCCGGATGGATCCCACCGTTTCGCCCGGGATCGCTTTGCATGGCCGGGCTCGGGTACTGGCCGAGGCGGGTCTGGCTCGGGAGTCCGATGACGTGCTCGCGGAGGCGGCCGCCATCTTCCGGCGTGAACGGCTCGCCCACGAACTGGGCGAGGTCGAGCTGGACCGGGCCAGCTGTGCACTGATCTCCGGCGAGGTGTCCCAAGCCCGCCGATTCGCGGCGCTGGCCCGAGATCGGTTCCGTCGCCGCGGCAATGACGCGTGGCGCCGCAGCGCTGAGCTGGTCTTGTTACAGGGCGACCTGGCCGCCGGGCGGCCTGGGTCCAGACTGGTCGAGCCGGCGCTGCGGCTGCGCGACGAGCTCCGCACCGACGGCCTGCGGCTAGCCGCTCGAGCCGCAGGCTTGATCGCTGTAGAGGCCTACCTGGCCACCGGCAGGGTGGACGCCGCCGCTGCCGTCGCCGACGACCTCGGCCCGTCGGATCGGCGCGACCCGATCACCGGGCGACTGCACGCGCGCCACGTCCAGGCGCGCCTCGACATGGAGCGCGGTGATTTCCGAGCGGCCGGGCGCCAAGCGCGAACCGGCTTGTCCGAACTGGCCGACTACCAAGCCAGCTTCGGCAGCATCGACCTGCAGACCGCCTCGGCCGTTCATGGCCGCCGCCTGGCCGAACTCATCCTGGCGCTGGCGCTGCGCAGCCGTCGCGCCGCCGCGGTCCTGGCCGCCGCCGAGCGTGCCCGGGCCGTCTCGACCCGACTGCCGGTCGTGCGCCCCCCGACGGACCCCCAATCGGCCGAACTGCTCGCCGACCTGCGCCACACCGTCGAGTCGCTGCGCGGCGTGAGGCAGGACGCGGCGGCCTCGGCTCCGTTGCTACTTCGCCGTCGCGAACTGGAACGGGCGATCACCGGCCGACGCTGGACGCTGGCCGGCACCGGCCCGGCCCGCCGCACCGCACACCTGGAGGAGATCCGGGCGGGCGTAGCCGCAGCCGAATCTACGATGGTCGTCTTCGTCGAAGCGGCCTCGACGATGCACGCGGTCGTTCTGCGAGATGGTCGGCTGCGGCTACACCATCTTGGTGATGCCGCCGCGGTCACCGAAGAGGTCCGCCGGGCCCGGGCCGACCTCGACGTCCTCGCCCAACCGCGCTTGCCCGGCGGATTGTCCGCAGCTGTGCGCAGTTCGTTCGACCGGTCCGTGGCGGAGTTGGACCGGGCCCTGCTGGGGCCGCTGCAACTCGACGGGCAGCGCCTCGTGATCGTCTCGACCGGCATCCTCGGCCAGTTGCCCTGGGGCACGCTCCCGTCGTTGCGCGGCGTCCCGGTGGTCGTGGCTCCTTCGGCCACTGCGTGGCTGGCGGCCGTGCAGGCACCGGCCCGCCGTCGTAAGCCGCAGGTCGTCGCGATCGCCGGGCCGGACCTGGTCCGCGCCCAGCATGAGGTCGCGGGTGTCGTCGCCGCCTGGGGTGCGGCTGCGACGCACAGCGAGGCGGCGAACCGCCCCGCGCTGGTGAAGGCGATGGCACACGGAAGCGTCGTCCACGTCGCCGCGCACGGTGTGCACCAGACCGAGAACCCGCTGTTCTCATCGCTTCGGTTGACTGACGGGCCGATCTTCGCCCACGAGATGGACCAGACGGCGCGCACCCCCGAGCACGTGGTGCTGTCGGCATGCGAGCTCGGACTGGCCACGGTCCGCCCCGGCGATGAGGCGCTGGGTTTGACGAGCGTGCTGCTGCACCTCGGCACGCGCAGCGTGGTCGCCGGGGTGGCGCGCGTGGGGGACGAGCTCGCGGCCGAGACGATGATTGCCTACCACCAGCGCCTCGCGGCCGGGCAGGACGGCGCGGCGGCCCTGGCCGACGCGGCGCGCGCCGTCGCCGCACCGGTCCCGTTCGTCTGTTTCGGCGCAACCTGGGCACGCCCGGGCTGACGATCGTCGATCCAGGCTGTTGCGGCACCCGGCGGGGCGGCCACCGACCTGCCACTCGGCGCCCAGGGTGGATTTGGCCGGCACCGCGGACGTCGCGTACCGTGAGAGCTGATCCACCGAAGACCGCTGGCCGTCACGTGCGCACACGTGACTGAAACGCATCCGGAAATGAGCGCCGGAAGCGGCCCGCGCAGGTTGGACGGTACGGCCATCATGTGCCGCCCCGTGCGCCTTGCGCCGGGGCCGCTTCTCATTTCTAGTGCGGGCGATGCCAGCCCGACACGAAGAGAGGAGGACGCACATGCCCAATGCAGAGAAGATCAGCGCGGTCGCCGAGATCACCGAACACTTCACCAATTCGTCAGCGGCGGTCATCACCGAATACCGCGGCCTGACCGTCAAGCAGGTCACCGACCTGCGCCGCTCGCTAGGTGGCGGCACGACCTACGCGGTCGTCAAGAACACGCTTACCAAGCGCGCCGCAGCCGACGCGGGGGTCACGATCGACGACAGCCTGCTCATCGGACCGACGGCCATCGCCTTCGTCACGGGTGATCCGGTCGAGGCGGCCAAGGGGCTGCGTGATTTCGCGAAGACCAACCCGTTGCTCGTCATCAAGGGCGGCGTGCTCGACGGCAAGTCCCTGACGCCGGCCGAGATCAACAAGATCGCCGATCTCGAGTCCCGTGAGGTCCTGTTGGCCAAGCTGGCCGGCGCCATCAAGGCCCTCCCGGCCCGCGCCGCGGCCGTGTTCCAAGCGCCGTTGTCGCAGATGGTCCGCCTGGCCAAGGCGCTCGAGGAGAAAAAGCCCGCTGCGGCTGCCGCTCCCGCTGCGGTTGCCGCATCTGCTGAGGCCGAGACCACCGGGGCACCGGCCGATTCGACCGCCACCCCCGAGACAGCCGCGGCCGAGGCAGCAACACCGGAGGCACCCGAGGCCGCACCGGCCGAGGCAGCAGCACCGGAGACCCCCGCCGAGCCGGCGGAGTAACACCACCCGAAGCCGGCTCATCCGGCCCGATCCACGCAGCACAGAAAGAAGGAAGCCATCATGGCGAAGCTAGGTTCAGACGCGTTGCTCGACGCGTTCAAGGAAATGACGCTGCTCGAGCTCTCTGAGTTCGTGAAGCAGTTCGAGGAGACGTTCGACGTCACCGCCGCCGCACCGGTTGCGGTGGCCGCCGCTGGTGCCGGCCCGGCCGCACCGGCCGAGGCCGAGGAGGTCAAGGATGAGTTCGACGTCATCCTCGAGGCCGCAGGCGACAAGAAGATTCAGGTCATCAAGGAGGTGCGCTCGCTGACGAACCTAGGCCTGAAGGAGGCCAAGGACCTCGTCGACGGCGCCCCCAAGCCGGTCCTGGAGAAGGTCAACAAGGAAGCCGCTGACAAGGGCCAGGCCGCTCTTGAAGCAGCCGGCGCCACAGTCACGGTCAAGTAGTTCCTCTTCACCGCAGGGGCCGAGCAGCTCGATCAGCGCGGGCGACCAGCTGATCGCCCCAACCGGCGCACCGCCGCCCATCACCTCGACCGCGGACCAGCGCCGTACCACGTCACTGTCCAGTCCCCAGTAACACAGCGCGGCGGCCAGCATCGGGCCCAGCGCACGGGCGCCACCGTCATCGATCTTGACGGCGAACGCGCGACCATCGGGCAAAGCAGCGGCCCACACCCCCTCGGCGCCGTCCTTGCACAGCAGCCCAGGCACGTCGGCGGTCAACTCGCTGACGGCCCGCCCGGTGCCGCCGATCAGACGGGAGTTGGCCCGCATGGCGTCTCGGACCAGGCCCGCCGCGGTCCCGGACGCCGCCCTTGCCATCGCGGCAAACGCGCGGGCTAACCCCGACAGCCGCAGCGCATGGGCCGGCGCGCCGCAGCCGTCGACGCCGGTGGCGACAACCGGCTGCCCAGTCGCCGCCTCGATCCCGGCGCGGATCGCCATCTGCAGCGGATGGCCGACATCGCAGTACGGGGCGACGACCCACCGGTTGGTCGCGCAGGTCGCCACCATCGCGGCATGCTTGCCCGAGCAGTTGTGGCAGATCGGCATCGGCGCCCGGCCCGCGCGGACGTGGGCGAGCATGGCGTCGTGCCCCGAAGGCAGAGCGGGCGGGCACCGCAGCGCCGACTCATCCAGCCCGGCCGCGGCCAGGATCGAGCGTGCACCGGCCAGATGCACATCCTCGCCGTCGTGGCTGGCCGCCGCCAGCGCCAGCAAAGCGTCGCGGGCGGGTAAACCGCACTCGACCATCGCGGCCGCCTGCAGCGGCTTGAGCGAGGAGCGGGGCATGACCGGCCGAGTCGGATCGCCGGCCGCGACCGCCACCCGTCCGGCCGGGTCCAGCAGGACCAGGCTGGCTCGATGGTGCGACTCCACGAAGCCGTTCCTGGACACGTCGAGCGCGACGATCGGGTCGGGCGGCACGCAGCGAACCTACGCCGTGAGCTTGGCCAGGGTGTCCTGGCTCAGCAGCCGGCCGGCAGCGGCGGCGTGGATCGCGGCGGCCACGCCGGCCGGCGCAGTCCTGAACCGGTCCCGCATCCGCCCCGCCCCGTCGAGCGTCAGGTGCGCGAGCAGGTCGTCGAGCTCGGTCCACAGCGACTCGGCGCAGGCGGCGGCCAGCATGGCATCGATCTGTGCGTCGGTCACCAGCCGAGAGACCTCGTCAAGGCGTTCCTTGTCGTCCAGAACGAACCCGATCCGTACTAGCTGCTCGCCGTCGAACACCGACACCGCCGCGGCCAGGGCAGGCGGGCTGACGTGTGCGACGAAGCCGCCGATCACCACCCACTCCTCGCGGCGGGCGAGTTCGGCCGCGATCATGGCGATGCGACCGGCCGGGATCGCGGCGACGACCTCGGCCGCCCGACTCGCGTCCATTGCCGCTGCCACGTCGGCCAGGTAGTCCTCAGACAGCCGCCCGACCAGATCCGCGGCGCGCTGCGGTTCGATGAGTTCGGCAGTACGCGCCGCAAGCAGCGGTGGCATGGCGAACTGGGTGAGCTTGGCGGCAACGGCAACGGGCACTGCTTTCGACAGCGCAGCCATCTTGGCGAAGCGCGGCTTGTCGGCCTCGAACAGGGCGTCGGCGATCTGCGTGCGCAGGATCCGCAGGTCTGCGGCGGGCACCGCTGCCAGGCCGGCCAGCCGGGTCGGCTCCACGCCGAGCTGGTGGGCCAACTTCTGGATCTCCGCCGCCGAGCCGGCAGCGATCATGCGCCCAGCACCCGCCTGACGACGCCGCGCACCGGGAACGGTACGTGCTTGAGCGTGGCCTCGAATGCCTCCGCCAGACTGCGCGCCTGGTGCCGGCGGGCGGCGGAAATCACCTCGGCTAGATCGGCGCGGGTCGCAGCATCCAGCGCCGACACGGTCTGCGGCGGCTGGGCCCCGAGCAGTTCGCGCAGCATCTCGTCGGGATCAGCCATCGACAATTCCTCCTGGGCGACGGGCGGGAAGCGGCGGTTCGTGAGTCGGGACAGGCTAGCCGGGCGACCGCGGACCGCCCTGCGCGTCGTGCCGCGACGCGCCACCGAGCACCGTGCAAGGGATACGCACAGCCGCGGTAGGTGTCACACCTGGGTCGCCACATGGACCTCGCGCGGGGCGGGGTACCGTCGGCGCCGCGCGAGAGGGAATGTGCGACGCTATGCCGCCGCAACGTTACCAACCGGTAGCGGCCTCGTTAAATCATTGCAAGGCAGAGCTCTGCGGCGCCGGTGCAGCTCGCCATAACTGCGTGTGGAAGGGGGCGGCTCGTGGGTGTTGAAGTCGCTGTCCACGATCTGACCAAATCCTTCGGCAAACAGACGATTTGGGGCGATGTCACCCTCACCCTCCCTCCCGGGGAAGTCAGCGTGATGCTGGGCCCCTCGGGTACCGGCAAATCCGTCTTCCTGAAGACCCTGATCGGCCTGCTCAAGCCGGACAAGGGTTCGATCATGATCCGCGATGTCGACGTGGCGCGCTGCAGCGAGGCCAAGCTGTACGAGACCCGCAAGCTGTTCGGGGTCCTTTTCCAGGACGGCGCGCTGTTCGGCTCGATGAACCTGTTCGACAACATCGCCTTCCCGTTGCGTGAGCACACGAAGAAGAGCGAGAAGGAAATCCACGACATCGTCTCCGAAAAGCTGGAACTGGTCGGCTTGTCGGGGACGGAGAAGAAGCTGCCGGGTGAGATCTCAGGTGGCATGCGCAAGCGGGCCGGGCTGGCGCGGGCACTCGTGCTCGAGCCGGAGATCATCCTGTTCGACGAACCGGACTCCGGCTTGGACCCGGTGCGGGTGGCCTACCTCAACCAGTTGATCATCGACCTGAACGCGGTCACCGACGCGACCTTTCTGATCGTCACCCACGACATCGGCACCGCGCGCACCGTCCCGGACAACCTGGGCATGCTGTTCCGCCGCGAGCTGGTGATGTTCGGACCACGCGAGGTGCTGCTCACCAGCGAGGAGCCGGTGGTCAAACAGTTCCTCAACGGCCGCCGCGAAGGCCCGATCGGCATGTCCGAGGAGAAGGACTCCGCGCAGGTCGCTGCGGAGCTGGCCTCGCTCGACGGCGCCCCGGCCCGACACCCCGGCGCCGCGCCCAAGGGTGGCATCGGCGGCGGCGTGCCGCCGCAGATCCAGCCCTCACCCGGCCTGCCCGAGCGCAAGGCCGCCGGCCGTCGCCAGCAGCGCGTGATGGACATGATGCACACGCTGCCTCCAGAGGCACAGAAGGCCATCCAGCAACTCCTCGATCAGGAGCACCAGGAAGAGCTCGACGCCCGGGAAGCCACGGGTGGCATCTCCTCCGGTCTGTCCAACCGGGATGAGGACCAAGTCGAACGTGTGCCCATGGGCAACGGCTGATGGCACTGTCACCCGTCGCTGGCGTCAGCCACGCTGGCCGGCTGTTTGCACTCTTCCTCGATGTCGCGAGGTTGATGTTCCGGCGCCCCTTCCAATTCCGCGAGTTCATCCAGCAGTCATGGTTCATCGCCAGCGTCACGATCGTGCCCACTGCGCTCGTCTCGATCCCGTTCGGTGCTGTCATCGCGCTCCAAATCGGCAGCCTGTCGCGGCAAGTTGGCGCGCAGTCGTTCACCGGGGCGGCCAGTGTCCTCGCGATCGTCCGCGAGGCGAGCCCGATCGTCGTCGCATTGCTGATCGCAGGTGCGGGAGGTTCTGCCATCTGTGCCGATCTCGGCAGCCGCAAGATCCGTGACGAGATCGACGCCATGGAGGTGCTCGGCATCTCGCCCATCCAGCGCCTGGTCGTGCCGCGCGTATTCGCCTGCACCCTCGTTGCGGTCGCCTTGAACGGGCTGGTATCGGTCGTCGGAGTGGCGGGCGGCTACTTCTTCAATGTCGTCCTGCAGGGCGGGACACCCGGCGCCTACCTCGCCAGCTTCTCGGCGCTGGCCCAGCTGCCTGACGTCTACACGGGAGAGCTCAAGGCCTTCATCTTCGGGATCATCGCCGCGGTGGTGGCCTCTTACAAGGGCCTCAACGCCGGCGGCGGACCCAAAGGTGTGGGCGATGCGGTGAACCAATCCGTCGTCATTACGTTTCTGCTGCTGTTCTTCGTCAACTTCGTGATCACGGCCGTCTACTTCCAAGTCGTACCGGCAAAGGGCTCATGATGGCCACCGACGTCATCGCCAGCGCACGCAAGGCGATCAATGCACCCGTCGGGATGCTCGACGAACTCGGCGAGCAGATGAAGTTCTACGTGAAGGCGCTCGCCTGGACGCCGCGCACGCTGCGGCGCTACAAGAAGGAAACGCTGCGGCTGCTGTCCGAGGTCGCTTTCGGCAGTGGGGCGCTGGCTGTAATCGGTGGGACGGTCGGCGTTATCGCGTTCATGTCGTTCTTCACCGGAACCGAGGTCGGACTACAGGGTTACGCCGCGCTGAACCAGCTCGGGCTCGGGCCGATCAGCGGCTTCGTTTCCGCGTTCTTCAACACCCGAGAGATCGCTCCTCTCGTCGCCGGTCTGGCGCTCTCAGCCACGGTGGGGTGTGGCTTCACCGCGCAGTTGGGCGCGATGCGCATCAGCGAGGAGATTGATGCGCTCGAGGTGATGGCCGTCCCGAGTATTCCCTTCCTGGTGACGACACGGATCATCGCCGGCTTCGTTGCGGTAATCCCGCTGTATATAGTCGGCCTGCTGTCGTCGTACTTGTCGACCTACCTCATCGTCGTGTACTACGAGCACGCCTCGCCGGGCACCTATTCGCACTACTTCCACCTGTTCCTGCCACCCGGTGACGTGATCTGGTCCTTCTTCAAGGTGCTGGTCTTCGCTGTCGTCGTGATCTTGACCCACTGTTACTACGGTTACACGGCCAAGGGCGGCCCGGCCGGCGTCGGAATTGCGGTTGGCAAGGCAGTGCGCACGGCGATCGTGGCGATCAACATTTTCGATCTCTTTCTGTCGCTCGCGATCTGGGGTTCCAACGTCAGCGTCCGGTTGGCCGGGTAGGGGCCATGGCCAAGGAGAGCTTCAGCACTGTCGTCGGCAGGAGACTGCTCGGTCTGGGCTTCATTGCCGTCATCCTCGCGCTGGTTGCCTTGTCGGTGGCGTTCTACAACAAGGCCTTCACCCCTGTCGTCACGGTGACGCTCAAGACCGATCACACGGGCAACCAGTTGTTGAGGGACTCTGACGTCAAGGAGCGCGGCATCATCGTCGGTCGGGTGCGCACAGTGCACGTCGACTCGCATGGTGAGTGCCAGGATCTTTTAGGAACGTGCTCGGTCATCACGCTCGCTCTGAGCCCATCACGAGCAAAGCTGATCCCCAATAACGTGTCCGCGCAGATCTTGCCCAAGACGCTGTTCGGCGAGCAATACGTCTCCCTCCAGATTCCCGACCACGTCGGGCCGCCGATCAAGCGCGGCGACACGATTTCGCAGGACCGCTCCGCAGTAGCCCTGGAGTCGCAGAAGGTCATCGGCGATCTGCTCCCGTTGCTGCAGGCGGTCAAGCCCGCGGAATTGAACGCGACGCTCAATGCAATCGCCACGGCGCTGCGTGGACGCGGCGAGGAGCTCGGTAGGACGTTGGTCAACATGGACGCCTACCTCAAGCAACTCAACGCCGACGCGTCGCCCGGCACGAGCTACGTCACCCAGCTCGTGACCGACCTCAAGAAGCTTGGCCAGGTCTCGGTCGAGTTCAATCAGGCGGCACCGGACCTTCTGGCGACACTCGACAATCTCCAGACAGGGGCAAAGACGCTCATCCAGAAGCAGGCCGCACTTGACACGCTGCTCACGACCGGGGCCAACACGTCGGACATTTTCGACAGCTTCTTGAGCACTAACAAGCAGCGCCTGATCACGGTCGTCGACACCTCAAGCAAGGTGTACGGCCTGCTTGACAAATACACGCCAGAATACGGTTGCATGCTGAGCGGCTTGGTCGGCCTGAACAGGTTGGCCAGCAACGGCATCGTCAACAACCAGATCCGGTTGAGTGCGCAGCTCTACGTAGCGCCGACGGCGCCTGGTAACCCGAGCAAGTCGGCGGACGCCTACCGGCCCAACCAGGACGAACCAGTCCTTCTCACCGGTATCGGACCACATTGCCTTGGGCTGCCCAACCCGGCCATTCCGTTCAAGACTCCCGGTGAGTTCCGCTGCCTGAAGGACCGCGCGTCGTTCACCAATGACACGTGCGCCCAGGCGGCCACGTCGAGCGCCTTCAACCAGCAGGCGATCGGTTCGCCCGCTGAGCACGCGTTGGTCAACGGCCTCATTGCCGGCAGCTATGGCACGCCGGACAAGGTGCCGGCCATTGCCACGATGCTTGCCGCCCCGGCGCTGCGAGGAATGCAGGTGACGGTCAAATGAGAGGCGGTCTGCTGGCCCCACTGATCAAACTCGTGGTGTTCCTTGTCGTAACCGCGTTCGCTACGTACGTGCTCGGCGCCACGATCGCCAACACCAGCTACGGAGCGACGAAGAGCTACCACGCGATCTTCACCGACGTTGCCGGTCTGTCCTTGGGCGATGACGTCCGCATCGCCGGCGTCCGCGTCGGCACGGTCACCGACATCAAGATCGTCAAGCGTGACTTTGCCAAGCTCTCTTTCACCGTCGTCAAGGACCGCCCACTGCCGAAGTCGACGCAGGCCCACCTGCGCTACCGCAACCTCGTCGGCCAGCGCTACCTCGACATCGAACAGGGACCGGGCGACCCGAACGACCTTCTCAAGCCCGGTGGCACGATCCCGCGCACGCAGACGTTCAATGCCCTCGATCTCACCGCCTTGTTCCAGGGCTTCCAGCCGCTGTTCAGAGGGCTGGACGGCACCCAGATCAACGCGCTTTCTGGCGAGATAATCCAGACACTGCAGGGTGAGGCAGGAAGTCTCGAGCTGCTCCTGACCAATCTCGGTGACCTGACAAACGCAATCGCCGACAAAGATCAAGTGATCGGCAGTGTGATCGAGAACCTCGGCTCGGTGCTCAAGGTCGTCGGCGACCGTGACACCGAGCTGTCCAACCTGCTCCTGCAGTTACAGGAGTTCATCTCCGGTCTGTCCGCGGACCGCAAGACAATCGGCACGTCGATCGAAAGCATCAATTCGTTGACCACGTCGACCGCCGGCCTGCTCGCCCAGGTCCGTGCCCCGCTGGCGAAAGACATCACCGACCTGACGGCCCTCACCGCGAACCTCAATAGGAACCGCGCCACCGTCCAGTCTGTTCTCCAGAAGTTGCCCGGCACGGTGGCGGCCCTTACCCGGACTGGCAGCTACGGGTCCTGGTTCAACTTCTACCTCTGCTCGATCGACGGCACCATCACCTTCCCCGGCGGCGTCACCCTGTCGCCGGCTCTCGTCCCGAGTGCCCAGTCGGCGTCGAGGTGCAAGTGATGACGCAGGCGACGAGTGCCTCCTTGGGGCAGGATCAGCCACCCTCCGCGCCGGTCAAGACCCGCAAGACGAAGGTGGGCGGCAAACCGTTCAGCGCCCGCAATCCGACCGCCATCGGCGCGATCGGGCTGGTGCTGCTCCTGGTCATCTTGTGGGCGGCGTTCAACGCCAGCAAGCTGCCGCTCATTGGCGGCGGGACCACGTACTCCGCGTACTTCACTGAGGACGCCGGGCTGGGCCCGAACGACGATGTGCGCATCGCCGGAGTAAAGGTCGGCACGGTTTCGTCGACAGCACTCGAGGGAGACAAGGTCCAGGTCAAATTCAAGATCAAGAATGCGTTCGTGGGCGACCAGAGCACAGTCGACATCAAGCTGAAGACGTTGCTCGGCGCGAAGTACCTGTCGATTGACTCCGCTGGGACCAAGAAGCAGAAACCGAGTGACGCGATCCCGCTGCAGCGGACCCATTCGCCGTTCGACATCTATCCGGCCTTCACCGGTCTCACCCGGACGGTCGACGCGATCAACACTGATCAGTTGGCCAAGTCCTTCGACGTCCTGTCGCAAGACTTCGCCGGCACGCCAGCGTCGGTCAGACCCGTCCTGAGCGGGCTCACCAGGCTGTCCAACACCATCGCCTCGCGCGACACTCAACTGCGCAGCCTGCTCCAGAAGGCCAACGACGTCACTGGCGTCCTGGCCAGCCGGGACGAGCAGTTGCAGCGGTTGTTGTCCGACGGCGCCCTGCTGCTCGACGAGCTCAACGCCCGCCGAGACGCCATCCACTCGCTGCTGGTCAACTCGACCGCGCTCGCGGTACAACTCGAGGGCCTGGTGTCGGACAACCAGAAGACGATCGGCCCGATGCTCGACAACCTGCACCAGGTACTGGCCCTGTTGCAGGCCAACCAGGACAACCTCGACCGCAGCCTCCAACTGCTGGCGCCGTTCTACCGGCTCTTCAGCAACGCCCTCGGCAACGGCCGCTGGTTCGACAACTACATCTGCAACCTCAGTGCAGCCGGTATCGCGGCGACTCTCGACCCCGCCAAGCCCGACCGGTTGTGCCCGCCATGACAAGGCTCTCGCGGACCGCGATCCGCGTCATCTCCGGCGTACTCGTCCTCGCCGTGGTCGTGGTTGGCGCCATCTTCATCCTGGGCGGTCCCACCACTAAGAAGCTGAGCGCGAACTTCGCATCGGGTGTCGGTGTCTACCCGGGCACCCCGGTCAAGATCCTGGGCATCCAAGTCGGCTCCGTCACCAAGGTCTCTCCGGCTGGTGGTTCGGTGAAGATCGAGATGAAGTACGACCACAAGTACCATGTGCCGGCCGGCGCGATCTCCGTCCTCGTGGCGAACTCGCTGGTGAGCGACCGTTACATCCAGCTTGCGCCCGCCTACACCGGCCACGGGCCGGTACTGGCCGACAAGGCCAACATCCCGATCAGCCGCACGGCCTCACCGGCCGAACTCGACGAGATTTATGGCGCCCTGAACAAGCTTTCGGTCGCCTTGGGACCGAACGGCGCGAATAAGAAGGGCGCCCTGTCGACGCTCGTCGATGTGGCGGCGGCGAACCTCGACGGCAACGGCACGGCCCTCAACGAGACCATCCGCAACCTGTCGCAGGCCGCGTTGACCCTCTCCAACGGGAGAGAGGACCTGTTCGGCACCGTCAAGAACCTCAAGTCGTTCACCGAGGCCCTTTCGCAGAGTGACGCGCAGGTGCGGCACTTCGAGAACCAACTGGCACAGGTCGCCGGCGACCTCGCCGACGAGCGCGGCGATCTCGGCGCCGCTCTGCACAACCTCACAATTGCCTTGCATGAGGTGGCCAACTTCGTGCAGGCCAACGCGGGCAAGCTGCACACCGACATCGTCGGCCTCAAGGATCTCACCGGCGTCCTGGCCAGGGAGAAGGCGGCATTGAACGAGAGCCTCGCGGTCGCACCGGTGGCCCTGTCGAATCTGGCCCACGGCTACCAGGAGGGCACCGGGACGCTAGGCACCCGCAGCAACCTGACGAACATCGCCGACCCGAGCCAGATCTGTGCCGTGCTGAACGAGGCGGTGTCCGGTGGGATTCTCGGACTCCCGGCTGCCAGCACCGTCCTGGGCCCGCTGACTTCGCAGATCGTCGCCACCTGCAAGGCGGTCGCCTCCAAGCTTCCAGGCGGCACGTTGCCTCCGCTTCCCGGGTTGCCGCCGGGGGGGCTGTGCCTCCCTGGCGTATTGCCGCCCATTCCGGGGGTGTGTTGATGATGCGGTCCGTGACGCTCGCGGCCATGCTGGCCGCGGGCACCGTCGCGCTCAGTGGCTGTGGTTTCCACGGCCTGTACAGCGCCAACCTGCCTGGCGGCGCTAACCTGGGCAGCCACCCCTACACCGTGACCATCCAGTTCGCCGACGTGCTGGACCTCGTGCCCCAGTCCAGCGTCAAGGTCAATGACGTAGCGGTCGGCAAAGTGCAGTCGATCTCACTCAAGGGCTGGATCGCGAGCGTCAGGGTGAAGGTCAACGGCAATATCAACCTGCCCGCGAACGCCCGGGCCGCGGTGCGGCAGACGTCACTGCTCGGAGAGAAGTTCGTCGCCCTCGAGCAGCCGCTGGCTGAGCCGCAGGGCAAGCTCAAAGACGTCGGGAAGATCCCCCTCGCGAGTACCGGCACGGCGCCGGAGGTCGAGGAGGTCCTCGGAGCACTGTCCCTGCTGCTCAACGGCGGCGGCATCGAGCAGATCCGAACGATCACCACCGAGCTGAACAAGGCGCTGAAGGGCAACGAGGGCGCGGTACGAGATCTGGTTGCTCAGCTCAACGGATTTGTCGGGACGCTGGACAAGCAGAAGGACACGATCACGACGGCATTGGTCAACATCGACAAGCTGGCCGTGACGCTCAACCGACAGAAGCAGACGATTATCGACGCGCTCGACCGCTTTCCCCAGGCGCTCACGATCCTGAAGGACGAGCGATCCAAGCTCACCACTCTGCTGCAGAGCCTGGCCAGGTTGGGCAGCACCGCAACGGGCGTCATCAACGCCACCCAGACGAACTTGGTCTCAGCCCTCAAGAGCCTGTCGCCCGTCTTGGAGAACCTCAGCGCCGCTGGCTCAGACCTGCCGAATGCACTGAAGATCCTCCTGACGTTCCCCTTCCCGCTCGACAAGACGACCGATTTCATCAAGGGCGACTACGCGAACCTGAACCTGATACTGAACCTGAACCTCACCGACAACCTTTGCGGCGTCCTGAGCAGCGCCACCGGCTTGTGTACGGCCGTGACGGGTCTGGCGCCCAACTCGGCGAAGACCACGCCCCTGACATCGGGCAGCTCGCCGAACCCCTCGACGAGCGGCGCACGTGCACTTCCCACAATTCCGGGCGCGGGCGGGTGATACGGCCATGCTGAAACGATCGACCCGGATCCAGTTGATGGTCTTTGCCGTCATCACCCTCGTCGGCATCTCATATGTGAGCGCAAAATACGTCGGCCTCACCCAGGGTCTTTTCAGTGCTGACGCGTGCACGATCAGCGCCGATTTCCCCGACTCGGGCGGCATCTTCACCAACGCCGAGGTCACCTACCGTGGTGTGACTGTCGGCAAAGTCGGCCAGATATCGCTGCTGGCCAACGGGGTTCGGGTCAAGCTGAAGCTCAAGAATTGCAGCCGCCCGAAGATCCCGGCCAGTGCCGCGGCCCAGGTGAGTAATCGGTCAGTCATCGGCGAGCAGTACGTCAACCTGATACCGCCCGACAACAATGGTCCCTACCTGTCCGCTGGGCAGGTCATCCCCGTGAACCGGAACAAGGTGCCGGTGGCGACGCAGGTATTGCTGACCAACCTCGACAACCTCGTCCGCTCCGTCGACACCAATAAGTTGCGGATTGTCGTCTCCGAGTTCGGGAATGCGTTCAATGGCCAGGGGCCGGCGCTGGGCTCGCTCCTCGACTCGACAAACAACCTGCTCGCTGCCGCTCAGGCGGCGCTGCCAGAGACTCTGGCCCTGATCAAGCTGTCGGACGGTGTGCTGCAGACCCAACTCGACGAAGCGCCCGCGATGGCCAGCTGGGCCCACAGCCTGAACCTGCTGAGCCAGCAGCTCAAGAAGAGCGACCCAGATATTCGCAGTCTGTTCGACAACGGCCCGGGTGACTTCGCCGTCTTGTCAAAGTTCGTCGCCGACAACCGCACCGACCTCGGCATCACCTTTGCCAACCTGGCTACGACTGGCGAACTGCTGGTGCGCCATCTTGACGGGATCGAGCAACTCTTCGAGCTGTACCCGTTGTTGGCAGCCGGCAGCTACACAGTGCTCGGACCCAACGCGAGACACCCCGAGCTCGCCGGAGCGTTGGGCTTCGAGGTCAACTTCAATGACCCGCCCGACTGTGGCTCGCCGTCGTCTGGTGGCGACGGGTACGGCGGCACCACCCGCCGCGACCCTTCCGACACCTCACCCGCCGCGCCGAACACCTCGGCGCACTGCACCCCACCCACATCGGCAACCGACGTGCGCGGTGCCCAGAACGTCCCCGGCGGTGATCCGATCAGCACCGCGGGCAACGACGCCGTCTATCCTCGCGTCATCACGCAGAACACGGTCAGAGTCGGCTCCACGAACGGCACGGCGGCGCTGCTTGGGGATCGATCGTGGATCGCCATGCTCACCGACGGGCTGCACTGAGCGTCGTGTCCGCTCGCGGCGGCGGCCGGCACCTTTCGAGTTCATCCATCTGAGGAGATCATGTCGGAGACACGCCTGAGCGGTCGTGCGCCATGGGTTGCCGCGGCCGTTCTCGGAGTTCTTGCCATCGCCCTGGCCGCGGTCCTGGTCTTTGTGATCAGGCCAGCGCACCACCGCCACGCGTCAGCCAGGCAGGCGGTTGGGCTGAGCGCATCCGAGCAGCGAATCCTAGACGCCAGCGCCAAGCAGGTGGTCAATACCCTCACCTATTCCCGCAAGACGTTCGACGCCGACTACGCCCGCACCCTGGCCGGATCAACCGGCGCCCTGCGCGCTGACCTGGCGAAGCAGGAATCGACGCTCAAGGAGCAGATGACGAAGGGCAAATTCGACCTACAAGGCACCGTGACGGCGTCTGCGTTCGAGCAGGTCAGCGACAAGAACTTCCTCGTGCTCGTGTCCGCGGAGGGCTACAAGGTAGCCGCAAGCGGACAGCGAACCCTGGCCTCCACGGCCCGCTTCGAGATCACCATGACGCTGGTCGGCAAGAAATATCTGGCCAGCAATCTGAGCAGCGTGGGGCTGATATGAGCGACGACGTCGATGCCGTGGTCCCGGACAAGGCGGACCAAGGCGACGCGCCGGATGCCGTGCCAGTGCCGCCGACTCCCGCTGGCGCCCGCCGCTCGTCGGCTGGAGCCCAGGCCGCCAGCCGCGCCCGACGTATCGGCGGTCGGCCTGCTCCCGGCCCCAGTCCCTCACCCCGCCCCACCGAGGCGCGTCGGGCCGAGGTGCCGAACGCGGACAGCTCACGTCCCGTTCGCTCCCGACTAGCGCCCGGCACGCGTGCGACCGCGG
>JALYVG010000028.1 GCA_030853345.1 Actinomycetota bacterium | reverse complement strand
GGTGGTGGAACACCATCGGCACCGACACCTACCCCACCGCGACCAGGTTGCTGATCACCGCCGATTCCGGTGGGTCTAACGGCTCCCGGCTGCGGCTGTGGAAAACCGAACTCGCCGCACTGGCCACCGAGACCGGGCTGGCGATCACCGTGTGCCACCTCCCGCCGGGCACCAGCAAATGGGTGCGGCTCTGCTGCAGTGACTACGCCGCGGCGAGGGGGATGACGTTGTTGGCGTAGTGAGATCGGTGGACTCGCTGTTGTTCTCGGTCGAGGTGGAATTTCCAGTAGGTGTCGAAGTCGCCGTTGGCTCTGACGGCTCGTAGCTTGAGGACGGCTTCGGCTCCGGTGACGCTCCAGCGTGCTCCGGTGATGTCCATGCGGTCTGCGACGAGGTAGCGGCAGGCGCCTTCAATGATCCCGGTCGCGATCGGCCAGCCGGCGGCGAGGGCGGTGGGGTAGTCCAGGTATCTGGCCTTGTTGACCAGGTATTTGGCGCACTCATCGGCCCTGGCGCGTTTGGGGCGGGTGAGCTTGGCGGCACTCGCGCGGCGCCGGATGCCGGCGGCGACCTGGACGGCATGGCCTTGCAGGATGGCCAGTACCCGCTGGCGTACCCACGTTTCGGCGTCGGGATCGCCTTCGGTGAAGAAGCACCACGCCGCGCCCCAGACGTATTCAACGACGTGGATCAGGTCGATGACGATGGGAACGACGACCCCTCGGGTGCTCGCTTCGGCTTGGATGCGGTCGATCTGGTGGTTGTTGCCGTCGACCAGCGCGACCCAGCTGCGCCGATGGTCCGGGTCGCGTCGTTCGGCTTCGTCGAAGATGCCGGCGACGACCTGTGCGGCGTCGTCGACCACGCTGGCGGTGAGCCACTTGTTCTTGGCTTTCGGTGCCGCCGGCGTGGGGTTCTCGCCGCGCTTGCCGGCGAGCACGTCGGTGGCCTGGCGGGGCACCGGTGCAAGGTCGTAGACGGCGCCGACCTCGGCCAGGCGTTTGCGGTTGCGTTTCTCGCCCTTGGACAGGCGGGTGGCGAGCTTGGTGCTCGCTTTCGCGGCGGCCTTGGCGGTGGCCGGGCGCAGCGAGTCCGGCCGCATCACGATGCCCTTGCCGTCGGCGGACAGGACCAGCACGTCGTCCTCGGCCGGCTCGGTGTGTGAAGCGGTGGCGTAGAAGTCGTCGACGTCGACCGCGGTGCGGGCGGTGAGTTCCTCGACCTGGCGTTTGCCGACCCCTTGGCCGCTGGCCCGGGTGATGGCCGCGCTGGCCTGCTCGAACGAGCCCCGGGTGGATTCGATCGCGGCCAGCCGGCGCAGCCCATGGGAGTGCCGCTCGTCCGGCAGGTTCAGCGCCGCGTCGGCGGGGTGCAGGTTCTGGTGGCCGCGGTGGCGGTAGGCCAGGCGTTCCACCTGGACGTGGCCGAAGACGGTGGCCAGCGTTCGGCGGTGACCGGCCTCGACGACGGCGTGCACGATTCCCGCGTCGTCGGCCACGGCGGCCAGCCGCGGCTCGTTGGCGGCGCGCAGGGTCAGGTGCTCTTGCAGCATGCGTCGCAGCAGTTCCCGGCCACGAAAGGCGAGTTCGTCCTCCAGTTCGGCGTGGGTCATGCCCGTGGCCTGGCCGCCTTCAAGCCAGCCCAGCAGCTGTTCGAAGCATCCGCGGGAGTCGGCGCCGAAGCCGGCCGGCTGCGCGGACCGGCCGCTCATCGCTGCGTGCTGCCGCGTGCCACCCGGCCGTCGCGCAGCCGGGCGATGCCCTCGGCCGCCTGCGCGTCCAGGTCGGCCTTGGCCTGCTCGTAGCGGGCCAGCGCCGCGGTGACCTGCGCGACCTCGGCGGCGGTCAACGTCAGCGTCTTGGTCCGGCCGTCCTCGGTGAACCGCAGTGCGGGGCTCTCGTGCGGCTCTCCCGCCGCGCAGCGGCAGGTCAGTTTGCCGCAGCGGCGCCGGAACGTGGTCAAGGTGCCCTGCAGCAGCAGTTGTCGGGTTCGTTGCGCGATGCCTGACACGCTAACCCAATCTGTGTCCGCGTATGGATACAGACAGGGGTTAGCATGCCATGCATCGCTCAACGAAACCGACCACTGCTGCTGCAGGGCACCCTGA
>JALYVG010000117.1 GCA_030853345.1 Actinomycetota bacterium | reverse complement strand
GCCGAACTGCCGTCACCGAAGTCCCACGTCCAGCCGACGACAGAGGTGTCGTCAGTGGACCCAGTCCCGTCGAAGGAACAGCTCACGCCCTGGCACGAATAGGTGAAGGCCGCCGTCGGGGGCGGATCACCGACCGGTGCGGTCCAGACGTCGAGGATCGGTGGGCTCGTCGCGCTGGCCCCGAGCGGCGTCACGCCGAACGCATCCTCGATCGTGCGCAGGACGTTGTAGTGGTTGATTGTCTCGGCGTAGCTTCCGGGCACCACGCGCTCTCCGGCGAAGATCGTCGCGATCCGGTTGCCGGCGCTGCTGTCGTCTTCGTCGAACGTGAAGATCAGCAGGCTGTTGTGCGTCGCGGCCCAGGTGACGTAGCCGGACAGGTTGCTCTGCAGCCAGGTGTCGCCCTGCGCGATCGTCCCGTCGTGCATGTCGTTCTGCAGGTTCGGGACGACGAAGGAGACATCGGGCAACGTCGAGTAGTCGGAGGGGAACGCGGAGAACGGCTGGTTCGACGCCGCCGGGATCGCTGGGAAGTCGACCCAGGGGTTGTGCTTGCGCGCGTACAGCCCGGCGTTCTGGCATCCGGTGTAGCCGGCGCTGGGCTGGCTCTCGGAATAGCCGGCGAACGTGTGCCCCCCGGCGATCAGCCGGTCACCCAGGCTGGGTGTCGCGAAAGAGAACGGGCAGGCGTCGTCGGTGACGCCCTGGGTCGAGCCGGAGAACAGGCCGATGTAGTTGGGTTGGCTGGGGTGGGTCAGCGCGAACGACGAGGTGAAGTTGGCATTGTTGGCGGCCAGCGAGGTGATGTACGGGGCGTTCGGGTTACCGATGATCTGCGTGCCGGAGTGGTTCTCCTCGACGACGACCACGATGTGGTCCGGGCGCGGGACGCTGCCGACGGCCGCGGCCTGGGGCGCCGGCCCTGCGGGACTGAGGCGAGCCGCCGCGACTGCCGGGCCAGCGTGGGCAGCCGCTCCCGGCAGGCCGGTCACGAGCAGCACGGAGACAGCAATGGCCACGCCGAATCGACTACGCACTGGTGCGCCCGCCCCCCGAGAGTCTCGACCGACCATAGATCGCCGCCCGGCGAACCGACAGTACTTGCCGCAGAAGGTGTTCGCTGAGCCGCCCGGTTTGTCGGGCCATGGGTGATGGGTGCCGTTCGCACCGCCCGATGGGCGGTCGATTCGCGCATACGGCGGCTTGACAGCACTAAGTTAGCGTCGCTAAGTTAGCGCTCCTAATACCCCTGCCGGCAGGAGAAGGCCATGCTGACCCGCTTTGCCAACCTGGGGATCCGGGCACCGCGGCGCGTCCTCATCTCCGCGGGATTCTTGCTGGTGCTGGCCGTGATCTTCGGCGCACCGGTCGCCGCGCACCTGAGCGGCGGCGGGTTCCGCGACCCAGGTTCGGCCTCGAGCAAGGCCGACGACCTGTTGCAGAAGACGTTCAACGCCGGTGACGCCAACCTCATCCTCGAGTTGAGCGCCCCCGGAGGCAGCGACAACGCTGCCGCGCGGGCTGCGGGACTCGCGCTCGTGTCCGCGTTGCAGCACCAGAAGTACGCCAGCCAGGTGGTCTCGTACTGGACCGTGCCGAAGCCCCGGGCGGACGGCCTGCGCAGCGCCGACGGCAAGTCCGCACTGGTCGTGGCCCGCGTCGCCGGCGACGACAGCTCCGCGCCCACCCGCGCTGCGAACATCACGAAGCCACTCGTCGGCACCCATGACGGCGTCACCGTCAAGGCCGGCGGGGTCATGAGTACCTACACCCAAGTCAACGACGACATCGCAGCCGACCTGAAGCTGTCGGAGATGATCGCCATCCCGTTGACGGTCATCGCGTTGACCTGGGTGTTCGGCAGCTTCGTCGCGGCGCTGCTCCCGCTGGCGGTCGGCCTGTCCTCGATCATCGGCACCATGGCTATCCTGCGGGGCCTGTCGATGGCAACCGACGTTTCGATCTATGCGCTCAACATGACCACTGCACTCGGCCTGGCCCTGGCCATCGACTACAGCCTGTTCATCGTCAGCCGCTACCGCGAGGAGATGCGCAACGGTTCGGCACCCGAGGATGCCGTGCGTCGCACGATGCAGACGGCTGGGCGCACGGTGCTGTTCTCTGCCCTCACCGTCGGGCTGGCGCTCGGTGCCCTGCTGGTCTTCCCGGTGTACTTCCTGCGCTCGTTCGCCTACGCCGGTATCGCCGTAGTCGGGTTGGCCACGCTTGCCGCGTTGATCCTGCTGCCCGCGTTGCTGAACGTCCTCGGTCCACGCGTCGACGCGCTGGACCTGCGGGTGTTCGTGCGGCGGGTCCTACGCCGCCCCGCTCCTGCACCCAAGACCGTTGAGCAGGGCTTCTGGTACCGCTTCGCCAACCTCGTCATGCGCCGTGCCCTTCCCATTGGTCTGCTGGTCACGGCGGTGCTCGTCGCCCTCGGTCTGCCGTTCCTGCACGCCAGCTTCGGCTATCCGGACGACCGCGTGCTGCCGCAGTCGGCGCCGGCGCACCAGGTCGGCGACAGCCTGCGCACTCAGTTCTCCTCCAATGCCTCGTCCACGATCACGGTCGTGGCCCGCGACATCTCCGCGAACCCGGATGGGATCGACGACTACGCGGCCGTGCTCTCCCGCGTACCGAACGTGACGTCGGTGAGCTCGGCAGCCGGAATCTTCGCCGGCGGTCGTCTGGTGGCGCCGGTCAGCGGGGCGCCGATGACCGTCGACAGCACCACGTACCTCAGCGTCGCGACCAGCACCGACGCCCAGGGAGATTCGGGCAAGAAGGCCCTGGCCGAGGTCAAGGACATCGTTGCTCCGTGGCACGTGCAGTTCACCGGCCAGACGGCGATCAACAACGACAGCCTGCACGCTCTGGCGGCAGCGATGCCTTATGCGATAGCACTGATCGCGCTCGCGACATTCATCGTGCTGTTCTTGTTCACCGGCAGCATCGTCTTGCCGCTCAAGGCGCTGGTGCTCAACACGCTGTCGCTGTCGGCCACCTTCGGGGCGATGGTGTGGGTGTTCCAGGACGGCCACCTGAGCTGGCTTTTCCCCGACCTGACGACGACCGGGTACCTCGTCCCGACCATGCCGCCGCTGATGTTCTGCCTCGCGTTCGGGCTGTCCATGGACTACGAGGTCTTCCTGCTCTCCCGCATCCGTGAGGCGTGGCTGGAGTCGCCACAGACCGCGGCCGACAATGCGCATGCCGTCGCTTTGGGGTTGGGCCGTACCGGCCGGATCGTCACGGCTGCCGCACTGCTCATGTCCATCGTCTTCGCCGCGATCGCTGGCTCCCGTGTGTCGTTCATGATGTTGTTCGGGGCCGGGCTCACGTTGGCGGTCATCATGGACGCGACGGTGGTGCGGGGAATGCTGGTGCCCGCTTTCATGCGATTGGCCGGCCGGTGGAACTGGTGGGCGCCTGCCCCGCTGGCCAGGCTGCACGCCCGCTTCGGCCTGAACGAGGGGCCGCCCGCCGTCCGAGACCTGACCCACCGCGAGCCAGTAGGCGTGGCATGACGACCACGATTGCCAAGAAGCGGCGCAGGGCCTCGCGCGGCTCCGGCGAGGATCTGCGCGCGGAGATCGTGACTGCCGCGAAGGATCTGCTGGCGAGGTCGGCCAGTGCCGATGCGATGTCGATCCGCGCGGTGGCGGATGCAGTCGGGGTCACCGCTCCGTCGATCTACCTGCATTTCACCGATAAGGACGAGCTGATCAGTGCCGTCGTCGCCGACGTCTTCACCGAGCTCGACGTGAGCATGCTCGCCGCGGCCGAGGGCCTCACCGCGCCGATGGAGCGGCTGAGGGCCTTCGGCATGACCTACGTGCGCTTCGCCATCAGCCATCCCGAGCACTACCGGCTCGCGCTGTTGGATCCATGCCCGCGCCCGGACGTCGACCAGGTACTGGCGACCTCGGCATTCGCGCATTTCAACGAGACCGTCGTGCAATGCATGGACGCGGGCATCTTCGCGGCGGGAGACCCGCTGCCGATCACGTTCGAGTTGTGGTCGGCGGCACACGGCGTTGCCGCGCTCATGATCACCAAGCCGTTCCTGCCATGGGGGGACAAGGAAGCCTTTGCCGACCGGGCGCTCTGTGCGGCCGCGGTGGGGCGCGCGACGGCCGATCTGATAGGGGGCGACGTCAGCCCCGCGCAGATCACCGACTGGCTGGCGGCGCAGACAGCCGGCTGAGCTCCGATGGTGGTTCGCTCGCCCTCCCCGCGCCGGCGTCCGAATCCACAATGGGCCTAGGTACCGCCTTGGACGCGGTCCTCGAACTTCGTCGAAAGCACCACGGTCGTGCGGGTGCGGGCCACTCCCTTGATCGCGTTCAGCGTGCGGATCGCACCCTCCAAACCGGCCACGTCAGGCACCCGCACCTTGATGACGAACGTCTCCTCGCCGGCGACGAACCAACAGTGCTCGACCGCGGGCAGTCCGGCCAGCGACTCGGCTATGTCGTCGCTGTCGGCGTTGTCGGTGATGAAGATGCCGACCAGCGCGTTGATCGCGTAGCCGAGCGATTCCGCGACGACGGCGGCGTGGTACCCGGTGATCACCCCGGCCGCCTCGAGCTTGGCGACCCGCTCGTGCACTGCGGGTGCGCTCAGGCCGACCAGCCGGGCGAGCTCGACGTATGTCGCGCGAGCGTTGAGTCGCAGCGCGTCGAGCAGTTGTCGATCAACGGCATCCACCGGCCCAGTCGACCCGAGCCGCCGGTTGCTAGTCAAGCTCGCGGGCCCCGCCCAGTCGGCCGGTCCACCTGGCGATCAGGTCGTGCTCGACGCCGATCGCGTCGAGCACCTTGGCGGCGACGAAGTCGACGAGCTGGTCGACCGACTTCGGCGCCGTGTAGAACGCCGGGCTGGCCGGGAGCACGACCGCGCCGGCGTCGTGCAGCGTCAGCATGTGCTGCAACGTGGCCCGCGTGTAGGGCGCCTCGCGCGGGACGACGACGAGTGGACGGCGCTCCTTGAGCGTGACGTCAGCGGCGCGTTGCAACAGGTCCTTGGACAACCCGATCGCGATCCCGGCCAGGGCTGCGGTCGAGGCCGGGACGACCAGCATCCCCTGGGTCGGGTAGGAGCCGCTGGCCGGGCCGGCACCCAGATCGCCTGGCGCCCAGTAGCCGACGTCATCGGCCGGGCGACCGAGCCAGCCGGCCAGGTCCTCGCGCCAGTGCGCGTCGCGGAAGGACAGCCCCGTTTCGTCGAGCAGGGTGAGCCGGGCCGCGCGGGACACGACCAGATCGACGGGCTGGCCGGCGTCGAGCAGTCCGCTGAGCACCGCCCGTGCGTACGGCGTCCCGGACGCACCGGACACCCCGAGCACCCACGGCCGCCGGCTACCCACTTTGACCCCGCCATCGTTGTTGGGGCCCGCGATTTACAGCGCTGGCGGGGTCAAAGTCGGTCATGGGCGCAGGCCGTGTGTGATCAGGTCGGCCAGGGCGAAGGCGAACAGGCCCATCCCGATGACGCCGTTGGCGGTGAAGAACGCGCGATTGACGCGGGACAGGTCATGGGCACGCACGATTGCGTGCTCGTAGGCAAGCACGATGGCGGTGAGCCCGAGGCCGACCCACCAGAGCCAGCCCAGTCCGGCCGCGGCGCCGAACCAGGCGAACGCCGCCAGCGTCACCGCGTGCACGGCCGACGAAGCCCGTAACGCAGCCGCGATGCCGAACCGCGCGGGGAACGAGCGCGAGCCGCTGCGCCGGTCGGACTCGACGTCCTGGCAGGAGTAGACGAGGTCGAAACCGCCGATCCAGGACCCGACGGCGATACCCAATGCGGTCGCGGGCCACGCGACGTCATTCGTCACCGCGATCCAGGCACCCACGGGAGCGACGAACTGGGCCAGCGCGAGCAGAGCCTGCGGGAAATCGGTGAACCGCTTGCCGTAGGAGTACAGCACGAGCAGGACGACCGCGATCGGTGCGAGCGCCAGGCACAGCCAGGACAGGGCAGCGGCCGAGGCCAGGAAGATCACCAGAGCGACGAGCGTGCCAACCCAGGCGGTGCGCACCGAGAGCTGGCCGGTGACCAGTTCCCGCCGGGCGGTGCGCGGGTTCAGTGCGTCGAAGTCGCGGTCAAGGATGCGGTTGGCCGACATCGCGACCGTCCGCGCCGACACCATGGCCACGGTAATCAAACCCAGCTGCAGCCAGTGCACCGACCGGGTCTGCAGCCACATGGCAGTCAATGCCGAGGTGTAGGCGAACGGCAGCGCGAACACCGAGTGCTCGATCATCACCAGCCGCAAGAACGTGCGGATCTTGTTGCTGCCCGGTGGCTGGGGCAGCCGATCAGCAACAAGATCGCCGGGGTGGGTGGTCATATGCCGTACTCGCGCCACCGCCGGGCCACTTTCGCAGCTGTCGCGTCGTCCACGACGCACTCGGCCGGCCAGCCGCCCTCGCGCCGGTAGCCCTCGGTGGGCAGCTTGCGGGTCGCGTCGACGCCCAGCTTGCCGCCGAAGAACTGCTCATAGGACGCGTGGTCGAGATGGTCGACCGGACCGACGACGTGCTGGACGTCGTGGGCGTAGTCGACGTTGCCGAACGCCCGCCACGCCACCTCGTTGTAGTCGTGTACGTCGCAGTCGGCGTCGACCACCACGATCAGCTTCGACAGCGACAGCAGACCGGCGCCCCAGATCGCGTTCATCACCTTCTGCGCGTGCTTGGGAAATCGCTTCTCGATCGAGACGATGCAGCAGTTGTGGAACACCCCGGCGACGGGCAGGTCGTAGTCGACGATCTCAGGCACCGTCAACCGGATGAGCGGCAGGAAGATCCGCTCGGTGGCCTTGCCCATCGGCCCGTCCTCCTGCGGCGGCCGGCCCACCACGATGGACTGGAAGATCGGGTCGGTGCGCATGGTCATCGTCTCGACACGCAGGAACGGGAATGGCTCGACGGGTGTGTAGAAGCCGGTGTGATCGCCGAACGGGCCCTCGGGCAGCCGTTCCCCCGGCTGCACCCAGCCCTCGAGCACGATCTGTGCAGCCGCAGGGACCTGCAACGGCACGCTCAGGCAGTCGACCATGTCGACGCGGTCACGCTGCAGGAATCCCGCGAACAGGTATTCGTCGATGTCGGCCGGCAACGGCGCGGACGCCGCGTAGGTCACCGCCGGCGGGCAGCCGAACGCGATCGCCACGGGCAGCGGCTCACCGCGGCGCTCGGCGATGGCCGCGTGCGACGTCGAGTCCTTGTGGATCTGCCAGTGCAGGCTCACGGTGCGCTCGTCCTGCACTTGCAGCCGGTACATGCCGAGGTTGCGCGCGGCCGTGTCCGGGTGCTTGGTGTGGGTCAGGCCGAGGTTGAGGAACACGCCGCCGTCCTCGGGCCAGGACGTGATGCCGGGCAGGATCGACAGGTCGACGTCGTCACCCTTCACCACCACTTCCTGGCAGGGCGCGACCTTGACGTGCCGCGGCGGCACCCGGCGCAGTTGGGCCACCTTGCTCAGCGCATCGCGCAGGCCGCCGACCCCGTGCGGCATCTCGGGTTTGAGCAGGTCGCCGATGCGCGCGCCGATCTCGTCCAGGTCGTCGACCCCCAGCGCCTTGGCCATCCGCCGGTCGGTGCCGAACACGTTCATGGCCAGCGGCATCCGGCCGCGCGTCGGGTTCTGGAAGAGCAGCGCCGGGCCTTGCTCGCGGACCACCCGCTGCACGATTCCGGCCACCTCGAGGTAGGGGTCGACGGGCACCGTCACCCGCGCCAGATCGCCGTCACGCTCCAGGGCGGCGAGGAATGTCTGCAGGTCGGGGTAACTCACGATCATCAGTATCCCTGGGTTCGCGATGTACCGTCGCGCGCATGGCGCAGGTGTTGCTCGTCGAGGACGACGCGGCGATCCGTACTGCGTTGACCCGGGCGCTGCGCGAGCAGGGGCACAGCGTCGCATCGGTCGGTGCGGGCATGGCAGCACTGTCCGCCGCCGTCGAGCAGAAACCCGACGTCGTACTGCTCGACCTGGGCCTGCCCGACATCGACGGCGCCGACGTGTTGTCGATGCTGCGGGCGGTCAGCGACGTGCCGGTCATCGTCGCGACCGCCCGGGACGACGAGGCCGAGATGGTACGGATACTCGATCTCGGCGCCGACGACTACGTCATCAAGCCGTTCACCGCCACCCAGGTCACCGCCCGGATCCGGGCGGTGCTGCGGCGGATGGGGCGCACCGACGAGGACCCGGTCGTCAGCGTCGGCGGGCTCTCGATCGACACCCGCAGCTATGAAGTCACCGTGGACGGACGTCATATCGAGCTCGCCCGCAAGGAGTTCGAGCTGCTGCTCGCGCTGGCCCGCCGCGCCGGCGAGGTCATCACCAAGCGCGACCTGCTCGCCGAGGTGTGGCAGCTGGCGTGGGGCGGCTCGGACCGCACCGTCGACGTGCACCTGTCCTGGCTGCGCCGCAAGCTCGGGGAGAGCGCCCGTGAGCCGCGTTACCTGCACAGCGTGCGCGGCGTCGGGGTGCGGCTGGCCGCTCCGGACATGCCATGAGGCGGCGCATCCTGCTCCTCGTCGTCGGCATGACGACGCTGGTGGTGCTTGCCTTCGCCATCCCGATCGCCGTGCTCACCCACTCGGCCGTCGCGCAACGGGCCGAGCAGGCCACCATCGACCAGGCCAACAGCGTCGCGCTGTCCCTGCGCAGCGACAACCAGACCCACGCCGAGATCAGGTCGTACCTCTCGTCGGTGTCGTCCCGGTACGGCCGGCCGACCTGGGTCACGCTCTCTGATGGCTCCGTGCTCGGCACGCCGCACGCGGGTGCCGTCGTAGCAGATCACGGGGCGAACCGGCCACCCGGAGGGGCCGACAACCACGACGCCGGCGGTGGGCCGCAGGGCACTCCGGACGCCCAACTGCAGTCGGTGTCCGGCGGGCAGGTCGCGACGGTCACCACGCACGGTCCGGGCGAGGACAGCGGCTCTTACCTGGTGCAGGTGTTTCTCTCTGACCACGCCCGGCACGCCGGCGAGGCGAAATGGTGGGCGCTGCTGGTGGGTGGCAGCGTCGGGCTGCTGCTGATCGGAGTGGTGGCCGGGGAGCTGCTCACCAGGCGGATCGTCCGGCCGCTGACCCGCACCGCCCAGACGGCACACCAGCTCAGCGTCGGTGACACGGCGGCCCGCGCGCCCACCCAGGGGCCGCGTGAGATCGCCGAGGTCGGCACCGCACTGAACCGGCTGGCCGACCGCATCGACGAGCTGATCGCCGAAGAACGCGAGACGGTTGCCGATCTTTCGCACCGGTTGCGGACGCCGTTGACCGCGCTGCGCCTGGACGCAGAGGCGCTGCGTGACCCAGTCGAAGCGGAGCGCGTGGGAGCCCATGTCAGCGTGGTCGAGCGGACCCTCACTGCCGTCATTCACGCCGCCCGACGCCCGCAGCGCGAGGGTCGGCTGCCGTCGTGTGACGCCACCGCCGTCGTGGGTCACCGTGTCCAGTTCTGGTACGCGCTGGCCGAGGACCAGAACCGGGTCGGGAAGATACAGCTGCCGCAACATCCGGTGCCGGTCAGGGCTTCTGCCGACGACCTGGCGAGCGCGACCGACGCGCTGCTGGAGAACGTCTTCGCCCACACCCCCGAGGGTGTGTCATTCGCGGTGCACCTGGAGCCGACTGCCGACGGTGCCCGGCTCGAGATCTCCGACGACGGGCCCGGCCTGCCCGATGACGGGCTGTTCCGCGGGCGAAGCGACCGCGGCTCGACCGGCCTCGGCCTGGACATCGCGCGGCGCTGCGCCGAATCCGGCGGCGGTTCGATGATCCTGGGCCGGTCCGCGTCCGGCGGCGCCCGGATCACGCTGCTGCTCAGGCAGCCGTAACCCAGGCGCGGGCGACGGTCCGGCGGTAGCTTCGGCCGCCGATCCGGCCGATGACGAACAACACGGGCGGCGGGATCTCGCGACGCAGCGCGGCCTTGACCTCAGGGTCGTCGGTGTCCATCAGCCAGGCGAAGAACGTACCGGCCCCGCCCTTGTGCGCCTTGCGAACCGCCACTTGTGCGGCCTTCATCTCGGGCGTGGCCAGCTGGCGCACCACGAACGGTTCGAGGTCGCGCTCCTCATGGTCCAAGTGGCCGTCGACGACGCCGGTAAGCTCCGCGATCGCGGAACGCGCCGCCTGCGCGTTGTCCGCCGACGGGTCGGCCCTGAACGCCGCCATCAACCGGCCGGCTTCGTCGAGCGCGGCGAGCATGCGAGCGTGCTCGCCGCCGAGGTCGCCGATCATGGAGTCGTCGGCACCGAGCGTGCGCAGCGCGGGCCAGAAGATCGTCTCCTCGTCCTGGTGGTGCTGGTGCAGCTGTGACGCGAGGTTGTCCCAGGCGGCGTTGAGTTGGCCGGCGCGCTGCCGGGATCCGGTCGGGAAGCCCGCCAACGCCGCGTCCAGCCGCGCCAGGTCGCGCCGAAATGCCGCGTGGATGATCGTGTTCATCGTCTGGTGTTCGGCCATGTCGGCACCCTATGGCAGCCGGGCCAGTGGCAACACCTAAGCGGCCTTAGGAATCTCTTGATGCTGCGGTGAGGCGGCCGTGATGCACCCGGGTTCATCGTGATCTCTATGACACACAAACCATCCGCGGACCGGCTGCTCCGCCGCGCCGGACTGGTCGGCGCAGCGGTGGCCGCCGCTGGCGCCGCCCTGACCGCGACCGTCATCGCCGGCGTCACCCATTCGGCCGCCCAGACCAGCTCGGGCTCGACCAGTGCGAGAACCCCAGCCGTGAGCTCGAGCAGCACCGACGACAGCGGATCGTCTGACGACAGCGGCACGACTGGAATCACGACGGCCCCCCAACAGACGGCGCCCGTCGGCGGGAGCAACGGGTCATGACCGGCACGGAGAACACCCACCTGATGCGGGCCTGGAGCTGCACGGTGCGCCTGGTCGTCGACCACGGCCCGGCGCTGCGCTCGGCCGCGGCCGACCTGGCCACGCTGCTGGCCAGGGTCGACGCGGTGGCCAGCCGGTTCCGGCCCGACTCGGCGCTGTCCCTGGCCAATGATCGGGCGGGACGCCCGACGCCTATCCCGCGCCTGCTCGTCGAGCTGATCGACGCGGCTCTCGACGCAGCGGCCCAGACGGGCGGTGCCGTCGATCCGACCGTGGGTCTAGCCATGCACGGCCTCGGTTACGACCGCGACATCACCGACGTGATCATGGACGGGCCGCCGCTCGCCGGCCCAGCGGCATCGCGCAGCTGGCGCGACGTGCGCCTGGACCGCGAGGCCGGCCTGGTGACCGTACCGGCCGGCGCCGCACTGGACCTGGGTGCGACCGCAAAGGCATATATCGCCGATCACGCGGCCCGCGCCCTGAACCGCCGCTACGACACCGGCGTGCTCGTCGAACTAGGCGGCGACGTCGCCGTGGCCGGTCACCGCACGGGCGGCTGGTGCCTCGAGGTCGCCGAGCGGCAGGGCGGAGACGGGCAGCTGGTTCTTCTCCGCCATGGCGGCCTGGCCACCTCGACCACGACCGTGCGGACATGGCGGCGCGGCGGCCGGGCGGTGCACCACATCGTCGATCCTCGTACCGGGCGGCCCACCGACGGGCCGTGGCGCACGGCGTCGGTGTATGCACCGTCGGCGTTGGCCGCGAACACCGCCAGCACCGCGGCGATCGTCATGGGCGAGGGTGCGCTCGGCTGGCTCGCGAACCGCCGGCTTGCCGGGCGGCTGGTGGGCCGCGACGGCCGCGTCGTGACCACCGGCACCTGGCCGGCGACCCGATCAGCAGTCGCGGCGGTGGCCCGATGACGATCTGGCTCATCGCGCGCGGCGCCGGCCTGGCCGCGCTGGTGCTGCTGACTTTCGCCACCGCGTTGGGCGCACTCGTCAGCAGCGGCTCGCCGACTCGACCGGAGGGGCGGGTGATCGCGCAGTACGCCCACCGCGTCGCTGCGTCCCTCGGTCTGGCCGTCCTTGGCCTGCACCTGACGATGATCCTGGCCGATTCGTTCGCGCACGTCGGCTGGGTCGCTGCGCTGGTGCCGTTCACGTCGCAGTACCGGCCGCTGTGGGTAGGGCTGGGCAGCCTGGCCGCCTACGCCTTCCTGCTGGTGGCAGCGACCGGCCTGGCCCGCGGCCGGCTGGCCGGGTCGGCCGGCGGCGCCGCCGGCTGGCGCACAGTGCATGGCGCCGCCTACGCCGGCTGGGCGATGGCGATGCTGCACGGCCTGCGCTCGGGCACCGACAGCAGCCTGCCGTGGGTGCGGGTGCTGTACCTGTGCTGCCTGCTCGCCGTGCTCGGCAGTGTGGCCATCCGGGCGGCCGCAGGCTCACCGGCGACGCGGCGCGCCGTGCCGGCCGGGGTGCGGCAATGACCGCCATCATGGACCGCAGCGCGGTCAGCGCCGCGACATGGACGATCGGCGCACCGCGGCTGCTGGCCGGCCTCGACCGGCATGCGGTGCTCGACCACCGCACCCACGTCGGGGTGCATGGGGAGCTGCCGGGCACGGACCTGCCCCGGCTGCTGACGTTGCTGGACGCGAGCGGCCTGGCCGGCCGCGGCGGTGCGGGGTTCCCGCTGGCGACCAAGCTGCGCGCGCTGCGCGGGCAGCGACCGAGCGTCGTCGTCAACGGCAGCGAGAGCGAACCGGCGAGCCGCAAGGACCGCACCCTGCTGCGCCGCAGCCCGCACCTCGTGGTCGATGGTGCCCTCGCAGTGGCGGCCGCGGTGAACGCCCGGCGAGTGACGATCGCCGTGCACGATGCCCTTGCCGCGCAGGCGGTTCACGCCGCCCTCGGGCAGCGTCCGGACGCTTCGCAGGTGCGCGTCGAGCAGGTCGGCGGCGGTTTCGTGGCCAGCGAGGCGCGCGCCCTGGTGCGCGCCCTGGCCGGCGGTCCGGCGCTGCCGCCGGGGCGCCGCGAACACGCCACCGACAAAGGCATTCTCGTGGCCAATCCCGAGACCTTCGCCCAGCTGGCCGTCCTCGTGCGGCTGGGCCGGCGGCGCTTCGCCGACACCGGCACCCGCAGCGAGCCGGGTACGACGCTGCTGACGATCGGCGGCGCCGTGGGGCGGCCCGGCGTGATCGAGATCCCGCTCGGGACGCCGCTGGGCATCGTCCTCACCGCCGCACAGGCGCACGACACGGCGGCCGTCGTCATCGGCGGCTATCACGGCGGCTGGCACGTGCCGTTGCCGAACATCGAACTGTCGCGTGCCGGACTGGCCGCCGCCGGCGGCATGCTCGGCGCCGGTGTCGTGCTCGCCGTCGACGGCGCCACCTGCGCGCTCGGTGAACTCGCCCGCGTGACGGCCTGGCTGGCCGGCGAGTCGGCGGGCCAGTGCGGTCCGTGCCTGTTCGGGCTACCCGCCCTGGCCCAGGACGTGCTTGCGCTGCACCAGGGGCATCCGAGCGCGGTCGATACCGCGCTGCGGCACGCGCGGGCCGTCGACGGTCGCGGTGCCTGCAGTCACCCCGACGGCACCGCCCGGTTCGTCACGTCCGGCCTGCACCTCCTGCGCGACGAGACCGAACGTCACCTGCGCGGCGGCTGCGGGCGCCCAGTGCTCGGCCGGCTGCCGATCGGAGTGCAGACATGAAGCTTCAGATCGACTGGACCCGGTGCGACGGGCACGGTCTGTGCGCCGCGTTGCTGCCCGACCGGATCACCCGCGACGAGTGGGGCTACCCGGTGTTGCACCACCCGGCCGTCGATCCCGGGTCGCCCACCGCAGCGCGGCGAGCCGTCGCAGCCTGCCCGGCCCTCGCCCTCCGCCTGACCAGCGCACCATCCCGGTGAAACTCAGCTGAGCCCTGCGTAGGAGTGCAGCCCGGAGACCACGATGTTGACGATCAGGAAGTTGAAGGTGATCGCGAAGAACCCGCCCAGGTTCACCCAGGCGGCCGAGCGTCCCTTCCAGCCGGCAGTCGCGCGCGCGTGCAGGTAGCAGGCATAGATCACCCAGACGATGAACGCCCAGGTCTCCTTGGGGTCCCAGCCCCAGTACCGTCCCCACGCCGCTTCGGCCCAGATCGCGCCGCAGATGACGGCCACGGTGTAGAGCGGGAACGAGAATGCGACGACCCGGTATGCGGCCTTGTCCAGCGTGGCGGCCGCGGGCAGCCGCGCCCCGAATCTCGTCAGGCCGCCGATCTTGACGCCTTTCCGGCCGGAGAGCCGCTCGTAGCGATCACGCACCAGGAACAGGACGGTCAGCACGGCACTGGTCATCAGCGCACCCTCGGCGACCGAAATCAGCGTGACGTGGATGGCGAGCCAGTAAGACTGCAGCGCAGGCACGAGTGGCTGCGCCTGGGAGTACAGGACCGTCCCGGCCAGGAACATCATCAAGATCACCGGCAGCAGGACGAACCCGCCCAGGTAACGCAACTGCGGCGCTTTCCAGAGCAGCGCGAGGAAGGCGAACACCCCGACGAGTCCCGCCACCGAGGCGAACTCGTACATGTTGCTCCACGGCACCGCGTCGACCGCGGCCGCGCGGACCGTGACTGACGCGGCATGGATCAGCGCGCCGAGCACCGTCAAGACGCAGGCCCAGCGGCCGATCCCGTCGGCTCGGGAGCCGGGTCGGGTTGACCCAGCCTTCGGCGGGGAGAACTCCGTGACGGGCGGCCCGCCCGCACCGATGAGCTCACGCTCGGTCATCGGCACCGTCGCGGCGATCCGGCCGCGCCTGCCGAACGAGTACTCGGCCACGAAGCCGACCATGGCGATCGCATAGGTGGCGATGGCTGTGGTGAACAGCGAGTCGGACAGGTGGGCCATGGAGCCGTCGATACCAGCCATCGTCACTCCTTCCCTGCGCCGATACTCATACCGATTGACTCACTCGCTGCGCTCGCCTGTTGTGCGTCCGGGCTTGCCGCGCCGCGTAATCGTTCCAGCAGCCCCGCGAACTCGGTGGTGAAGTTGCCGGAGTCGCTACGCGCGAGCCCGCCGACCGAAACCACGGTAGGCGACCCGTCCGCGGGGTCAGCCGACGGGGTGATGCGCAGCCACAGCCGGCGCCGGCGCACCCCCAGCGAACCCAGCAGGCCAAGCACCATCGCCGTCGCGGCGGCGAGCAGGTAGCCCTGACTGGGGTCGTGGCTGACCTGCATGCTCGCCCACGGGACCCAGCCGTCGAAGGTCACCGAGACGCCGTTGGCGAACGTCTGCGTCTGTCCCTCGACGAGGTTCACCGCTCCGATCCTCGTCATCTTCGAGGTGTCCAGCGAGTACACCGACTGAGGCAGTCCCTGGTAGTTCAAATCGCCCTGGTAGACGAAGATCCCGAGCACCGGGTCCTTGACCTCGGGCGAGACCGAGGTGATCACGCCGTTCGCGTTGTTCTGCGGGGTCGGGGCGAAGAACCCGGTGATCCCGACATCGTGCTTCTGGCCGGGCGCGCCCTGCTCCTTGAACGCGCCCTCGGACAGCAGGGTCGATGCGTTCTGCGGGATGAATACCGCGGTGTCGTGGCGCACCGACCCGTCCGGCATGCGGATCGTCACCTGCGGCGCGAACCCGTGCCCGATGAGATAGACGCGGTCACCCTCGAGCCGCAGCGGATGGTTCACCGTGATCGTCGTGTGCTTGGCCGCCGCACCGCGGTTGGGCCGGTAGGTGACGTCGGCGGCGAACTTCGACGGCTCGCCCTTGTCGGTGTAGTTCGCGGTGAACTTGTCCATCGCGTCGATACAGAACGGCGCCGGGCTGATCTTGCCCTGCGCGGCAAAGCGACCCGGCTGCCAGGCGTCGTACTGCGAGACGGTGTTGCAGAACCCGTTGCCGGCGCCTTCGATGACGATGCGCGAGCCCTGGTAGCTGTAGAGCCGGCCGACGGCGATGAGCACGAGGGAGCACAGCAATGCGATGTGGAAGATCAGGTTGCCGGTCTCGCGGCTGTAGCCCTTCTCTGCGGACAGGGTGAGCGCGCCGGTCGGCTCGTCGCGCGCCACGATGCGCCAGCGCCGGCCGAGCGTCTGCCGGGCGGCCCTCGCGTAGGCGGCAGGTGGGTCGGCTGTGCCGAAGCGGCCGGACTCGGGCAGCCGGTCGAGGTTGCGTGGTGCGGGCAGCGGCTTGCGGGCCACCGCGCGGGCGTGCACCCGGATGCGTGGAATCAGGCAGCCGATCAACGAGATGAACAGCAGCAGGTAGATCGCGGCGAACCACACAGACCCGAAAACGTCGAACATGCCGAGCGTGTTGAGGAACCGACCCCAGCCGCCGTGCGAGGCCAGGTAGGCGTCGGTCTTGGTCGGGTTGAGCGGACGCTGCGGCAGGAGCGACCCGGGCACGGCCGCGACCGCCAGCAGGAACAGCAGGATCAGCGCGGTGCGCATGCTGGTCAACCGCCGCCACGCCATCCGAACCGGCCGGAGCAGACGCCTCATGTCCCCGCTGAATCGTCGGGCGCCAGCCCGACGATGCTGCAGGGTGCTCACAGTCCGCCGCCGATGCCCGTGCCCGGGCCGACGCTGGTGCGCAGCGCGTCCATCCAATGGTTCCAGGTTCCCGTGACGAGCAACAGGCCGATGACGATCAACAGCCCGCCGCCGATCTGGCTGACGACCCGCGCGTGCCGTCGCACGAAGCCGAGCGCGCCGGTGACCCAGCCGAAACCGAGCGCGACGAGGACGAACGGGATACCCAGGCCCAGGCAGTAGCACAACATCAGGAAAGCCCCGCGGCCGGCCGTCGCCTGCTGGAAGGCCAGGCTGTAGACCGCACTGAACGTCGGAGTCAGGCAGGGTGCCCAGGCCAGGCCGAACGCGGCGCCGAGCAACGGGGCGCCGACGAGGCCCATGGGCGGCAGGCGGTGGATGCGCACCTCGCGCTGCAGGAACCCGATCCCGCCCAGGAACACGACGCCCATCACGATCGTGACGACGCCCAGCACCCGTTCGATGGTCAGCGCGTGGTCGCGGATCGCCGCACCGAAGCTGCCGAACAGCACGCCCTCGGCCACGAAGATCGCAGTGAAGCCCAGCACGAAAAGCAGCGCACCGGACACCATCCGGCGCTGGTTGTGCTGGTCGGTGTGCGCCGCCCCGGACAGCCCCGCCACATAGGACAGATAGCCGGGCACGAGGGGCAGCACGCACGGGGACAGGAAGCCGATCAGGCCCACCAGCGCGGCCACGCCGGCCGCGATCAGCAACGGGCCGTCTGTGACGGCGTGCTCGAACGCGCCGGAGGCGAGCATCAGGACTCCGCGATCAGCATGTCCAGCACGGGCTGCAGATCCTTCGCGGTCAGCGAGTGCAGGTACACGGCGGCGACGCGTTGGTGCCTGTCCAGGATCACGGTGAAGGGCAACCCCAGGGCCGGAATCTTGCCGAGCGCGACTGCGGTCTCACCCTTCTCGTCGGACACGATCGGGTAGCTGATGTCGTTGTCCGCGATGAACGCCTTGGCCGCACCGGTCGAGGTCTCCTTGGTGTCGATTCCGATGAACGCGACGCCCCTGGCCTTGTTGGAACGATAGACGGCGTCGAACTGGGGGGTCTCGACCGTGCACGGCCCGCACCAGGTGGCCCAGAAGTTGATCACCGTGACCTGGCCCGCGGACTGGGCCAGGGCAAGTGTGCCGCCATTGAGCAGTTCGCCGGTGAAGCCGCCGGCCGGCTTGCGCTGCGCGGCGGCGATCGTCTTGCCCACGCCGGTGCCCTGGACGAAACGGTACTGGCCCCCGGCACCCTGGTCGACCGCATCCTTGCCTGTGCAGGCAGCACTCAGCAGCCCGCCGAGGACCACAGCAGCCAGGAATCGTGTGCGTTTCATTGCTGTCCAGTGTGCGTTATGGCTGATCCGGAAGCACAGCCGCCTCAGCCGGCTGTGGGCCAGCCCGCACTGGCCTAAGCGCCGGCGCCGTGGCCCGGCGGCAGGGCGGCAGCCGGTTCGGCGTAACCGACGCCGACCAGGGCGTCGTCGTCGAAGGTGAGCGAGGTGACCGAGGCCAAGCCGCACTGGCGTTTGCGGGGGTCGTGGAACAGTCGGCGCCCTTCGGCGGCCCGGCGGGCGATGACGATGGGCAGCTGGTGGCTGACGCACACCGCGTCCTTGCCGGGGCCCGCCGTTCTGGCGGCGTCGCGCGCGGCTCGGGCGGCGCACAGCACCCGGTCGGCGATCTCGGCGTACGGCTCGCCCCAGGACGGCGTGAACGGGTTGCGGAAGTACTTCCAGTTGCTCGGGTCGGTAAACAGCCCCTTGCCGCCGGCGACCCGGCGCCCCTCCAGCGCGTTGGCGGCTTCGATGAGACGCTCGTCGATCACGACGTCCAGGCCGAGTGCGGCGGCCAGCGGCTCGGCGGTCTGCTGCGCGCGCTCCAGCGGCGAGGACACCAGGTGGCCCACGTCGCGGGCGGCCAGGAACTCCGCGGCCAGCTTGGCCTGCGCGATCCCCAGGTCACTGAGGCCGTAACCGGGCAGCCTGCCGTAGAGCACGCGGTCGGGGTTGAACACCTCGCCGTGCCGCAGCAGATGCACAGTTGTCGGAGTCACCTCGCCATCCTCCCAGGCCCTGGCCCACCCGCCGCCGCGATCTTCCTGCGGCCATGGCGGTCATGGCACACCCGGCGCAGGAAGATCCGTTGTGGCCCACCGCGCTCAGCCGGGGACGGCGGCCGCTGCGGCTCTGGCGGCGGCGGGGAGCGCGTCGGCGATGCGCGCGAGCGCGGCGTCGTCCATCGCGGCGTTCACGAACCAGGCCTCGAAGGCGCTGGGCGGCAGGTAGACGCCCGCATCGAGCATCGCGTGGAAGAACGGCCGGTAGCGGTAGGTCTGCGCCGCCTGGGCACCGGCGAAGTCGACGACCGCAGATGCCGCGAAGAAGACCGAGAACAAGTTGCCCGCGTACTGCACCTGGTGCGCAACCCCTGCCGCGGTAAGCGCATCTGAGGCCAGCCGGCCGATCGTCACTGCGCTGCGATCCAGAGCCGCGTACACCGGCGCATCCGCCGCGCGCAGCGACGCCAACCCGGCCGCGACCGCTACGGGATTGCCCGACAGCGTCCCCGCTTGGTACACCGGGCCGGCCGGTGCCAGGTGTGCCATCACGTCGGCGCGGCCACCGAACGCCGCCGCCGGCAGGCCGCCGCTCATCACCTTGCCGAAGGTGAACAAGTCAGCCTCGACGGGATCCAAGCCGTACCAGCCAGCGGCCGAGACCCGGAATCCGGTCATCACCTCGTCCATGACCAGCAGCGCGCCGTGCGCCGAGGTGATCTCCCGCAGCCCCGCGTTGAAGCCCGACACCGGCGCGATCGCACCCATGTTGCCGGCTGCCGCCTCGGTGATCACGCAGGCGATGTCGGCGCCGAACTCGGCGAAACAGGCCCGGACCGCGGCGAGATCGTTGTAGGGCAGGACGATCGTCTCGGCGGTCTGCGCCCCGGTCACGCCGGGCGTGTCCGGCAGCCCGAACGTGACGACACCCGAGCCGGCCGCCGCCAGGAGCGCGTCGACATGCCCGTGGTAGCAGCCGGCGAACTTCACGATTCGGTGCCGGCCGGTGAATCCTCTGGCCAGCCGGATAGCCGACATCGTCGCCTCGGTGCCGGAGTTGACGAGCCGGACCTGCTCCAGCGGCGTGCGCCCCGATCCCGCCGCGTTCACCCGGGCGATGATCTCCTCAGCCAACTCGATCTCGCCCAGCGTCGGCGTCCCGAACGACAAGCCCGACGACGCCGCCCGCTGCACAGCGGACACCACGGCCGGGTGCGCGTGGCCGAGAATCATGGGGCCCCAGGACGAGACCAGGTCGACGTAGGAGCGACCATCGGCATCGGTCAGGTAGGCGCCGGCGCCGCTGACCATGAAGCGCGGCGTGCCGCCCACGGCGCGAAACGCGCGCACCGGCGAGTTCACCCCGCCGGGGGTCACCCGCAGCGCACGGGCGAACAGCTCAGCAGAAGCAGGTGCATCGGACACGCCGCCCAGTGTCGCAAAGGCCGACGCATGCCGTTCCGGCACCCAGGCTGAGGATCGCGTGCCGCCTGCGCACCCACGCCCCATGGCTGCACGTGACAGGCCGCCGCCGCCATGCGGCAGGATCAGCACCGATCCTCCCCGCAGCGAAGGGCACACCAGATGCAGATCGAGGGCAGCGTTGCCGTAGTCACTGGCGGGGCCTCCGGGCTGGGCCTGGCCACCGCCGGACGGCTCGGCAAAGCCGGCGCCCGGGTCGTCCTGGTCGATCTGCCGTCCTCCCCCGGCGCCGCAGCGGCCGATGACCTGGGTACCCAGGCGACGTTTGCCCCGGCTGACGTCACCAGCGAGACCGATGTAGCCGCGGCCCTCGACAGCGCCGCCGCACTCGGACCTGTCCGCATCGTGGTCAACTGCGCCGGCGTCGGGACGGCCGGTCGGGTCATCGGCCGCCACGGAGTACTGCCGTTGGACCAGTTCGCACGCGTGGTCCAGATCAACCTGATCGGCACGTTCAACGTGCTGCGCCTGGGCGCCGAGCGCATCCTCGCCACCGAACCCATCGACGGAGAGCGTGGTGTCATCGTCAACACCGCCTCGGCCGCGGCCTTCGACGGCCAGATCGGGCAGGCTGCCTACTCCGCGTCCAAAGGGGGCGTGGTCGCGATGACGCTGCCGATCGCGCGCGACCTCGCCGACAAGCTGATCCGGGTCATGGCGATCGCGCCGGGCCTGTTCCAGACGCCGATGCTGGCCGGCCTGCCGCAGGAGGCCCAGGATTCACTCGGCGCTCAGGTCCCCCATCCCAGCCGGCTCGGCCACCCGGACGAATACGCCGCGCTCGTCGAGCACATCATCATCAACCCGATGCTCAATGGCGAGGTGATCCGCCTGGACGGCGCGATCCGAATGGCGCCCCGCTAGCGTGGGCATGGTCCACCTGCGGGTCGTCTGCCCCGAGCCGCTCGCCACGGCGGTGCTCAAGGCCCTCGCCGGACAGTCGGGCGCCGTCGCGCTCACGAGCTCGCCGTTGGGCGACACGTCACCCGGCCACGCCGAGGTTCGCGTCGACCTGGCCCGTGAATGCGTCGATGACGCATTGCGCGAGCTGCACCGCCTCGGTGTCATCGAGGTTGGCATGGCCACCCTCGACCCGGTCGACACCGCCATCGGCCACCTGGTGGACCAGGCCGAGCGCGAGGCGCCGGGCGAGGGCGTGGACGCGCTGATCTGGGACGAACTGGCCGCGCGCACCGGCGAGGACTCCACCCTCACCTGGACCTTTGTGGCCTTCATGGTGTTGGCCACCCTGCTGGCCTCGATCGGCGTCATCACCGATTCACCGATCACCATCGTTGGCGCCATGGTGGTCGGCCCCGAGTTCGGACCGCTGGCCGGGCTTGCCGTCGGGCTGGTCCGGCGGCGGGGCCACACAGCCCGTCGAGCCGCGGTCGCGCTGCTCGTCGGATTCCCGGTCGCCATCGTGGTGACCACCCTGCTCGCGCTGCTCGGCCGAGTGGCCGGCCTGATCGACGTCCACGTCCTGGAGGGCCATCGCCAGACGGAGTTCATCTACCACCCCGGATGGTTCTCGCTGATCACCGCGCTGGTCGCAGGTACGGCGGGCATGCTGTCACTGACGTCGAGCAAGTCGGCGGTCCTGGTGGGCGTCTTCATCTCCGTGACGACCATCCCCGCCGCGGGCAACGCCGCGGTCGCCGCGGTGGTCGGTGACTGGTACGAGGCTGGTCAATCGCTGCTGCAGCTAGGCATCAACCTCAGTGGCATCGTTGCGGCAGCGACGATCACGCTGACGCTTCGAGGCGTTCGTCCTTCCAGTACCTGATGATTCTCTACAAGTCGCGGCGCATGACCACGCGATTGCCCACCGCGTCCAAGCCGACCTCACGCTCCCTCTCACGCAGGGTGGCCAAGCGGGGCGTGACGTCACTGACGACGGTGAAGCCGCGCGCCGCGTAGAACGGCGCGTTCCATTCGACGTCGGCGAACGTGATCAACGTGATCGCTGGGAAGCCCGCGGCGGCCGCCCACTCGCCGGCCGCCGTCAACAACGCGCTGCCCAGGCCGTGGCGCATCCGTCCGGGGATGACGGCCAGCTCCTCGACGTGCGCCAGGCCGTCGACCTCGCTCAGCCAAACGAAGCCCACCGCAGGTCGGCCGACGACGAAGACCGCCAGCGCGTCGGGCAGGGCGTCGACCGGAAACGTGATCTCAGGCAGCTCGTAGCCCGCCACCCGGAACAATGACTCGGCCCGCCGGTCGATCTCCGGCAGCATGATCAAGTCGTCGGCTTCGGCCGGGCGAACAGCAGACACCTCAGGCCGGACCTGCAGCGCCGCGGCGAGCCGGTCGGGGTGCCTGGTGGGTAGGACCAGCACGGCGCCGTCAGCAAGCTGCACGGCCAGGCCGGGCGTCGCGCGGGGCAGAGCTTGACCCACGCTCAGGCCGAAGACCGGCAGCGCCGGGTCGACGTGCTCGGCCACGCCGGTGATCGTGTCGCGCGACACGGCGTTCTCGCCTACCCGCAGTTCGGTGCGCGTCACCGTGATCGAACGCATCGACCGCGCCGCCCGCGTCACCACGACGTCGACCCCGACCACGAGCACGAATGCGACCAGCCAGGCCCAGACGTGGCGCGCCCCGTGCCCGATCGCGAGGTCGGCCACGAACCCGGCGGCGAGCGCGGCGAGCAGCGCCCACGCGCTTCGGTAGGTCTGCGCCGGCTCGAAGTACACCGCCCGGGCGCCGACGTCCGGCGTGCTCACGACGTGAGGGTCGCCGCTTCGGCTGCCCAGTACGTCAGGATGATCGACGCGCCGGCCCGCTTGATGGAGGTCAGGGTTTCGACAATGATGCGCTCCCGGTCCAGCCAGCCCCGTTCGGCCGCTGCCTCGACCATCGCGTACTCACCGCTGATCTGGTACGCAGCCACCGGGACCGGCGAGGCGTCGGCCACCGCCCGCAGCACGTCCAGATAGGGCAGCGCGGGCTTGACCATCACGATGTCAGCGCCCTCGGCTACGTCGAGCGCCACCTCGGCCAGCGCCTCGCGCACCGTGCGCGCGTGGTCCTGCTGGTAGCTCTTGCGGTCCCCGACCAGCGAGGAGTTGACGGCTTCGCGGAACGGCCCGTAGAAACCCGAGGCGTACTTCGGCGCGTAGCCCAGGATGCCCGTGTCGACGTGCCCGGCGTCGTCGAGCGCCTGGCGTACCGCGCCCACCTGGCCGTCCATCATCCCGCTGGTGCCGAGCAGGTGCGCGCCGGCCTGCGCCTGCGCCTGCGCCATCGCCGCGTAACGCACCAGCGTCGCGTCGTTGTCAACAGTGCCGTCGGCTGCGAGTACGCCGCAGTGGCCGTGGTCGGTGAATTCGTCCAGGCACAGGTCGGCCATCAGCACCGTGTCGTCGCCCAGCTCGGTGTGCAGGCGGCGCAAAGCGGCGTTCAGGACGCCGGCCGGGTCGTCGGCGCCGGAACCGTGCGCGTCCTTGGCCGTCGGGACGCCGAAGACCATCAGCCCGCCTACGCCCGCCTCGACGGCTGCGACCGCGGCTTTCACCAGCGATTCCTGGCTGTGCTGCATCACGCCCGGCATCGAGGCGATTGCGACCGGGTCGGTGATGTCCTCGCGGACGAACATCGGCAGGACGAAGTCGGCCGGGCGCAGTGCCACGTCGCTCACGAGCCGCCGCAGCGCGGGGGTGCGCCGCAGCCGGCGCGGCCGCGACACCGGGAAGGCTGGCAGCTCAGGCAGGGTCACAGGTCGAGATTACGTCGCCACGGTGATCTTGTTGCGGCTCGGTGGCTGACACCGTGACACCGCAACAAGATCGCGCGGCGATGGTCAGCGCCCAGCACGCCGCGAGGACGGCCGGGCCGCCTTCTTCGCAGCGGCTGCGGCGGCCTTCTCCCGCTCCTCTGCCGCCCGGGCCGAGGCGTAGTCGGCCAACGCATCCACCAGCGCCGGCACGGTGGCCGACTCCGGCTCGACGTCGACCCGCAGCCCGAACTCGCGTGCCGTGGCCGCGGTCTGCGGGCCGATGCATGCGACGACGGTGCGGGCGTGCGGCTTGCCGGCGATGCCGACCAGGTTGCGCACCGTCGAGGACGACGTGAAGCACACCGCCTGGAACCCACCGGACTTGATCGCGTCCCGGATCGCGGCAGCCGGCGGCGCGGCGCGCACCGTGCGATACGCGGTGACGTCGTCGATCTCCCAGCCACGCTCACGCAGCCCGGCCGCGAGCGTCTCGGTGGCGATGTCGGCGCGCGGCAGCAGCACCCGGTCGATCGGGTCGAGCACGTTGTCATAGGGCGGGAAGTCGGCCAGCAGCCCCTCGGAGGACTGATCCCCGGACGGCACCAACTCCGGACGGATCCCGAAGGCGCGAACCGCGTCAGCTGTCGCCTCACCTACACAGGCGATCTTCACGCCGGCGAACGCCCGAGCGTCCAGCCCGTACTCCTCGAACTTTTCGCGCACTGCGCGCACCGCGTTGGTCGACGTGAACACGATCCACTCGTAGCGTCCGGTCACCAGGCCCTTCAGGGCGCGCTCCATCTGGGTAGGCGTGCGCGGCTGCTCGACGGCGATGGTCGGCACCTCGACGGGCGTCGAACCGTAGGCACGTAACCGGTCGCTCATCGCGCCGGCCTGGTCCTTGGTGCGCGGGACGAGCACCTTCCAGCCGTAGAGCGGTCGCGACTCCCACCAGGTCAGCCGGTCCCGCTGGGCGGCGGCCTTGCCGACGGTGATCACCAGCGTGCCGGTCATCCCGACGCCGGCGAGCTCGAGGTCACCGAGGCTGCCGACGACGGTCTGCTGGCTGGTGCTGGTGCCGTCGCAGCTGACCGTGACGGCGGTGTCGGGTTTGAGGCCGTTGGCCACGAGTTGCTCGCCGAGCAGCGCGAGGTCGCTCGCGGGGACGGTCAGCACGAGCGTGCCCGGCGAGTGCGCCAACGCGTCGAAGTCGGCACCCTCGGCCACCCGCAGGTCGGCCTCGGTGCGCACCGCCCCGATCGGCACGCCCGCGTAGGCCGCAGTACCGGCGCCGATCGAGACTCCGGGAACGACGTCGAAAGGCACCACCGTCTTGGCGACGGCGATCGCCTCCTTGACGGCGTTGTCGTCGGCGAACGGGTCACCGGAGACGAGCCGAACAACCGACACCCCGGCCCGGGCCTCGAGCAGGATCGCCTTGACCGTCTCGGCCGGCGTGGATTCGGCCAGGCGCACCTCCGCGTCGGCCAGCTCCGTGATCGCCGCCGGCACCGACGCGTCCGCGATGACCAGTTCGGCGCGTCGCAACGCGTCGACGGCATGTACAGCTAGCAGGCCTGGGTCACCGGGACCGGCACCGACAAAGGTGATACGGCCAACGACCTTGCGCGCTCGGGTCATATCGAGCTTCCCATCATGTGATCTGCACCGTCGGCGAGCAGTTCGGCGGCAAGCCGCCGCCCGACGCCGTCGGCATCTGTTGACGCGCCAGTGGCTGACAACCGAACGGCGCAACTGCCGTCGATCGCGGTCACTGATCCGCGAAGGAACACTTCGAGTTCGGTGTCGCCTTCGACCACATCGGCCAAGGCGCCCACCGGGGCGGAACATCCTGCTTCGAGCGCCGCGAGCAGCGCCCGTTCAGCTGTGACGGCCGTAGCCGTGTCGGTGTCGTTCAGCGCGGCGAGCACGGCAATCGCGTCGTCGTCGGAGGACCTGCACTCCACCGCGAGCGCGCCTTGGGCCGGGGCCGGCAGCACCTGGATCGGGTCGAGCACTTCGGTCACCTCGCCCGCACGCCCTAACCGGCGCAGCCCCGCGTAGGCGAGCACTACGGCGTCCAGCTCACCGGAGGCCACCTTGCCCAGCCGGGTGTCGACGTTGCCGCGCAGGTCGACGATCTCCAGGCCCAGCCCGAGCGCGCGCAGCTGGGCGGCCCGGCGCGGTGAGCCCGTACCGACGCGAGAACCGGCAGGCAACTCGCCGAGCGTCAGGCCGTCGCGGGCGATGAGCGCGTCGCGCGGATCCTCGCGCGGCGGGACGGCGGCGATGACGACACCCTCGGCCGGTGCCGTCGGCAGGTCCTTGTAGGAGTGGACGGCGACGTCGATCTCTCCGGCGAGCAACGCGGTGCGCAGTCCGGAGACGAACACGCCGGTGCCGCCGATCTGGGTCAGCGCGGCGCTGGAACGGTCGCCCTCGGTGACGATCGGGACGATCTCGGCCGGGGCGCCGAGCGCGGACACCACCAGGCCGGTCTGGATGCGGGCCAGCGTGCTGGCGCGGGTACCGACGCGCAACGTGCGGGTGGCGGTCATCGCGGCTCACCCAGGTTCTTCTTGACGGCCGCGACCGACTCCACGGCAGCCTGGTCGAGGTCGAACAGTTCGCGCAGTGCAGCGGCATAGCGGTCGCCACCTGGTGTGGCGGCCAACTCCTTCACCCGCACGGTGGGCGCGTGCAGCACCTTCTCGACGGCACGCCGCACGGCGTCGGTGACCTCGCGGCGCACGCCGTCGTCCAGGCCGGGCAGCCGGGCGTCCAGCCGCGACAGCTCGCTGTCGATCACCTGGTTGGCGCGCGCCCGCAGCGCGGTCACGGTGGGCGCCACCGCCAACTGCTGCTGCTCGGACAAGTAGTCGCGCAGCTCGTCGGCCACGATCGCCGTCGCCGCGCGCACCTCGTCGTCACTGACCATCGCGCCGTACTTGCGCAGCACGTCGAGGTCGACGTAGGTGACGCCGGCCTGTTCGCCGACCAGCGGGTCGACGTCGCGGGGCAGCGCCAGGTCGATCACGACGAGCGGACGGGCCAGGCGCGAGCCGACGGCGTCGGACTCCACCACCAGGCCGGTGGCTCCGGTCGAGGAGATGAGCAGGTCGGCTGAGGCGATCTCGGTGGGCAGGTCGGCCAGCGGCACTGCGCGGCCACCGAGGGTGGCGGCCAGCCGCTGCGCCCGCTCGACCGACCGGTTGGCCACGACGACGTCGGTGAGCCCGCGCCGGCGCAACGTGGCACCCGCGAGAGCCCCCATAGCGCCGGCCCCGACGATCACGGCGCGGCGCCCGTCGAGCATGCCGAGGACGTCGGTGGCCCGGTCGAGCGCGACCGAGACGATGGACGCACCCGCCCGGTCGATGCCGGTTTCGCTGTGCACCCGCTTGCCGACCCGCAGCGCGCTCTGCGCCAGGTCGTGCAACACGCTGCCCATCGAACCCACTCGGGTACCCAGCGCGTAGGCGGCCCGCAGCTGGCCGAGGATCTGCGACTCGCCGACCACCATCGAGTCCAGCCCGGAGGCGACGGAGAACATGTGCTCGGCAGCGGCCTCGGCGAAGTGCACGTACAGGTGATCGGACAGGACGGGCATGGCCACACCGGCGTGCCGGGCCAGCACGGTGGTGATCTCGGCGACGGCGGGGTGGAATCGGGCCACGTCGGCGTAGACCTCGACGCGGTTGCAGGTCGAGAGCAGCAGCACCTCGCTGATCGTCTCGGCGCGGTGCAACTCGTCGAGAGTCTTGCGCAGGTCGTCGGCCGGCACCGCGGCGCGCTCGAGCACCGCCACCGGCGCGGTGCGGTGGGACAGGCCGAGCACGAGGACGCTCACTGGTCCACCGCCCGGCTCAGCACGGCCGCGGCCTTGCGCGTCTCGTGGAAGGACAGGATCTGCAGCTCGGCGGCCAAGTCGACCTTGCGCAGGTCGACGTGCGCCGGGACGTTGAGCACGACGGGCGCGAAGTTCAGGATGCTCGTGACGCCGGCCGCGACGACGCGGTCGCAGACTTCCTGGGCGACGGACGCCGGGATGGCAAGCACCGCGATGGCCACATCGTTCTCGGCGACGATCCGGTCGATGTCGGCGATGCCCTGCACTTCAAGACCGCGGATGGTGCTGCCGATGCGGGCCGGGTCCGCGTCGATGAGGGCTGCGATTCGGAAGCCGCGCGTCGCGAACCCCGCGTAGCCGGCCAGCGCCTGGCCGAGGTTACCGACGCCGATCAGCGCAACGCAGCGGTGGACGGTGAGCCCAAGCGTCCGGACGATCTCGTCGGTCAGCGTCGATACGTCATAGCCGACCCCGCGGATGCCGTAGGAGCCGAGGAAGGACAGGTCCTTGCGTAGCTTGGCCGAATTCACGCCGGCCGCGGCCGCCAACTCCTCGGAGGAGACGGTGCTGATCGATCCGTCGTCCAGGTTGCTCAGCACCCGCAGGTAGGTCGCCAGTCGCGCCACCGTCGCCTCGGGCACGGCCCGCGCCTGCGCCAGCCGGTCGGCGGCATCCCGGCCGTCGCCGCGGCGCCCGCGCGCAGCGGCGTCGACGAGGGGCCGGTCACCCCCGCTGTTCGCGGGGGGCACGGGTGGCGCGGCGGACAATGAACACCTCGGCGAAGTGCCACACTGCGAGCGCTCAGACCGGCTACCGGCGGCGCCCGGCCGGTGTGGTAGAAGCTGGCAGGACGCAGCCCAAGCTACGCCGCTCGTGAATCTTTTCCCAAATCCCATCCGGCGTGCTATATGACCCCGTCAGCGGGCGAGGGCCTGGCGGAACCGGGCCTCCTCGACCCGCCAGTAACCGTGTTCCTTGCCGTCGACCAGGATCACCGGCACGCGGTCGGAGTACTCCGCGCGCCGGGCCGGGTCGGCGTCGACGTCGAGTTCCTCGTATCCGAAGCCCAGCTCGCCGGCCAGCCCGCGCAACAGCACCTCGGCGTCCGAGCACAGATGGCAGTTCACCCTCGTGACGAGGGTGACCCGGTGATCAGGCGGCGCCATCAGCGCGCTCCGTCGCCCGCAGCTGCCACTTGATGATCTTGCCAGTGACCGTGCGTGGCAGTTCGGACACGATCTCGATATCGCGCGGCAGCTTGAACCGGGCGAGTGAGCGCGCCGCCGCCGTGCGCAGCGCATCGGGATCGAGCACCGTGCCGACCGCGGGTACCAGGTAGGCGCGCACGGCCTCGCCGGTCGTCTCGTCGGGCACCCCGACGACTGCGACCTCGAGCACGCCGGGCTGGGCGGCCAACACCGCCTCGACCTCGGCGGGATAAACGTTGAAGCCGTTGACGATGACCAGCTCGGCGCTGCGTCCGACCAGGTGCAGTTCGCCGGCGTCGTCGGTGACCGCGATGTCGCCGGTGCCGAACCAGCCCTCCGCGTCGGGCCCGTCGGAGCCGTCGGGCCAGTAGCCGGAGAACAGGTTCGCGCCGCGGACGAACAGCCGGCCGGGGTCATCGGGTCCGCTCTGCTCGCCGTCGGCATCGCGCAGCTGGGTCTCGACCCCCGGCAGGGCAGAGCCGATCGAGCCCGGCGTGGGCGTGGCGCCCGGCCGGCCGATCGCGTTGATCGTCACAACCGGCGCAGCCTCGGTGAGCCCGTAGCCGTCGTGCAGGACGACGCCCAGTTCGGCGTAGCCGGCGACCACCGCTGCGGGCAGGGTCGCCGAGCCGGACATGGCGAAGCGCACGGAGGCGAAGCCGTCGGCTACCCCGGGCTCGCGCAGCCACTGCGCGTACTGGCCCGGCACGCCCAAGACGGCACTCACCTTCTCGGCCGCCATGGTCGCCAACGTGGCGGTGGGCTCGAAACGGTCAGCGAGAACGGTCGTCGCGCCGACGCGAAGCGCCATCCCCAGGCCGGCGTTGAGCGCGAAGACGTGGCACAGCGGTAGCGGTACGAACAGCACGTCCTCGGCGCTCAAGACGGGTGGCTCGATCGCGGCGAGCTGGTCGAGGTTGGCGAGCAGGGCCCGGGCCGAGAGCATCGCCCCCTTGGGGCGCCCACTCGTCCCCGAGGTGTACAGCAGCACCGACACCGCCTCCCCGGCGCGGTCGGCGTGCGGGTTGTCGCCGCCACCGGGCGCGGCGAGCAGAGTGCCGGCACTGGCGGCAGTGACGTGCAGGGCCGCGCCGGAGTCGCGCAGGATGTGCTCGATCTCGGGCTGGGCGTAGGCCGGGTTCACCGGTACGGCCACCAGCCCGGCGCGCATCGCTGCCAGATAGATCACTGCGAAGGGGATGCCGGTGCCCAGTTCGAGGGCCACCCGGTCGCCGGCGGCGGTGCCTGCGGCGAGCAGGGCCAGGGCGGCGCTGGTCACGGCCTGGTCCAGTTCGGCCCAGCTCAGCCGGCTATCGGCATCGATGATTGCGCACCGTGACGGCGTGCGGATGGCACTGAGGGTGACCAGTTGGCCAATGCCGACCGGTTTGTCCGCGCCCATGCGCCGTCGCCTCCCGTTGACCGGTGGTCACCCATCACCGTAGGCCGCACGGTCCGAGCGTCCGAATTAGTACCCGCTGGGGGCTATACGCGCCCCTACCGGCAGGTAAGGTTAGCGCGGGCTTCACATGCGTACCCCGCCGAAGGGTCATTGCTTCATGCCAAGGGCAACACTGCCGCATCCGGGTTCGCCCGACCCCGGCTTTGGTCTGCGCACCTTGGCTGCATTGATAAACGACGCCCGCATCGCGATGGGTACGGGTCCCGCTTTTGCGCTGACCACGCCGGGGTTTCCCGGCGGGCTGGCGAAGTCGTCCGAGGCCACCATCCCCGGCACCCGTGCCGGGCGTGGTCCGGCCCACCGCGGCACTGGGCGCACCGTCCCCGGCGGCGCCCCACCGCAGACCCCCGAGCCCGCCGTTGACTCCGACACCGTCAGCGAGGAGCACGTCGAAACTTGGCGGCTGGTCACCCTGGCGCAGGCCGGCGACGGCGAGGCGTTCGGCCAGCTCTATGACCGTTACGTCGACATCGTGTTCCGGTTCATCTATTACCGGGTGAACGACCGCGGCATGGCCGAGGACTTCACCAGCGAAACGTTCCTGCGCGCGCTTCGGCGCATCAGCACCATTACCTATCAGGGCCGCGATATCGGCGCGTGGTTCATCACCATTGCGCGCAATATCGTGCTCGACCATATGAAATCGGCCCGGCACCGCCTGGAGATAACCACCGCCGACACCATTGAGGGCAAGGAATCCTCTCCCAGTCCTGAGGCCGCTGTCCTGGATGCGCTGAGCTCGGACCGGTTGATGCACGCAGTGAAGCAACTTGGCGACGAGCAGCGTGATTGCGTGATGCTGCGCTTCATTCAGGGCTTCTCGGTGAGCGAGACCGCGGCCGTCATGGGCAAGAACGACGGCGCGATCAAGGCGCTGCAACACCGCGCTGTCCGCAAGCTCGCCGAACTCGTTGGCGGGGACCTTCGATGAGTATCGAAAGGGGCGTCGGATCGTTAATTGGGGTGAGTCGCGGAATTGTCTCCGGGGCCACCAATGGCAAGCACGACATTCACTGGGTAGGGGCTGTCGGACATGGCTGAGCATCGCGTATCGATGCTGAGCGCATCGCTGCGGCGATTCGAGGATCCGGCCCGTTCCAGCGACCCCCGGATCCGGCGCCTGGTCGCCCAGCTCGCCACCATCGAGCCCGCACCCGCGCCGCGCGCACACTTCCGCGCCGAACTGCGCGCCCAACTCGTCGCCGTCGCCCCGCGACTCGTTGCCGAAGGGCCGGCAATCGAAGCGCGCGGTCCGCAGCACAGCGCCCGCAAGCCGTCACCGCTCGGGAAGCCCGCGCCCGCGAAGCTCGCTTCGGCTGTCGGCTGGACGTCCAAGATCTCGATCGCCCGGCCGCTGGCCGCACTGACCGCTGTCGTCGCTGTCTTCGCCGTGCTGCTCGGCGGGGCGGTCTGGATCAGCAAGAAGGCCCTGCCGGGCGACGCCCTGTACTCCTTGAAACGGGCGAATGAGAACGTCGCGCTGTCGCTCACGTCCGGCGACACGGCCAAGGGCCATAAGTACCTCCAGCTTGCCCAGACGCGGGCCGAGGAGGTCTCGGCGCTGGTGTCGCGCAGCGCTTCGATGGCCGACGGCTCCGGCGCCAGTGCGGCCGGCAACGTCAATGCCCACACGGCCAAACTCATCACGAGCACGCTGGACTCCGGTGACTCCGACACCCGCAGCGGGTCGAAACTGCTGGGTGCGCAGGCGGTGAGCAGCGGCTCGGTCGCTCCGCTGAGCATCATGATCGGTTGGGCGCCTGGCCAGGTCGACCGGCTCGACGGCATTGCCGCCCGGTTGGGCGCGGGCACTCTGCACGACCGGGTCATCGACTCCGCGAGGCTCACGGCCGAGTCGTACGCGCGTGCCCAGAGCCTGCAGCCGAAGCTGAAGTGCAACTGTCTGCAGGGCGCGCCTACCGATCAACTCGGTCCCAAGCCGTGCACCGACTGCTCTGCTGCCCCGGTCCCCACGACGCCCCAGGCTCCGCAGCGGTCCTCCTCCACCACCAAGAACGGCCCTACCGCGTCGGCAACCGCGGCGGCACCTGGCGGCGGTGCCACGACGGCGAACGGGGGAGGGGTGACCTTGCCGGTCAACCCGAGCAAACCCTCAGTTCCCGTGACCAGCGGCGGCGGTGGTGGTGGTGGTGGTGGTGTGACAATCAGCGTGCCTGGATTGTCGGTGCCCGTCACGCTTCCGGGGGGCCAATCGAGTGTGTCGCCCGGATCGAGCCCACCCACCTGCCTCATTTCGCTGCTGGGCGTCTGTATCAAGTTTGGTTAGTACCAGCGCCGAACCGGCGCCCTGCTGATGCGACTGCAGCATCTGGCGTCGATACCCTTGTCACGTGGCTGAGCCGGCGGGGGTAGCACCGGATCCCCGGGCCGCTGCATTCTTCGACGTCGACAACACGATGGTCGTCGGTGCGTCGATCTTCCACTTCGCCAAGGGAATGGCCACTCGCAACTTCTTCTCGTGGCGGGACCTGGTGCGCTTCACCGCCCGCCAGACCCGGCTGCGGGTGCGGGGCGAGCGACAGGGCGACATGCGCCACGCCCGTGAGTCGGCGCTTGCCTTCGTCGCCGGCAAGCGGGTCGCAGACATCGTCGCGCTGGGTGAGCAGATCTATGACGAGGAGATGTCCGACCGGATCTGGGCCGGCACCCGAGCCCTGGCCCAGCAGCACCTGGACTCCGGCCAGCGGGTGTGGTTGGTGACGGCGACTCCGGTCGAACTGGCCACCATCATCGCCCAGCGACTCGAGCTCACCGGCGCACTGGGGACCGTGTCCGAAGCGCAGGACGGCGTCTACACCGGTCATCTCGTCGGCGAGGTGTTGCACGGTGCGGCGAAGGCACAGGCGATCAGCGCGTTGGCCGAGTGCGAGGGGCTGGACCTGGCGCGCTGCGCGGCCTACTCCGATTCGATCAACGACATCCCGATGCTCACGCTGGTGGGGCGGGCGGTGGCGGTCAACCCCGATTCCGCATTGCGCGCCGAAGCCAAGGATCGTGGCTGGGAGATCCAGGACTTCCGCCCCGGGCGCCGAGTGGCCCGCGTGGGCATCCCCGCCGTGCTTGGGCTGGGCACCGTGGGCGCGATAGCCGTCGGCCTAGGGGTGCGACGTGCGCACAGCCGCGCCGGCGGCAAGGGGTAGACCAGTCGGTCGGCCACGCCGACCTGTACCTACGTGCTCGGTTGTGGCAGGAGCCCGAGCGGCGGGCCAGGGAGCGACGCCGCCACCGCCGGTCGGGGTGATTGGCGCTGGACACTTCGGGCTCCGGGTCGCGTCGCGTGCGGTTACTTCTTGTTGCGGCGCTGGACGCGCGTCTTCTTCAGCAGCTTGCGGTGCTTCTTCTTGGCCATCCGCTTGCGCCGCTTCTTGATGACAGAACCCATGCGAAACCTCATCGACCCGGCCGGACCGGGCTAGTCGTCGGTGACCTACCCTGGCGTGCTCGCCGGGCTGGTGGAACTACCGTCGATCACCCTACCCGGCACGGCCGGACGCTCGGTCAACCAGCTTCGATGAACGCTGCCCGCAGGTACTCGTGCACAGCCTTCTCCGGGACACGGAAGGACCGCCCGACACGCACCGCGGGCAGCTCGGCGCTGTGCACCATCCGGTACACGGTCATCTTGGAAACGCGCATGACGGCAGCCACTTCGGCCACCGTCAGGAACCTGACCTCGGCGAGCGGCAGATCGACCGGATCGGGTCCGGTCCCATCTGCGGGCTCGTTGGCCCCGCGCTTGTCTGACGTAGTCATCTCTCACCGACACCTTCGGCACGCGTCGGTGCGTCGGCTTCCCCACCGGCGAACGGGACACGCACGTGCTTGGCTGCACCCTAGCGGTACAGGTGGGGCTGGTGCGATAGATGAACCCCACTGTTCATTCTGAAACATGACGATATCGGGGGCATTGTCGGTGTTTGCACTGTCAATCCGATGCGCCCAACTCCCTGCTGCGCAAGCAGGCGGCCTCGATCGCGGCCAACAATGCCGCCCGGACCCCGTGGATCTCCAGCTCCCGGATGGCCGCGATCGTCGTTCCGCCGGGGCTGGTGACGGCCTCGCGCAACTGCACGGGGTGCTCGCCGGAGTCGCGCAGCATGACGGCCGAGCCGATCGCCGTCTGCACGATCAGCTCGGCGGCCAGGGCCCGCGGCAGCCCCAGCAGGATGCCGGCGTCGATCATCGCCTCGACCAGGAAGAAGAAGTAGGCGGGCCCGGAGCCGGACAGCGCGGTGACCGCGTCGAGCTGGGACTCCGGGACGCGCACGACGCGCCCCACCGCACCCAGCAACGACTCGGCCGTGGCCAGGTGTTCCTCAGCGGCATGCGCGCCGGCGCACACCGCGGTCATGGCCTGGTCGACCAGCGCCGGGGTGTTGGGCATGCATCGCACCACCGGCACGCCGTCGGCCAGCCGTGCCTCGATGTGTGCGGTGGTGATGCCGGCTGCCACCGACACGACCAGGTGCCGCGGGCCGACTGCCGAGCGCAGCTCGGCCAGCAGGGCGTCGATGTCCTGCGGCTTGACGGCCAGCAGCAGGGTGCGAGCCGTCCCCACGGCGGTCTCGACGTCCGGCGTCTGCACACCGTAGGTGTTGGCCAGGAAGTCGGCCCGTTCGCCGTGCTTCTCGCAGACGACAATGTCGCCCGGCGTGCGCTCGCCGCGCAGGAGGCCCGACAGGAGTGCCTCGCCGATCTTGCCGCCGCCGAAGATCGCCAGTCCGTCCATCCAGGTCAGCCTTTCGAAAGGAGGGCGCGGGCGAAGAAGGTCAGGTTGGCCGGCCGTTCGGCCAGCCGTCGCATCAGGTAGCCGTACCACTGCGCACCGTAGGGGATGTACACCCGGACGGTGTGGCCGGCGGCGGCCAGCCGGTGTTGTTCGTCGGGGCGGATGCCGTAGAGCATCTGGAACTCGAACTCATCGATCGCCTTGCCGTGCCACTTAGCCCGCTCGGCGCCGATCTCGATCAGGCGTGGGTCGTGCGTGGCGAACATCGGGTAACCGGCGCCCTCGAGCAGGGCGTTCATGCACCGCACGTAGGAGCGGTCGACCTCGTCGCGCTTCTGGTAGGCGACCGAAGCCGGCTCCTGGTAAGCGCCCTTGCACAACCGGACCCGGCTGCCCGGGATGGCCAGCTCCCGGCAGTCGTCCTCGGTGCGGTGCAGGTAGGCCTGCAGGACAGCTGCCGTGTCCGGGAAGTCAGCGCGCAGCTCGGTCAGTATCGCCAGGGTCGAGTCCGTGGTGGTGTGGTCCTCCATATCGAGGGTGACAGTGGCACCCACCCGCCGCGCCTCGTGGCAGATCAAGCGGGCGTGCTCAAGCGCCAGCTTCTCGCCGTCGGCGCCCAGCGCCTGGCCGATCGCGCTCAGCTTGACGCTGACCTCGCTGCGCGCCGTCAGCGGGGCGATCCGCTCGCTCAGGCCGGCCCGCTCGAGCGCGACGAGCAACTCCAGGTAGGCGTCCACGACCCGCTGCGCCTGCTCGCGGCTGGTCGTGTCCTCACCCAGGTGGTCGAGGGTGACCGTCAGCCCGCCGGCGATCAGGGCCTTGGCTGCCCCGACGGCCGAGCCGGTGTCCGAGCCTCCGACAAAGCGGCGCACGACGCTGCGCGAGATCGGCGCAGTCGTGACGAGGTGTTCGACGCGCCGGTCGCGCGAGGCGGCGAGGATCGTGGAGCGCAGCATGCCCGTCAGGTTATCCAGCGCGCTCCCGGCGCGTCAGCAGCCCGGCGCGCGGCGAGGGCGGCGCAACTTACCCCTTCTAAGCTGTGTTAGTTGCGAGTAAGGTGCGGCCTGAGTCGTTAACCCGTCGTGCACACCTGGTGCCGCGAGGGGGTGCGGCTCGCACGAATGTTGCACACCACGCTCGCCTGCCTGGGGTCGAATGGACTCACACAGAGTGTCCGCACACCCACGCTGGTACGGAGCCTCGGACTCCAGCCCCGCGTCGATGGCGTTCGCGCCCGATCCAGTCCGCTCGGCCGGTCAGCATCGCGCCACGAAGGGCGCCCGGTCGGCGGACCGGGGTCACCGTCGCTATCGCGTCCTGGTACTGACCCTGCTGGTTTCGGTCGTGGCGATCACGGCCGGTGCGTCCCTCACCCTGCGGGCGCACCGACGCGCCGCCCCACTCGAGCGGGCCGCACAAGTACGTTCGCCCACCCCGCCGCTCGTGCAGGCCGCCGAGGCGTGGCTCAGCACGAACCTGCCGCGCTCGGCCACCCTCGTCGCCGACGCGACAGTGCGTGCCGAGTTGATCGATTCCGGATTCCCGGCAGCTGCGGTGACGTTGCCCGGCCAGGTCACCGGCTGTGACGCCCTCTCCTTCGTCGTCGTCACCCGAGCCCTCGAGTCGACGGCGACCGAGGACGCCACGCTCACCGGGTGTGTGCGCTCGGCGCTGCCGGTCGCGGTGTTCGGTAGCGGTTCGGCTGCGGTCCGGATCGCTGAGACCGTGCCGGCCGGATCACGTGCTCTGGCTGCACAGCGCTCGGGCGACGCCTACGACCGAAAGCTGGCCGGCACCGCGCTGGCCCGCAATCCCTCGGTGCACACGTCGGCGGCGCTCAACGCGAGCCTGAACGCCGGCACGCTCGACCTGCGGGCGGCCACCGTCATCGCCGTGCTCGCGGCCCGTACGCAGGTTCGCGTCGCTGCCCTGCTCGGCGACCCGGCCGAGCTGGCGGCTGGCCTGCCCGCCCGAACCGTCCACGTGGCTCTGGCCGACACCGCCGAACTGGCCGCCGTGCTGGCCACCTTGTCCGAACCGTTCCGGCCGAGCGCAGTGGTGCGCATCGGGTCCGATGGCTTTCGCCTGACCTGGCTGTTCGCAACCACCCCTGTCCCAGGACTGAAGTGACGACACGAAGGAGCCACCCATGATCGCAGGACGCCTGCTCCGCACGGCCGCGGCGGCCGGTCTGCTCGTCGGAACGGTGCTGGTCACCGGGGGCGGCGCTGCTGGGGCAGCCGCCTCCGATGCGCTGATACGGGGGGCGCATTTCTCCCCGGACACGCCAGGGGTCGACGTCTACCTCACGGCCTTCGCTGGCGGCACCACCACGCTGTGGCTCTCATCGGTCGGCTACGGCGACGTCAGCTCCTACCAGCGGGTGAACCCCGGCCTGTACGCGGTCGCGATGCGTCCGCACGGCGCGCCCGCCTCGACCCCGGCGGCGCTGAGTTGGACGCTCACCGCCGCGGCCGGCAAGGCCTACACCGCGGCCGCCGTGGGCATGAACAAGCAGCTCAAGGGCGTGGTGCTGAGTGACGAGCTCACCCAGCCCCGCGCGGGCAGCGGCAGCATCCGGGTGATCCAGGCCGCCAGCCGCGCACCGCACGTGGACGTGCAGGCTCGCGGCGGTCCGTCGATCGCACACAGCGCCGCTTTCGCCACCCAGAGCACGTACACCACCGTTCCTGCGGGCAGCGTTTCGATAGTGGCCACATCGGTCGAGCAGCCCTCGATTACCGCCAGGGCCGACGTCGCGGTCACCGCCGGCAGCATCGGGACGGTGGTGGTGCTCGACACGCCCAGTGGCGGGATCACGCTGCGTGCCCTGCTCGACGCCGCGGGCGCGGGTGCGGTTCCCGTGGGCTCGGTCCCCGGCGGCGGCGGCGCGACGGCCGGCGTCGCTGCGCCCGGCACGCCATGGCCGGCGCTGGGCCTGATAGTGGGCGGGCTCTTGCTCGCGGTCGCCGGGCTCGTCGTGTGGACCGGGTCGAGGCGCCGCGGGTGAGCGGACGCGTGCCAGCGCATCGCGTACGGCTGCGCCGGCCATGGGGGGCAGCCGGTCTGGTGCTGTTGGGGATGTTCCTGTCGAGCGTGGGTGCCGACGCGCTGCCCCGGGGCTGGAGCGCACCCAGCCAGTCGAAGGTGATCGCCTCGCGCGCGACCCAGCCGCTGCGCGCTGTGCTGCCGGTCGCCAGAGGATCGGTGCCGGTGCGGCTGCACATCCCGAGCATCGGAGTCCAGACCGCGCTGCAGGCACTGAGCCTGCTGCCGGACGGGTCTCTGGAGGTCCCGAGCCAGTGGCAGGTGGCGGGCTGGTTCCGGGGCGGCGTGCGCCCCGGTGACCCGGGCCCGGCGGTGATCGCCGGTCACGTCGACTCGCGCGCCGGCCCGGCCGTGTTCTACCGGCTGCGCGAGTTACGCGCCGGCGCTGCGGTCCTGGTCACCCGGGCTGACGGCAGCGTCGTGCCGTTCGTGGTCGACGACATCGCTCAATACCCCAAGGACACCTTCCCGGCCGCGAGGGTCTACGGCCCGCAGCCGGTACCGGTGCTCAGGCTGATCACCTGCACGGGCGACTTCAACTGGGCCACGCACAGCTACCTCGACAACCTGGTGGTGTCCGCACACGTGGCCTAGCCGGTCGATGCGGACCGCCGGTGCGGTCGAGTCGGCTAGGGCCGTTCGGCCGCCGGAAGATCCCGCGGGGCGACGAGGTGCAGGCGACAGAAGGCAAGGGCCTCGGCCAGGTCAGCCTCCCGCTCGGCGCGGTCGAGCGCACGGCGGGTGTTGACCTCGACAATCACGTGCCCGGCGAAACCCTGCGCGGCGACGCGTTGGAGCACCTCGACGCAGGGCTGGCCGCCGCGTCCTGGGATCAGGTGCTCGTCCTTGGTCAGGCCGGTGCCGTCGGCGATGTGCAGGTGGGTCAGTCGGCTGCCCATCGCCTCGAGCATCGCCAGCGTGTCGGACTGCGACACCGCAGCGTGTGAGAGGTCGAGGGTGTAGTCGCGGTAGGGCTCACCGTCGAACGCGACGTCCCATGTCGGTTGGTAGGCCGACACCTCCCGCCCGCGCACCCGCAGGGGGAACATGTTCTCGACGGCAAAGCGGATGTCGGTCTCCTGCGACATCCGCTCGATGCCGGTTTGGAAGTGCCGGGCGTAGTCCCGCTGCCAGCGAAACGGGGGGTGCACCACGACGGTCTGCGCACCGAGAAGTTCGGCGGCGAACTGGGCCTTCTGCAGCTTGACCCACGGGTCGGTGGTCCACACCCGCTGGGTGATGATCAGGCACGGTGCGTGGATGGCCAGGATCGGTACCCGGTAGTGCTCGGACAGCCGCAGTAGCGCGTACGGGTCCTGGCTGATCGGGTCCGTCCAGACCATCACCTCGACGCCGTCGTAGCCGAGCTTGGCCGCGATCTCGAAGGCGGCCGGAGCGCCCTCGGGGTAGGTCGACGCCGTCGAGAGGCCGACCTTCGCGCGCGATTCGCGCAGCGCCTGGGTCGGGGTGACCGCCGGCGGCGCATCGGGGCTCATAGCCGCGCAGGGTAGCCGCTGGCGGTGGGTCAGTTGCCGCTGAGCCAGTCCAATCGGCGCAGGATCACACCTTCGCGCAATGCCCACGGACAGAGCTCGACTTCGGCGACGCCGAGCGCGTCCATGGCGGCGGCTGCGACGACCGCGCCCGCGATGGTGTGGTGCGCGCGGCCCTCGCTCACGCCGTCCAGTTCGGCCAGGTCGCTCGAGGCCATCCGGGAGATGAATGCGCTGACCTGGGTCAGCCCGGTGCGGGTGAGCGTGCGCCGTGCCCGCGGACCGGCCGAGCTCGGCGCCGCGCCCGCGAGCCTGGCCAGGGTGCGAAACGTCTTGCTGGTGGCCACCACACGGTCCGGCGGTCCGGCTTTGAGCAGCTTGGCCGCGGGCTCGGCCAGCAGCTTGTCGACGTGCTCGCGCAGCGCCTGGATCGAGGCCTTGGTCGGCGGGTCGTCCTTGAACCAGTCGCGGGTCAGCCGGGACGCGCCGAGCGGCAACGACACCGCGACACCAGGGTCCTCGTCAGCACCGCAGCCGAGCTCCAGCGACCCACCGCCGATATCAAGGCAGATCAGGTTGCCCGCGCTCCAGCCCAGCCATCGCCGTACCGCGAGAAACGTCAACCGCGCCTCGTCCTCGCCGGACAGGACGGTGAGTTCCACGCCGGCCTCCTTGCCGACGCGCCTGAGCACCTCCACGGAGTTGCGCGCGTCCCGGACCGAGGACGTCGCGAACGCGAGCAGTTCGTCGCAGCCGAGCTCCTTGGCCTGCTTGCGGGCGTCGATGGCCGCCGCGACGAGCGCGTCCGCACCCGGCTGCGCGAGGTTGCCGCGCGCGTTGATGTGTTCGGCCAGCCGCAGCTCGCTCTTGCGGGAATGCTGCGGCCAGGGTTGGGCGCCGCGGTAGGCGTCGACCACGAGCAGGTGGACGGTGTTCGATCCAACGTCCAGTACGCCCAACCGCATGTGTCGCACCCTAACCGGGTCTCGTACGCTCATCGGGTGCCGAGCCCAGAACACGTCGTTGCCGAGGTCCCGCTCGATTTCGCTCGGGAGTGGATCGAATTCGCCGACCCGGCCGATGCGTCGCATCGCATCCGGGCCGACCTGACCTGGTTGTGCTCGAGGTGGACGTGCATCTTCGGCCGCGGCTGCCACGGCGTCGAGCCCGGCCGCCCCGATGACGGCTGCTGCTCGCACGGAGCGTTCTTCTCGGACAAGGACGACGAGAAGCGGGTACGCCGTTTCGCCGCCGAACTCACGCCGGCTCACTGGCAGTACGCACCGGCTGCGCGCACCGGTACGAAGAAGCTCGACATCGTCGAGAAGGACAACGTGGGCGACGAGCAGGACCGGCGCCGCACGCGCAAGGTCGACGGTGCCTGCATCTACCTCAACCGGCCCGGATTCCCCGGTGGCGAAGGGTGTTCCTTGCACGCGCTCGCTCTGCGCACCGGGCGGCACCCGCTCGAGACAAAGCCCGAGGTGTGCTGGCAGCTGCCGGTGCGCCGCGAGCAGGACTGGGTCGATCTTCCCGACGGCACCCGGATTCTGCTTTCCACCGTGGGGGAATTCGACCGCCGCGGATGGGGCGAGGGCGGCCACGACCTGCACTGGTGGTGCACGTCCTCACCAGAGGCGCACATCGGCGCCGAGGCGATGTACGTCTCCTACGGCCCGGAGCTGATCGCGCTGATCGGCGAGGCGGCCTACGACGAACTGGTGCGAGTGTGCGCCGCCCGGCTCGAGCTCGGCCTCGTCGCGGTGCACCCCGCCACCGCCGCCGCGGCCGCTCAGACCTCGAACTTGTAGCCCAAGCCACGCACCGTGATCAGGTGCTTCGGGTTGGCCGGGTCGGGCTCGATCTTGGACCGCAGCCTCTTGACGTGGACGTCGAGGGTCTTGGTATCGCCGACGTAGTCCGCACCCCAGACGCGGTCGATGAGCTGGCCACGCGTAAGCACCCGCCCGGCGTTGCGCAGGAGTAGTTCGAGCAAGTCGAATTCCTTCAGTGGCATGGGTGTTTGGGTACCGTCGACCGACACCACATGCCGCTCGACGTCCATGCGCACCGGGCCCACCTCGACCGTGCTGGGCATCAGCTCGTCCGGTTCGGCGCCGCGGCGCAGCACCGCGCGGATCCGGGCGACGAGTTCGCGCGAGGAGAACGGCTTGGTCACGTAGTCATCGGCGCCCAGTTCCAGACCGACGACCTTGTCGACCTCGGAGTCGCGGGCGGTCACGATGATGATCGGCACGTGGGACTTGGCCCGCAGGCTGCGGCAGACCTCGGTGCCGGACAGGCCGGGCAGCATCATGTCCAGCAGCACCATGTCGGCGCCGGCACGGTCGAACGCGGTGAGCGCGTCCGGACCGGTGGCGGCTACCTCCACCTCGTAGCCCTCACGCCGCAGCATGTACGACAAGGCGTCGGAGAACGATTCCTCGTCCTCGACGACCAGAACACGCGTCATGCAGTTCCTCTCGTGGTGACGGCACCGTGGGCGGCCCCCGAGGACGACAGTCGCGTACGAGAGTGAACGCGCGGTAACCGGATGGTGAACGTGGAACCCTCGCCCTCGACGCTTCGCACCCGGACCGTGCCGAGATGGTTCGTCACGATGTTCTTCACGATCGCCAGCCCCAGGCCGGTGCCGCCCGTCGCCCGCGAGCGCGCCGGGTCGACGCGGTAGAAGCGTTCGAAGATGCGATCCAGGTCAGCTTCGGCGATGCCCAGACCCTGGTCGGAGATCGAGATGTCGACGGTGGGCCGCGCCTGGTGGTCGCTCGACGCGGCCGCCGTGACCAACACGCGGGTTCCGCCCGGGCTGTAGGCGATGGCGTTGTCGACCAGGTTGGCGACCGCGGTGCCCAACTGCGCCTCGCTGCCGCGCACCACCAGTCCGTCGGCGCAGACCACCTCGACCGTGATGCCGGCCTGCTCGGCGGCGAGCCGGGCCCGGTCCGCGGACTCGTCCACCAGAGCGCGCACGTCGACCGCGGTGGCCGCCGGCATCGGATCCATGCCTTGGACCCGCGACAGTTCCATCAGTTCGCCCACCAGCCGGGCCAGCCGGTTGCCCTCGTGCTGCATCCGGCCGGCAAAGCGGGCCACCGTCTCGGGGTCGTCCGAGGCGTCCTGCACGGCCTCGGCCAGCAGCATGAGCGCGCCGACCGGGGTCTTGAGCTCGTGGGAGACGTTGGCGACGAAGTCGCGGCGCACTGCTTCGAGACGGCGCTGGTCGCTGACGTCGGCGAGCAACAGGGCGACGTCGTCTGCGTATTCTGCGCCGGCGGCGGGCAGGGGTACCGCGGTGACGGCCAACGCGATGGGCTCGCGACCCAGACGGCCTAACGGCAGGTCGACCGTGCCCGCGACGATTGCGGCGTTCTCGCGGCATTTCAGGGCCAGGTCACTCAGCTCGGGAAAGATCAGCCGGTCGACATCGAGGACGCCCATTGCGCGCGCGGCGGGGTTGACGAGCACGGCCCGGTCGTCGCGGTCGATGACGACCACGCCCTGGTCTAACGCCTCGACGACGAGCGAGGACAGCGGCTGCTCGAGCGTCGGCGGCGATGGCGCGTGCGGTATTCGGGCCCGGGGCACGGTGTCGGGCCGGCCGAAACTGCGCCGCCGCGCAAGGCGCATACCGATCGGCACGCCAAGCGCGATACAGGCCGCGGCACCGAGCAGGCTCAGCAGCACGGCAGCGCCTGTCACACGGCGATCCTACGGTGCGCGAGCCGGTGCGCCGGCCAGGCCGACCACCACTACCCGAACGGGCACCGGCGGCGCGGGGCACAGCTGGCCGGCAAGACCACGCCTTCGCTGTGATCAACTGCGGGTCGGGCCCGGCCGACGGCCGGAGCCCTCAGACGATCGAGGCCGGGTCCGGTCGGTCCCAGAAACCACCGCAGGAACACCCCGCGGCTGCTACTTCTTCTTGCCCTGGTTGGCCACGGCCTGGATGGCGGCGGCGGCGGCCTCGGGGTCCAGGTAGGCCGCTGCGCGTGTCGGCATCATGGTGCTCGCGTCGAGGTCGTAGTGCAGCGGAATTCCGGTCGGCACGTTCAGGGCGACGACCGCCTCGTCCGACAGCCCGTCGAGGTGCTTGATCATCGCCCGCAGCGAGTTGCCGTGCGCGACGACGAGCACCGTGTGCCCGGCGTGCAGGTCCGGCACGATCGCGTCGTACCAGTACGGCATCATCCGGGCCACCACATCGGCCAGGCACTCGGTGCGCGGCACGATCTCGAGCAGGTCGGCGTAGCGCGGCTCCCCCACCTGGCTGTACTGGTCGTCATCGGGTAGCGGCGGCGGGGGGGTGTCGTAGGACCGGCGCCACAGCATGAACTGCTCCTCGCCGAACTCGTCCCGAACGGCTGCCTTGTCCTTGCCCTGCAGCGCCCCGTAGTGCCTTTCGTTGAGCCGCCACGACCGCCGTACCGGTATCCAGTGCCGGTCAGCCACGTCGAGCGTGATGTCTGCGGTGCGGATCGCCCGCCGGAGCAAGGACGTGTGCACGACATCAGGCAGCAGGTCGTGCGCCGTGATCAGTTCACCACCGCGGCGCCCCTCGGCCTCGCCCTGGGTGGTCAGGTCGACGTCGACCCAGCCGGTGAACAGGTTTTTCTGGTTCCAGTCGCTCTCGCCGTGGCGGAGCAGGATCAGTGTGGGCACGCGGCAATCCTGCCATTCACGCCCGCGGCCGATCTCCTCAGTCCACGGGACGCTGTGCGAAGTGGGCGAACGCGGCCAGGTTGGCCAATGACTCGCCACGCTTGACCCGCCAGGCCCACTCGCGCCGGATGGACGAGCCGAAACCAAGCTCGAGCAGCTGGTTGAAGGTTCCATCGGAATACTCGAGCACCGAGCCCAGCACCCGGTCGATCTCGTCGGCCGTCACCGCCGACAACGGCAGCCGGCCGGTCAGGTAGACGTCGCCCGCGGCGTCGATGGCCCATGACACCGCGTACATGCGCACGTTGCGCTGCAACAGGAACGCATACACCCGCTCGTGATTCTCATCGGGCTTGCGCATGACGAACGCTTCGATCTCGAGCGCATGTGCGCCGATCGTCAGCCAACACGCGGTCTTGAGCCGTTTCTGCCCCGGCAGCGCGACCACGAACGTCTCGGGAGCGATCCGCTCGAACTCGACTTCCTGCTCGCGCAGCGCCGACTCGATCACGTCCGCCGTGGTCATCTACCGACGGCCTCGGCCGTCGCACTCGAGAGCTCGGCGACGGCTTCTTGATAGGCGACCAGCAGACCGTCGACGGTGCGCTGCCAGGAGAACTTCTCGGCGTGGGCCCGCGCCCCGGCGGCAACGTGGGCCAGGGCCCGCGGGTTGCGCAACAGCTCACCGAGCACCTTGGCCCACAGCTCGGGATCGTGGCCGTCGACGAGCACACCGGACACGCCGTCGGCCACCGCGGTGGGCAGGCCGCCGACCGATGCTGCGACGACCGGCGTCCCGCACGCCTGGGATTCCAGGGCGACCAGCCCGAAGGACTCGTTGTAGCTCGGCACGACGGTGATGTCGGCGGCGCGGTAGTAGTCGGCGACGGTGGCGCGCGAAACCGGGGCGACGATGCGCACCGTGTCGCCCAGACCGAGCCCGGCGGCGATCCCGCTCAGCCAGTCCGGCTGTGCGAGTCCGGTTCCGCTCGGGGCGCCCAGCACGACAACCTGGGGGTCGGCGCCCGGCGATGCGTCCGCCCGCAGCATCGCGGCCGCGCGCAGCAACAGGTCCGGCGCCTTCAGCGGCTGTATCCGGCCGACGAACAGCAGCAGCGGCGCATCCTGGCGCAGGCCGAGGCGACGCCGCGCCTCGTGCCGCGAGCCGGGTTGGAACGCAACCAGGTCGACGCCGGGGGCCACCGTCCGCACCTTGTCCGGTGCCGCCCCGTACAGCTCGATCAGATCGGCTGCTTCCCCGGCCGTAGAGGCAATGAGTCGGTCGGCCTCGGCGACAACCTGCTCCTCGCCGATCACCCGGGCCATCGGTTCGGGCTCGTCGCCCTCGGCCAGCAGCGCGTTCTTGACCTTCGCCAGGGTGTGCGCGGAATGCACGAGCGGAACACCCCATCGCATGCGGGCCAGCCAGCCCACCTGACCGGACAGCCAGTAGTGCGAGTGGATCACGTCGTACCAGCCTGGCTCGTGCAAGGCCTCGGTGCGCATGACGCCCGCGGTGAACGCGCACAACTGCGCGGGCAGATCGCCTTTGGACAGCCCCTCGTACGGTCCGGCCGTGACGTGGCGCACGAGGACGCCGGGGTGCATCTCGACCGTGGGCTCCTGTTCGCTGGACGTGGCCCGGGTGAAGATCTCGACCGCGACTCCGGCGTCGGCCAGGCGGGTCGCGGTCTCGACGACGTAAACGTTCATACCGCCCGCGTCACCACCGCCCGGGGCATCCAGCGGGGAGGTGTGCACACTCAGCATCGCCAGCCGGCGAGGCAGCGTGGCGCGCCCGATGCGATGCACGCCCGCTCCTCTCGCCGTTAGGTGGTCCGCTGTTCAACAACGGGTTACCCCGGATCATGCCCGAATCCCCCGACCAGCAGAATCTGGGCATGAGCCGCGGAGTCGCCGTCGTGACCGGAGCCAGTAGCGGCATCGGCGCGGCCACCGCGCGCCGACTGGCCGCCGAGGGGTTCGAGGTCGTGGCCGCGGCCAGGCGGCGCGAACGGCTCGACGAACTTGCCGCCACGACGCCCGGGGTACGGGCGGTCACCCTCGACGTCACCTCGGCGCAGTCGGTGGCCGAACTGGCGGCGTCAGTCGACGACGTCGCCGTGCTGGTGAACAACGCCGGCGGCGCTCTGGGCGTCGAGCCGATCGAGCGCGCCCAAATCACCGACTGGCAGACGATGTTCGACACCAACGTGCTCGGCGTATTGCGTATGACCCAGGCGCTGCTGCCGGCGCTCGAACGTGGCGCCGGCGGCCACGTGGTGGTCACCGGTTCGATCGCTGGCCATCTCGTCTACGAAGGCGGCGCCGGCTACACCGCGGCCAAGCACGGTGCCACCGCGTTCGTCGAGACGCTGCGGCTGGAGCTCAACGGTCGCCCGGTACGGGTCACCGAGGTGGCGCCGGGCATGGTGCGCACTGAGGAATTCTCTCTGGTCAGGCTGCGCGGCGACGCCGCTGCCGCTGATCGTGTCTATGCGGGCGTCGACCATCCCCTTACCGCAGAAGACGTTGCCGACTGCATCGCCTTCGCGGTGACCCGCCCTGCGCACGTCAACATCGACCTGTTGGTGGTCAAACCGCTCGCCCAGGCCGCGCCGCACAAGGTGGCGCGGACCACCTAGACGTTCAGCGCCGGGCGGCGGGCGATGCCGACGATCGACAGGCCCAGCGCAGCCAGGCCCATCACCAGTGTCAACCACAGCCCGGACCCGATCGATACCGTGTTGCCGGCGAAGCGCTCTTCGTTCTTCGTGGCGACGCTGCTGATATTGCCCATATTGCCCAGCGCGATCAGCACGACCAGGGCGGCGAGCACGCACGCGGTGATCGGCACCCAGAGCCGTCCCTGTTTCATCCCGATCAGCAACCCCCCGGCCGCGATGAGGACGCCGAAGAACATCGTGGCCTTGCCACCCCCGACGGTTCCCGCGACCGAGATCGACAGCACGGTCGCCCACGGCATCGGAGCCCCGATTACGAGCAGGACACCGGCCCCGAGCAGCAACCAGCCCAGGAGCGGTGCGGACCGCCGCGGCGGCGCCTGCGGCGGCCTGTATTGCGGGGGCTGCCCGTATGTCGGCTGGTCGCCCGGTGCCGGTGGGTAGGTCATGGCACCCATCTAACGCGCTCGTCGTCCTCCGATCAGTTGGGCGCCCGGACGCCGCTAGAACTCGACGCCCGCCAGGCGTGCCTCGGGACGCAGGCGTACGCCGAACCGTGCTTCGACTCCGTCGCGGATCTCACGCGCCAGTTCGAGCAGCTCGGCCGTCGTGGCGCCGCCGCGGTTCGTCAACGCCAGGGTGTGCTTCGTCGACAGCGCGACCGTGCCTCGCCCGCGAGTGAGCCCGTAGCCCTTGGCGAACCCGGCCTTCTCGATCAACCAGGCAGCGGAAAGCTTGACCTTCTCGTCGACGGTCCACTGGGGGCAGCCCGCAGGAGCGGCCGCCGGTGCGACGAACGGGTTGACGAAGAACGAGCCGACGCTCCACGTGTCATGGTCGGCGGCGTCGAGCAGCATCCCCTTGCTGCGGCGCAGCCCCAGCACGACGTCGCGGACCTGCGCCGACGGTGCGACACTGCCGGGTTCGATGCCCAGTTGCCGCGCCACTTCGACATAGCGGACCGGCACGCCGTCGCAAGAGCGCTGCAGCGTGAAGGTCACGTCCAGCACCACGTAGCGGTCGGTCTGCTTGAAGGCGCTGGTGCGAAAGCCGAACCCACAGCGCTCCGGTGGCCATGTCTCGACCCGCCCGGTGGTCCGGTCGAGGATCGTCACCGAGCTGATGACGTCGGCCACCTCACTGCCGTACGCGCCCACGTTCTGGATCGGCGTCGCGCCGGTCAGCCCGGGGATGCCCGACATGGCGGCCAGCCCGGACAAGCCTGCCTCGACGGTGTGCTCGACGAACACATCCCACGGGAGGCCGGCCTGCACGGTGAGCGCCACCCCGCCGTCCACGTCGGCCGGGTCGATGCCGGCGGTGCGGACCAGGATGGCGGCGCCGGGCCAGCCTGCGTCGGCCGCGACCAGGTTGCTGCCGCCACCGATGATCAGAGCCGGTTCACCGGCTGCGTCGCAGGTGCGTACGGCGTCGACGAGTTCATCCGTCGAGCCCACTGTGACGAGTCGCCCGACCGGACCCCCGAGGCGCAGTGTGGTCAGATCGGCGAGCAGGGCGGGCACGGCTGGCGACGCTACCCTGTGACGCGACCACGCCTCGTGGGTAAGGCTTGCCGCGCAACATCCCAAATCGGAAGGGCAACCGAATGTCGATCTTCGTGAACCTCGAGAAGGGCCTGGACAAGGCCTACGAGAACAAGTCCCTGAGCGAACTGCTTTCCGCGCCGCCGTCCGCGCTGGCCGGCCTGACTGAGAAGCACGACGCCGTTCTCGCCGAGACGTTCAACATCAAGACGGTGGCCGACCTCGGTAGCAACAAGTACTTCGCGCTGGCCGGCGTGCTTGTCGCACTCCACAACAAGGAGGGCTAGGCGGCTCACCGCTCCTGCGTGCGGTTTCGCCACCGCGAGGAACATCAGCCGGCCACGGCAACACGGCCGGTGAAATAAATGAGCTCGTCCTTGAGGCGGCGGACCGTCACCCGGTGCACGGCCACGGGCCTGCCGGTGCGGTGGACCCTGCCTCAGGTGCGCCCGCTGCGCAGCAGCGGCACCAGCAGATCGTCGTCGGTCAGCGCGCCGTGTTGGCCAGGCAGGGCGGCCAGCCGCGATTCGGCTGTGCGGCGCACGACTGCTGTCGTGCTGTGCGAGATGGCCACCACGTCGCCGATCCGGGACCTGGCTGCGGTGGTGACGGTGGGACCGAACAGACCCGTCGTGATCGCTTCGTCGCGGCTCAGTACCCACATCCGCTCACCCAGCTCGGCTCGCCACGCGGCGTGGACATCTGCCTGGGCACCGTCGCGGGTGTGCACGTAACGGGCCCGCGGCTCACCGGCCAGCGCGAGTACACCGTCCTGCAGGATCGCCGAGTCGTCGAAGTCGATCTTGTCTTCGTCCGGGACCGTCGTCATGCCGTGATCTGCGGTGACGAGCAGCGACGCGTCGGCGGGCAGGGCTTGCGCCAACTGTTCGACGAAGCGGTCGAGCATGGTCAGCTGGGCGAGCCACGCCGGCGAGTCCGGCCCTCTGACGTGGCCGACGAGGTCCATCTCGCTGACGTAGCCGTACACCAGGCTGCGGTTGCCGATGCGGCTGGCGGCGGCGACTCGGCTGATCAGGTCGCCGCCGCTCACCGTCCCGCCGAAGCGTCCCCCACGCAGGACAGCACGGGTCAGGCCGGTCCCGCCGAAGGCGGCCGCGGTGGCGACCGTCGCCGCGACACCGGCCGCCTCCGCCCGCTCGAAGACCGTGGGTTCGGGCTGGACGACCTCGGGGACCACCAGGTCGATCAGTGACTCGCCACCGGCGGCCGGGCGCCACGCCAGCCAGTTGATCGTCGTGTCGACATCGGGCAGGTAGGACGTGTACCCGGTCAAGCCGTGCGCGCCGGGCGGCAGCCCGGTGCCGAGCGAGGCCAGGCTGGTGACTGTCGTCGTCGGGAAGCCGGCGGTCAGCGAGCGGCCGGTCAGAGAGTTCAGGAACGGCGCCGCCGCGGCGTTGCGAGTCAGCCGCGGCCACCCCAGACCGTCCACAAGCAGCACGACGACTCGCGGCGTGTCGGCCAGCTCGAGCGGGTTGGGTTCGCCCGCGACACCCAGCGCGGCCAGCGCCGAGGGCATGACATCAGCCAGCGCGCCCTGTCCGTAGTGCACCACAGGCAGGGCCGGCGAGATCAACACCATGGGCCAAGTCTGGCCCATGCCGCGTGAACTCTCACAGACAAATCCCAGTTCAACCCGGCCGTGAGCCATTGACCCGGCGGGGCCACGCGAGAATTATCCGGCTCTACGACGATCACTCGATGAATCCTGGGGCGCACATGACGCAGGCATCGCTTTCCAAGGAATCAGGTCGCACGCCGGCATCGACCGACCTGAAGCGCAGTATCGGCTTCTGGGGCCTGATGTTTATCTCACTGGGCTCGATCATCGGCTCGGGCTGGTTGCTCGGCGCCCTGTTCGCCGCCGAGGCAGCAGGCCCGGCGTCGCTGCTCTCGTGGATCCTTGCGGCCTTCATGCTGATGGTGCTTGCGCTGATCCACGCCGAACTCGGGGCGGCCTACCCCGTCGCCGGAGGAACGGCGCGCTTTCCCTACTTCGCCTTCGGCACGCTGGCCGGCTTCACCGCAGGGTGGGCCGCGTACCTGCAGTCGGTGACGATTGCGCCGATCGAGGTCGAGGCGAGCATCTCCTACATGTCCAGCACGGGCTGGGCCAAGAAGCACCTGGTCATGCTGCACACGAACGGCACGCTGAACGGCACCGGTTTGGTGGTGGCGACGCTCGCGATGCTGCTGTTCACCGTGGTCAACCTGGCCGGCGCGAAGCTGCTGTCCGACAGCAACACCATGCTCGTGATCTGGAAGGCCGCCGTCCCGATCCTGGCCGTGGTCGTCATCATGACCCTGAGCTTCCATGCCTCGAACTTCACGGCAGGCGGCGGGTTCATGCCCTACGGCGCGCACGGCGTGTTCGCCGCACTGCCGCTCGGTGTCGTCTTCGCGCTCCAGGGCTTCGAGCAGGCCGTGCAGATGGGCGGCGAGGCACGTAACCCGAAGAAGGACATCTCGCGGGCGATCATCTCCGCGATGCTCGTCGGCGCGGCCGTCTACATCGCACTCGAAGTGGCCTTCATTGGCGGGTTGTCTCCCTCCAACCTCAAACACGGCTGGGCCAACCCCATCGGTGCAGGCGACTTCGGTCCGTACTACACGCTTGCGCTGGCGGCCGGGGCCGGCTGGCTGGGCACGATCCTGCTCATCGACGCGGTGGTCTCTCCGGGCGGTACGGGCTTGATCTACCTCGGCACGTCCGCCCGGCTCTCCTACGCGTTGGGCGAGGAGGAGGTGCTGCCGGACAAGCTGACTTACACAAACAGCCGCGGTGTCCCGATGTATTCGATCTTGCTCTCGTTCATCATCGGCGAGATCGTCTTCTTGCCTTTCCCGAGCTGGCAATCCCTCGTCGGGCTGGTCACCGGGGCCACGGCCATCATGTACGCGTTTGCCCCCGTTTCGCTGGCGGCCCTGCAGGCCCGGGATCCGGATCGGCCGCGTCCCTACCGACTGCCGTACCCCAAGATCATGAATCCGCTGGGTTTCGTGTCAGCGAATCTGATCATCTACTGGGGCGGTTTCGACGCCATGTGGCGGTTGCTCGCCGGGATCTTCATCGGCCGGATAATTTTCGAAATCGCCTTGCGCCGGGCCCATGACGTCAAGCGGCCCGACATCGACTGGCGCGCGGCGTCCTGGATCTGGCCGTGGTTGGTCGGGACGACGATCATCGGCCTGATGGGCCGCTACGGCAAGGGCGCGCACAAGGTGCTGCCCGAGTGGTTCGACCTGCTGGCCGTGGTCCTTTTCAGTTTGATGATGTTCTACTACGCGGTCAGCCTGGCGATGACCACCGAACAGATCAAGGACGCGGTGAAGAGTGAGGAGCGCCAGATCGAGCTCGAAAAGGACCTCAACCTTCCGGGATAGCGCGGCCGGGCACGTCGTCGTAGCGCCAGACAAGTTCAAGGGGTCCCTGCCGGCCACCGCGGTGGCCGCGTACCTGCGTGCCGGGCTGAAGCGGGCCATCCCCGACCTGGCGGTGCAGGTCGCGCCGGTGGCCGACGGCGGCGACGGGACCGTCGAGGCTGCCTTGGCCAGTGGCTACCGCCGGGTCACCGCCGCCGCGAGCGGGCCGCTCGGCGACCGCGTGTCGGCCTCGATCGCCGTGCGCGACGACACCGCAGTGGTGGAAATGGCACAGGCGTCGGGCCTGCATCTCCTGGCCACGCCAGACCCGTTGCGGGCGAGCAGTTTCGGGACGGGCGAGCTCATCCGGGCTGCGTTGGATGCCGGCGCCGCAACAGTCATCCTGGGCGTCGGCGGCAGCGCGAGCACCGACGGTGGCGCAGGGATGCTCGAGGCGCTCGGGGCGCGGTTGACCTATCGCGAACGGCGGCGGACCGCTGGCGGGGGCGGGCTGCTGGCGGATCTGGACGGGGTGGACCTCAGCGGTCTGGATCCACGTATCGGCAGTACGGAGTTCGTCATAGCCAGCGATGTCGACAACCCACTGTTGGGCACCGATGGTGCGGCCGCGATCTTCGCGCCACAGAAGGGAGCCGATGCCGACGACGTCGCACTACTCGAGGCCGGGTTGTGCCGTTGGGCCGATCTGTTGGCTGCCGCTGTCGGTGCGGACCACTCGACCGAGCCAGGCGCCGGAGCGGCTGGCGGCGTGGGCTTCGGGGCCATGGCCGGCCTGGGCGCGCACGCCCGGCCCGGCATCGAGTTGCTGCTCGGGATGATCGGCTTCGCCGATCTGCTCTCCGATGCGCGCCTGGTGGTGACCGGCGAGGGCTCTCTGGACGAGCAGAGCCTGCGCGGCAAGGCGCCCGTCGGCGTGGCCGGGGCAGCAGCCGAGCACGGCGTGCCGGCCGTGGCTGTCGCAGGGGTGACCTCACTGTCCCCCGCTGCATTGAGCGCCGCCGGTTTCGCTGCGACATACACGCTGCACGAACTCGAGCCGGACCTGGATCGCTGCATGACCGAGCCGGGGCCGTTGCTCGAGCGGATCGGCGAACGTATCGCGGGTGACTGGCTGCACGCGCTGTGACCAGCCCGCTGCGCTCGGCCCACCGACCTGACAGACTGTGGCGCGGAGGGTGCGGCCCGGGTTGTTCGTCGGAGTTCAGGTCCGCATCCGCCTGGGCCTCTAGCTCAATTGGCAGAGCTGCGGACTTTTAATCCGTAGGTTGCGGGTTCGAGCCCCGCGGGGCCCACCACCTTCTAGCCCAGCAATTTCGTGACGAGCATCGCGGCCCCGGCGGCGCCCGCGGCCCCTCGTGGACCTGCTGAGCAACGCCGGGGTCAGCCTATGGACGCTCGCAGGTGTCCTGCAGGACGGCACCGGCTCGGGTGGCTCCGGCTCGGGTGGATCGGGCTCTGGCCCGGGCCAGGGAGGTTCCTCATCGGGACCGACGGGCTCGGGTACGACCGGCTCCAACCGGCCAGGATCCGGCCAGAACGGCCAAGGGAACTCCGGCAACTCGACCTCGGGCCAGCCTGGCTCAGGACAGGGTGGCACCGGACAGAACAGCACCGGGCAGAACGGCACTGGGCAGACCAGCCAGCCAGCCAGCGCCGCACGACTCGCCGCCGACCAGGCCGCAATCGACGCGGCGGAGGCACAACTGACGGCGGCCGAGCAGAACCTGGCCGCCGCCACCTTGACCAGCCCTGCCGAAGGCACGATCGCCGCCATCGGCCTGACGCCGGGATCGTCGGCCAGCGGCGGCACGATCACCATCGTCGGCACCGGCATCCAAGGCGTCGCCATCAGCGTGCCGCTGGCCCAGGTCGACCAGGTCAAGGCCGGTCAGCCGGTCACGGTCTCGGCCGACGGCGTGTCCACCCAACTGCACGGCAAGGTCGAATCG
>JALYVG010000109.1 GCA_030853345.1 Actinomycetota bacterium | reverse complement strand
CTCGTTGTTCTGCAGCGCCGGGACTTCCTGGGTCTGCTCGGTGATGATGCGGAAGACCAGCTTGTCCAGGCTGGGCTTGACCTTGCCGTACCACTTCGGGTTCGGCACCTCGGTCACCGAGGTGTCCTTGACCGCGGCCTGGACCATGTACGGGCCGGACGAGTAGGTCGGCTGGGTCTTGTCGAGGTAGAGGAAGGATGTGGCCAGGCCCTTGGGCGTGGTGAGGTCGCCGTGCTGGGCGGCGATGTGCGCCGGGTACAGCGTGCCGAACATCCCCTGCCAGTCGCTGTAGGGCTTCTTCATGACGACGGTGATGGTCTTGCCGTTGTCCGACGGGGTCATCGACGCGATCTGGTCGTAACCAGAAGTGCTGGCCGCCCCACAGTCCGGGCACGACGTGCCGTCGGAGGTCTTGGCGGCGTACTCGAAGTCCTTGAAGTCGACCGGCTGTCCGTCGCTCCAAATCGCCTCGGACTTGACCTTGTAAACGAGAGTCTGCGGGTCGGCCTTGGTCTGCTCGGCCGAGGTCATCATGTCCTCGTTCAGCACCGGCTTGAGGTCGGGGGTCGCGGTGAACGCACCGCTCACGACGCCGTCCATTACCTCGGCGAACTCGAACGTGTTGGAGTTCGAGGTATTGATGTTCCAGCCGCCGATTGTCTTCTCCAGCGTGTAGGTGAGCGTGCCACCCTTCTTCGTCTTACCGTTGTTGCAGTCGTTAGCCGACTTTGAGCAATCGGCGAACATGCCCGTGCCCTTGGTGCCGGACGTGTCGGCGTTAGTGCCGCCGCCCTTGCCACCCTTGCTACTGCTGCAGCCGGTTAGCGCTAGCGCAAGCGCCGCCAACCCCGCAACGAGTGCTTTGCCCTTGTGGACTCTCACTGGTGAGTGACCTCCTGTGTGCTGGCGCGCAGACGATCTGTCCGGCGCCCGATGGCACAGTCAAATACCAGCGAGAGGCATATCGCAAGCACAGACTGCGATCGTGACCAAGTGGTAACAGAGCAGACAGGGGCCGTGATGCGGACAATCAACCGTCCCTCTTACGGCGATCTGCGAGAAATGGGAACTCGGCTCGGACGGACATAACGGACTGCGCGCTGACCTCGGCGACGAGCACCGCCTCGCCCAGGCTGGCCTCGGCGAGGGTGCGGCCGTGCGGGTCGATCAGCGCGGAATCGCCGACATAGCGCATGTCCTTGACGGTCCCCACGCGGTTGACCCCGAGGACATAGGCCTGGTTCTCGATCGCGCGGGCTCGCAGCAGCGTGCGCCAGTGCTCGCGGCGCGGTTCGGGCCAGTTGGCCGGGACGACGTATATATCAGTGTCGCCGGCGCGCTCCCAGAACTCGTCGGCGAAGCGCAGGTCGTAACAGACGAACAGGCTCACCCGCAGGCCCTCGACCTCGACGGTGACGTGCCGCTCGCCGGCGGTGTAGTGCTCAGCCTCGCCCGCATAGCCGAACGGATGGATCTTGGCGTACCGGTGCACCTCACCGGACGGCGTCGCGAGCACGGCGTTGTTGCGGTAGTTCCCGTCCGGGCCGCGCTGTGCGATCGAGGCAACCAGGTACGCGCCGTGCTGGCCGGCCTGTTCCAGCAGAAACGTCTCCGTGGGGCCGCCCTCGTCCTCGGCGATGCGCTCAGGCTGCATCGAGAACCCTGTCGCGAACATCTCGGTGAGGGCGATGAGCCGAGCCCCGGACGCGGCGGCTTGGCTGATGAGCGGCGTGACGTGGCGGCGGGTGGCCGCGGCGTCCTCCCAGACGATGTCGTGCTGGATCGCGGCGACTTTCACGGGTGGGCCTCCTTGAGTCTGCGCAGTGCCTCATCGAGGACGTCGGGCCTCTTGCAGAAGGCGAACCGGACGAAGCTGTCTCCTGCCGTCGAGTCGTAGAAGACACTGCTCGGGATCGCGACCACGCCGGCCCGGCGCGGCAACTCGCGGCAGAACTCCACGGCGTCAGCGTGGACGTCGACCGTGGCGAAGTAGGTGGCCTGCGGCCGGATGACGTCGTAACCCAGCCCGACCAAGCCGTCACAGAGCAGGTCGCGCTGCTGCTGCAGCTGGGTGGCGATCGCACGATAGTAGGCCGCGTCGGCCCAGAGCGCCGAGGCGACGGCCGGTTGGAACGGAGCGCCGTTGACGAAGGTCAAGAACTGCTTCACCGTGCGGACGGCCGAAAGCAGCGGCGCGGGTGCGCAGGCCCAGCCGATCTTCCAGCCGGTGACGCTGAACGTCTTGCCTGCGCTGCTGATCGTGACGGTTCGCTCCCGCATGCCGGGCAGGGTGGCGATCGGCTGGTGCAGCCACCCGTCGAAGGTGAGATGCTCGTAGACCTCGTCGGAGATGACGGTCAGGTCGTGCTCGCCGGCAAGCTGGGCGATGACCGCTAGATCGCTGGCGCTGAACACCTTGCCCGTGGGGTTGTGCGGCGTGTTGAGCAGGATCACCTTGGTCCGCCGGGTGATCGCCCGCCGCAGGGCGTCCGGGTCGAAGTCCCAGCCGTCGCCGTCGCGTTCCAGGGTGACCGGGCGGCGCCGGCCACCGGCCAGGGCGATACACGCGGCGTAGGAGTCGTAGTAGGGCTCGAACAGAACGACGTCGTCACCTGGACCGGTCAGGGCGAGGATGGCGGCAGCGATGGCCTCGGTGGCGCCGGCGGTGACGAGGACTTCGCTGTCGGGGTCGTAGTCCAGCGCGTAATGCCGCTGCTGGTGTGCCGCGATCGCCTGACGCAAAGCCAGGATGCCCGGCCCGGGCGGGTACTGGTTGTGCCCGGCGTAGATCGCCTGCGCCGCAGCGGCGAGCAGTTCGGGCGGCCCGTCGGTGTCGGGGAAACCCTGGCCGAGGTTGATGCTGTTCGTGCTGAGCGCCAGTGCAGACATCTCGGCGAAAATCGTCGTGCCGAAGCCGCGCATGCGTTCCACGAGCGGGTCCGTTCCAGGCACGAATCCGAGGCTATACCGGTTTTCCCGCCGACCCGGGCGGGTACGTAGCGGTCATGCCGCAGCCGGGCTGGAGCGCCAAGCGCGAACGTCAGTACGAGCACATCGAGCAGGGCCTCGAGAAGCAGGGCAAGCCGACGAAAGTGGCCAAGGAGATCGCGGCGCGCACAGTGAACAAGGAGCGTGCCCGGGCCGGTGAGGCACAGCAAGCGAGCCGGACGTCGACCGATGACATCTCCTCATCGCGGCGCGGCGGGCTGCGCTCGCACTCCGGCTCCGGTGGCCGCACCCGCGACCAGCTCTACGCCGAGGCCAAGGCCAAGAAGATCAAGGGCCGCGCCACGATGACGAAGGCCCAGCTGGCCAAGGCCGTCGGCCACTGAACCGCCTCGATCTCCCGACTTTGACCCCGCCATAGCCGTGAATCGCCCTGTCTAGCGACGCTCCCGGGGTCAAAGTGGGAGGCCGGCCGGTGGATAACCGCCTCTGGCCGGGGAGGCACGGCCAAGGTGGGGGATGCCTGAAATTCCTCCGGTCGCCCTGGTTCAGTGCGGAGTCTTCTCCCTGCGGCAGGCGCATGGCTGCGGTTGGACACAGTCCGCCCTCCGGTGGGCCGTGAACGCGGGCCGGTTGCATCGGCTGCGGGCCGGTGCCTTCCAAGTGGCCGATCTCAGCCATCTCGACGAATACGCAGCCTCCCGGTGGCGGCACGCCGCAGCGGCAATTGCGGTTGTCCTCACCACCCCCGGCGCCCAGGCGAGTCACTCCACTGCGGCGGTGCTTCGCGACTTGCCGCTGGCGTTCCTACCCGAGTCGGCATGTGCGACGGTCGTGCCATGGCATACCGGTGAGCTGCGCGGCGTGCATGTCCACCGGACTACCAGCGCCAAATTCACGCTGCCCGTCGGCCAGGTCGAATGCACGAGCATTGCCCGGACTGTCGTTGACCTCGCCCGAGAACACGGGCCTCAGGCGGGAATTGTGCCGCTCGACTTCGCCCTTCGCCGCGAGCTGGTATCTGCAGCCGACCTCGCTCACACGCTGGAGCACTGTCGCCGTTGGCCCGGCGTCACCCAGGCCCGCGCCGTGATCGCGGCCGCTGACGCGCGAAGCGAATCGCCCCTGGAATCGCTCAGCCGGATGAAGCTCGCGACGTTTGACCTGCCCCGGCCCGAGCTTCAGCTGGCGATAGGTGACCGCCGCGGCCGGTTCGTCGGCCGGGTCGATTTCTATTGGGACGAGTTCGGTGTCGTCGGCGAGGCTGACGGCCTCCAGAAATATGACGACGCGACCTCGCCGACGCTACGCGAGGAGAAGATTCGCCAGGAGAACCTCGAGGAAACTGGGTTGATCGTCGTGCGCTGGGGCCAGGCGCAGCTTTCCGCGTTCGAGG
>JALYVG010000099.1 GCA_030853345.1 Actinomycetota bacterium | reverse complement strand
GCATGCGCATCGTTCGAGACCTGGCCGACCTGCCGCGCGAGATCGAACTGGCCGGCGCCGAGGCGGCCGCGGCATTCGGCGACCCGACGGTGTTCTGTGAGCCGTACCTGGCCACCGGGCACCACATCGAGGTACAGGTCCTGGCCGACGTCCACGGCACAGTGTGGACCGTCGGCGAACGGGAGTGTTCCATCCAGCGCCGGCACCAGAAGGTCGTCGAGGAGGCGCCCTCGCCCCTCGTCGAGCGCATCGTCGGGATGCGTGCGCAGCTGTTCCAGGCCGCCCGCACCGCCACCGAGGCCATCGCCTACACCGGTGCGGGCACGGTCGAGTTCCTCGCGGACGAGGACGGACGGTTCTTCTTCCTCGAAATGAACACCCGGCTGCAGGTGGAGCACCCGGTGACCGAGTGCACGACGGGCCTGGACCTCGTGGCGATCCAACTGGACATTGCCGAGGGCGGCCGGTTGGACGGAGATCCCCCTGCCATACAAGGACATTCCATCGAGGCTCGGCTCTACGCCGAGGATCCCGCACACGGCTGGGCGCCGCAGAGCGGGACCGTGCACCGCATCGACATCCCCGGTGTCGCGTTCGCCGTGCCGGACCTGACGTCCGGTATCCGGGTCGACAGCGGAGTGTGCGACGGGTCAGTCGTCGGCATCCACTACGACCCGCTGCTGGCCAAGGTGATCAGCTGGGCGCCCCGCCGAGCCCAGGCGGCACGTGCACTGGCCGCAGCCCTCCAACGCGCCACCATCCACGGTCTGACGACGAACCGCGACCTGCTGGTCAACGTCCTGCGTGATCAGGCATTTCTGGCCGGCGACACCGACACCGCCTTCTTCGACCGGCACGGACTGGACGCCCTCGCCGCGCCGCTCGCCGACGAGACCGCGGAGCGACTCAGCGCGCTGGCCGCCGCGCTGGCCGGAGATGCCGCCGACCGTACCCACGCTCGCGTGCTCGCGGGCCTACCGAGCGGCTGGCGCAATGTGGTCAGCCAGCCGCAGCGCGTCGATCTCGACGGTCCGCGCGGCGTGCACGAACTGGCGTACCGGCACACCCGCGCCGGACTGCGAGCCGAAGGCTTCGACGGCGTCGGGCTCATCTCGGCCACACCGACCGAGGTCGTGCTGGACGACCGCGGTGTGCGGCGGGCGTTCGCGGTGGCCCGCCACGGCAGCGAGGCCTACGTCGACTCGCCACTGGGCGCCGTGCGGATGCACATCCTCGACCGGTTCCCCGACCCGGCCGACCAGGTTCCCGCCGGGTCGCTGCTCGCGCCCATGCCCGGCTCGGTCGTCCGGCTCGATGCCTCGGTGGGCGACGTCGTGAGCGCCGGCCAGCCCATTCTCTGGCTCGAGGCCATGAAGATGCAGCATCAGATCAACGCCCCGGCAGCGGGTGTCATCGCGGACTTGCCGGTCAGCGCAGGGCAGCAGGTCGACGTCGGCACCGTCCTGGTCGTCATCACCCACGAGGCACAAGAGGGAGACACCTTGTGAACTTCACCGAGTCAGAGGTGCAGCAGGCGCTGCGCGCAGCAGTGGCCGACCTGGGAGCGCGCTACGGTTTCCAGTACACCCGCAGCAAGGTCAAGTCCGGCCAGTCCACCGACGAACTATGGCTCGAGGCCGGCAAGCTGGGCTTCCTCGGCGTGAACCTGCCCGAGCAGTACGGCGGCGGGGGCGGCGGCATGTACGAGCTGTCGCTGGTGCTCGAGGAACTCTCCGCGGCCGGCTGCAGCCAGCTGATGATGGTCGTTTCACCGGCCATCTGCGGCACCGTCATCGCCAAGTACGGCAGCGACGAGCAGAAACTGCGATGGCTGCCCGGCATCGCCGACGGCTCGCTCGTCATGGCCTTCGGCATCACCGAACCCGACGCCGGCTCGAACTCGCACAACATCGCCACCACCGCGCGCCGCCGCGAGGGCACTGGGGGTACCCCCGGCGATGAGGGCGCCGCCGGGGGATGGCTGCTCACCGGCCGCAAGATCTACGTCAGCGGCGTTGACCGCGCCGACGCGGTGCTCATCGTCGCCCGCACCGAAGACGCAAGGACCGGACGACTCGAGCCGGTGCTGTTCGCGGTGCCCACCGATTCACCCGGCTTCCAGTTCAGTCCGATCGAGATGGACCTCGCGACGACGGACAAGCAGTTCATGCTCTTCCTCGACGACGTACGGTTACCGGCCGATGCCCTGATCGGGCAGGAGCACGCCGCCATGGCGCAACTGTTCGCCGGCCTCAACCCCGAACGGATCATGGCTGCGGCGCTGTCGGTCGGAATCGCACGCTACGCGCTGGACAAAGCGGTCGCGTACGCCAAGCAGCGAGTCGTCTGGGGCGCGCCGATCGGCTCGCACCAGGGGCTCGCGCACCCGCTGGCCCAGGTGAAGATCGAGCTGGAGCAGGCCAAGCTGATGATGCAGAAGGCCGCCACGCTCTACGACCTGGGCGAGGACCTGCGGGCGGGCGAGGCGTCGAACATGGCGAAGTACGCGGCCGCAGAGGTGGCCGTGCGCTCGGTCGACCAGGCGGTGCAGACCCTCGGCGGCAACGGCTTCGCCAGCGAGTACGGCTTGGGTGCGCTGCTCGCCGTCGCCCGGGTCGGCCGGGTGGCGCCGGTCAGCCGGGAGATGATCCTGAACTTCGTGGCTCAGTTCAGCCTCGGCCTGCCCAAGTCCTACTGACCGCACGGATTCGGTGCACCACCCCGCGAGCGCCGAACCGGGAAGGAAAGGCACCTGCATGACACACCTCGTTCAGTACGCGGTTGATCGGGCGATCGCGACCGTCACCCTCGATTCGCCGGACAACCGCAATGCCCTGTCCGCGCAGCTCGTCAGTGAGCTGACCGCCCACCTGCTGGCCGCTGCCGCCGACGGCAGCGTGCGCGCCGTCGTGCTCACCCACACCGGCTCGACGTTCTGCGCCGGCGCCGACCTGAAGGAGGCCGCGGCCGAGGGTGGACCCGAACGGGGCACCCAACGCATGCTCGCCCTGCTGCGGGTGATCGTGGAACTGCCGAAGCCGGTGATCGCGCGGATCGACGGCAACGTGCGTGCCGGTGGCCTCGGCATCGTCGGCGCCTGCGACATCGCGCTCGCCGGACCGACGTCGTCCTTCGCGTTCACCGAGGTCCGCCTCGGCCTGGCCCCGGCGATCATCTCGCTCACCACCCTGGGCCGGATGACTGAGCGGGCGGCAGCACGGTACTGCCTCACCGGCGAGCGATTCGATGCCGCCGCCGCTGCCGCGGCCGGACTGATCACCGCAGCCGTCAATGACCTGGACACGGAGATCGAGGCGTTGACCGATCAGCTGCTGGCCTGCTCCCCGCAGGGGCTCGCCGAGACCAAGCCGTTGACCAATCGCGCCGTCCTGGCCGAGTTCGACGAGCGTGCCGAGCAGATGCAGGCCGTGTCCGCGCGGCTGTTCGGCTCCGACGAGGCGCGCGAGGGCATGACCGCGTTCCTGCAGCGTCGCGCACCGAGTTGGGCACAGCCCGGATGACCAGCGCGCCGCCGCGTGAACCGCAGCAGGACCGCAGCCGGGCCACCCGAGCGCGCCTGCTGGAGGCCGCGATCGCGTGCCTGGCCGAACTCGGCTGGACGGCGAGCACGGTGGCCGTCGTGGCCGAACGTGCTGGGGTGTCCCGCGGGGCGGCCCAGCATCACTTCCCCACGCGCGAGGCGTTGTTCACCGCGGCACTTGAACATGTCAGCCAGGTGCGGGCCAGTGAGATGAAGCGCGAACTCGCCGAACTCGCCGGCGGTAGAACTCCCGATACCGCTGCGGTCGTGGAGCTGGTCATGAACCTGTTCACCGGCCCGCTGTTCCGAGCCGCGCTCGCACTGTGGGTGGCCGCGGCGGCCGAGCCACAACTGCGTGAGCAGATGATTCCGCTCGAGGCCCGGATCGGCCGCGAGATCCACCGGGTCGTCGTCGAGCTGCTCGGCGTGGACGAGCGCGAGCCGGGCGTGCGGGAGACCGTGCAGGCCACTCTTGACCTGGCCCGTGGCCTCGGCCTGGCCAACCTGCTCACCGACGACGGACCGCGCCGCGCCCGCATCGCGCGCCAATGGGCGCGCATCCTCGACCAGGTCGTCGTCCGCTAGGTGTGCTCCGCCCGGCACGACACCCGGCCACCGCCTCGGCCACGCTAGAGTGCATTTCCGGACGTTGCACTTCCGGATTGGCGGGCAGCCGTGACACGTGACGCAAGCCCCACCGCCCGCGCGCTGCTCACCCTCCAATTGGTACAGGGCAGCCCGGGAATCACCGCTGACCTGCTGGCCGACAAGCTCGACGTCTCCGCACGGGCCGCCCGGCGTTACGTCGGCATCCTGCGTGAGGCCGGTATCCCGATCGAGTCCGTCCGCGGCCGTTACGGCGGCTACCGGGTCGGCCGTGGCCTGCGCTTGGCGCCCCTCACGTTCACGGCTACCGAAGCGCTCGGCTTGGTCATGGCCGTACTGGACGGCCACCACGACGCAAGCGACCCAGCCGATCCGGTCGGCAGCGCGCTGGGCAAAATCATGCGGGCACTGCCCGAGTCGATAGCCGCTCAGGCCGAGGCAGTCCGCCAGACCACCGCGCCTGCTCCGGACCGCGCCGCCGCCCGGCCCGACGCAGCGACCACCACCGCGCTCGTCACGGGCTGCTCCGATCGACGGCGGGTGCGCATCGACTACCGCACGGAGGCCGGGTCGGAGTGGGTCATCGACGCTGATCCGTGGGCAGTCGTGGTGCGACACGGGCGCTGGTACCTGCTGTGCTGGTCCCACACGACCGGCGCCCGGCGTGCCTACCGGATCGACCGGATCGACACGGTGACGTTTCTCGAGCCCACCTTCACTCCACCCGCCGATCTCGACCCGGTCACCGCGCTCGAGGAGCACCTCGCCGTCGGCTGGGAGTACGAGGTCGAGGTCGTCATCGACGCACCCGTGGACGCCGTAGCCTGGTGTGTCTCTCCCGCGATGGGGCGGCTGGAACAGATCGACGGGCATACCAGCCGGCTGGTCGGCAGCACCGGCAATCCGTGGTGGTACGCCGAGCGGCTCGCGGCGATCCCGGCGTCCTATCGCATTATTGGATGCGTGGAACTGCAGCAGACTGCTCGTGCGCTCGGCTCGCGACTGATAGCCGCGAGCGAGCCGCCTACGCCCAGCCCAGGGCCGGACTGAGCGATACGACGTCGCGTCAGCGTGCGGCTTCGCGGCTCAGGATCCGGGCCAACACGTCATCGTCGTCGCCGTCGGCCGCCCGGCGGCGCCTGCCCCCGCTCGTCCCCGGGGCCACCCCGTTGTGCGTTTCGCCGTGGGCGTTCGTGTGCCGGCCACTGCTGGGCGTGCCCGACTCGCTGCTGCCGTTGACTGTGCTCGCGACGCTGCTCTGGCGCCGGGGCGTGGCCTGGGCACCGCGGGGTCGGGTCTCGATCGGATCGATCTCGAAGTCGGTGAACGGGCGCAGCCGGGGCATCGAGGCGAACGGGTCGCCGGACAGCACCGGCTCGGCCGCGGTGGGTACGGGCGGCCGCAGATCGGGCGCGGGCACGGGTGCCGGCGGCTGCGGCGCGATCGGCGCGGGTGCCGGTGTCGGCGGTGCGATGGGTTCCAGGGGCGGCTGCGGCGCGATCGGCTCGGGAGGCACTGGTGCCGGGGGTGCCGGCGGGGCAGGCGGCCCCGGAACAGGACCCACCGGCTGGGGGCCCAGCGGTTCGGACATCAGCTGCTCGCGGACGGTCTGCTCACCCGATGCCACCAGCGAGGCGTGCGTGCCTCCGAGCGAGAACTGCCCGAGTTGGTCAGGCTGACGGCCACCCAACATTTGCCTCACTTCGTGTTGCAGGGCCTCGATGTCCGAACCGATCACGCGGGTTGTCTCGATGCGCTCCAGCCGGATCTGGCCGCCGACCTTCTCGACGAGTTCACCGCGCAGCGCCGCGACGTCGGCCCGCAGGGTGACCAGCTCAGCGCTCATCGTGGCGGTCAGCTCGCGGCGCAGCATCTCCATGAGCCGGTACTCGTACTCCCGGCGCGCGGCCGCGTCCTCGCCGCGGGTGAGCTCGGTGCCCGGACGGCTGACGAGCTCCTCCTGGGCCAGGGCCGGCAGCGGACGGCGCGTCCCGAACAGCGCGTACGCGGCGAGCAGCAGGGCCCAGAACCCGACCAGCGCCCCGATCCGAGTCCATTTCTCGGTCTCGGCCGTGACGATCAGCCACACCGCCACCGCACCCAGGCCGACCGCCAACATCATCCCGAAGCCGCGCAGGGCAGCACGCAGGCGACGGCGCGGTGCGCCGCCGGCGGGGGGTGTCATCGCCCTAGCTTAGACCGCCGTTACCGGCCGGTTAGACCGCGCAGCTAGGCCGCCTGACCAGGGCGTTCGGTGTTCTCGCTGCCCGGGTCAACTCCCGCGCGCTCCAGCAACAACCCCGCCGCGACGAGCAGCAGCGCCGCCACCACCAAGAAGATCCCGACGCGAGTGTCGTTGCTGGCCGAGCGCACCGTGTCCGCCTCAGGAGCAACCCGGGCCAGCAGTCCAACCGCCGCACCGACGACGCCGGCGCCAACGAGTGAGGACGCCTTGCCCAACGCCACGCAGCGGGCGATGACGATCGCCGCCATCGGCTTGGCGTCGGGGTCGTGGCGGACCGCGGCGCGCACGCGGCGACTGGCCACGAACTCGGCCACGGCCAGTACACCCAGAGGCAGTGGAACGAAGGACTTCAGCGGCGGCAGATCCGAGTAGGAGAAGCGGAGCAGGACGTAGACGGTGACGCCGATCACGAAGAACGGGACGGCCAGGTCGGCCAGCCGGGTGCGCCGCATGTCAGGCCACCACCAGGTCGAGCCGAGACCGGACACCGGCCACCGAATCGGGTGGCAGGGCAGCGAGCAGGTCGCGCACCGGCCGGCCGGACAGCCGCGCGTCGGGTTGCGCGGCCAGCCACGGCACCAGCACGAACGCCCGCTGCGCCGCGTGTGGGTGAGGCAGCGTGAGCCTCGGATCGTCGCTGATCACGTCGTCGACGGCGATGACATCGACGTCGAGCGTCCGGGGCCCCCACCGCACCTCGCGGGTCCGGCCAGCCGCACGCTCGGCCGCCTGTGCGCGCGCCAACCAGTCACCCGGCGATGCCTGCGCGTCGGCCGCAATCAGGACGGCGTTGAGGAAGTCCTGCTGGGGAACCGGACCCCACGGCGCGGTCTCGTACACCGGCGACACGGCCACCAGCCACGGCCGTAGCGCCTCGATTGCACCCTGCACCGCGGCGAGCCGGTCACCCAGGTTCGACCCGACGGACAGCACGGCGGTACTCATACCTGCGCACACCCAATCGCCGCGCGGAGTGCTGCGTTCATGTCCGCCCGCGCCGGATCGTCACGGCTACGTCGGTGAACGCCAGCGGGATCGGTGCCTGCGGTTTGTGGACCGTCACCGTTGCTGTCGCGACCCGCTCGTCGGCCAGACACACCAGAGCCAGTCGGTCGGCGAGCGTTTCGAGCAGGTTCACCGGCTCTCCCCCGACGACGTCGGCCAGCCCCTGCGCGAGTACGCCGTAGTCGACCGTGTGCTCCAGGCTGTCGCTCGCGGCTGCCATCGATACGTCGAGTTCGAGGACAACGTCGAGCACGAAGTCCTGGCCGTCGCGTCGTTCGAAGTCGAAGACCCCGTGACGCCCGCGGACCCGCAGGCCGGTCAGCTCGATGCGGTCGGTCATCGACCGGCCGCCAAGATCGCGGCCATGGCCAGGGCAGCGTCGACAGAGGCACGCACCTCGTGCACCCGAACCCCCCACACCCCCTGCAGCGCCGCATATGCGCTCAGTGCGGTCGTGGCGTCCTCGCGGTCACCGACCGGGCGCGGTGCGCCGTCGGGCGTGGCGAGCAGCGACCCGAGAAACGACTTACGCGACGACGCCACCAGCACCGGAAACCCCGATGCCACCAGCGAGCCCAGCGAGCCCAGCAGCGCCCAGTTGTGCGCTGCAGTCTTGGCGAAGCCCAGACCCGGGTCAAGAACCAACTGCGCCTGATCCACACCTGCTGCCACGGCAGCGTCGACCCGCGCGGACAGTTCGCAGCGCACATCAGCGACGACGTCGTCGTAATGGGCGAGCTGTTGCATCGACGCACTGTGCCCGCGCCAGTGCATGAGGATCCAGGGGCACGCCGCGTCGCGCACGACCCGAGCCATGTCGGGATCGCCGAGCCCGCCGGACACGTCGTTGACGATCGACGCGCCCGCCTCGATAGCCGCCGCGGCCACCGAGGCTCGGTACGTGTCGATGCTCACCGCAACGTCATGTGCGACAAGCGATTTGATCACCGGCAGCACCCGGCGGGTCTCTTCGGCGGCTTCGACGCGCTGGGCGCCCGGACGGGTCGACTCACCGCCCACGTCGATCACGTCGGCTCCGGCAGCGCGCATCTGCAGCGCGTGTGCGACTGCGTCGTCGACGGTGGGGTAACGACCACCGTCCGAGAAGGAATCCGGCGTCACATTCAACACGCCCATGACCACTATGCGATCGGCCCGAGTGGGCAGCGAGCTCATCGACCGACGATCAAGCTGAGCGCCTCGGCTCGGGTGCGCTGGTCGGACTTGAAGATCCCCCGCACGGCCGAGGTCACGGTCAGCGCCCCTGGTTTGCGCACGCCACGCATGGCCATGCACAGGTGCTCGGCCGCCACGACGACGATCACGCCCTGTGGCTCGAGCCGACGCATCACCGCGTCGGCGACCTGGCTGGTCAACCGCTCCTGCACCTGCGGGCGGCGGGCGTACAGGTCCACGACCCGGGCCAGCTTCGACAGTCCGGTGATCCGGCCACTCTCGCCGGGGATGTAGCCCACCGCCGCGGTGCCGTGCCAGGGCACCAGGTGGTGCTCGCAGGTGGAGTAGATCGGGATGTCCTTGACCAGCACCAACTCGTCGTGGTGCTCGTCGAACGTCGTCTCCAGCACGTCCTCGGGGTTGACGAACAACCCGGCGAAGATCTCGACGTAGGACCGGGCCACCCGCGCCGGGGTCGACTTGAGGCCGTCGCGATCCGGGTCTTCACCTACCGCGATCAGCAGTTCGCGGACGGCGGCTTCGGCGCGATCGAGGTCGACCCGGCCGGAAGGCTCGAACCGACCGGACACGTCCGTCACGCTGGTCCCGTGCCGCCGCCCTGGCCGTGCCGGCCTGGCTTCTCGTACTCGGAGCCCGGGGGCGGCCGGTAACCGCCGTAAGGCGCACCCTGATGCTGGGGAGGGCCGAACGCGCCGGAGTCGCTCGACGGTGGGGCCGATCCGCTGGGTACGGGAGGGACGTCGGGCTCGAGACCCGGCAACGCCTTGCCCTGCCCGTTGGCCGCGCCGTTCGACGCGCCGTTGGCCAGCACAGCCTTGCGCAGTGCCTCGGGGATCTCGATCGGCGGGCGATCACTGGGTGTGCGCTTGCCGAAGCCGGCGAAGGTGTTGTGCGGCGGGCGTTTGCGCACCGGCGCGAGGATCCGCTCCAGTTCGGGCTTGGCCAAAGTCTCGTGCTCGACCAGTTCGAGCACCATGGTGTCGAGGACGTCGCGGTACTGGGTCAGGATCTCCCAGGCCTCGTCGTGCGCTCCCTCGATCAGGTCGCGCACCTCGCTGTCGATGCCGGCGGCGATCTCTTCCGAGTAGTCGCGCTGGTGGCCGTAGTCGCGGCCCATGAACGGCTCGGCGTCGCCGGTGCCGTACTTGACTGCGCCGAGCTTGGAGCTCATGCCGAACTCAGTCACCATCGCACGGGCCAGCCCGGTCGCCTTCTCGATGTCGTTGGACGCACCGGTGGTGGGCTCGTGGAACACGAGCTCCTCGGCCGCGCGGCCACCGAGTGCGTAGACGAGCTGGTCGAGGATCTCGGAGCGGGTCTGGGTGTAGCGGTCCTCGAGCGGCAGCACGAGCGTGTGCCCGAGCGAGCGGCCGCGGGGCAGGATGGTCACCTTGTGCACCGGGTCGAGGTTCGGCATCGCCCACGCGGTGAGGGCATGGCCCGCCTCGTGGTAAGCGGTGACCCGCTTCTCCTTGTCGCTCATGGCGCGGGTCTTGCGCTCCGGGCCGGCGATGACCCGGTCGATCGACTCCTCGAGCGCCTCGGTGGTGATCAGCCGGCCGTTGTTGCGGGCGGTCAGCAGCGCGGCCTCGTTGATGACGTTGGCCAAGTCGGCGCCGGTGAAGCCGGGCGTGCGGCGGGCAATGACGCCCAGGTCGACATCGGCCGCGAACGGTTTGCCCTTCGCGTGCACCTTCAACACCGCCTCGCGGCCCAGCACGTCGGGCGGGCCGACCGCGATCTGGCGGTCGAAACGGCCCGGGCGCAGCAGCGCGGGGTCGAGGATGTCGGGGCGGTTGGTGGCCGCGATCAGGATCACGCCGCCCTTGACGTCGAAGCCGTCCATCTCGACCAGCAGCTGGTTGAGGGTCTGCTCGCGCTCGTCGTGGCCACCGCCCATACCCGCACCGCGATGACGGCCGACCGCATCGATCTCGTCGACGAAGATGATCGACGGAGCGTTGGACTTGGCCTGCTCGAACAGGTCGCGCACCCGGGAGGCGCCGACGCCGACGAACATCTCGACGAAGTCCGAGCCGGAGATCGAGTAGAACGGCACGCCCGCCTCGCCGGCGACCGCGCGCGCCAGCAGCGTCTTGCCGGTGCCGGGCGGGCCGTAGAGCAGCACGCCCTTGGGGATCTTGGCGCCGATGGCTTGGAACTTGGCCGGGTTGGCGAGGAACTCCTTGATCTCCTCGAGTTCCTCGATCGCCTCGTCAGCACCTGCCACGTCGGCGAAGGTAGTCTTGGGGGTGTCCTTGTTGACGAGCTTGGCCTTGCTGCGACCGAAGCTCATCACCCGGTTGCCGCCACCCTGCACCTGGCTCATCACGAAGAAAAGCACGCCGACGATGAGCAGGATGGGCAGCAGGCTGACCAGCAGCGAGACCCACGTGTTGTCGTGGCTGACCTTGGTGTTGTAGTGCAGGTTGCTGTTGGTCTTCTCGGCTGCCGCCTCGAGGTCCTTGAAGATGTCGGACGCGGCGCCCGACGGGTACTGGGTGCTGATCTTGGAGTGGCCCTTGAAGTCCTTCTTCAGGGTCAGCTCGAGCGTCTGCTCCTTGTCCTTCTGCAAGACGGTGCTGACGTTGCCGGCGTTGATCTGGCTGATCGCGTCGGACGTACTCACCTTGTGGTACGGGCTGCCGCCGGACAGCAACGACGGCACGACCAGGAAGCCGATCAGGATCAGGGCAGCCCACAGCCACCACGATCGGAGAATGCGCTTGCTCTTCATCATTGGTTTACGACGAACGGCAGGCCGTCCGCGTTCCTCCCGCTTCAGACCGTCGGTTTCACCTACGGACGGTACACGTCAGCCGCCGTAGACCGATGGTACGAGCCGCCCGATATAGGGCAGATCGCGGTATCTCTCAGCGTAATCGAGGCCGTACCCGACGACGAACTCGTTCGGTATGTCGAAGCCCACGTACTTGACCGGAACCTCGACCTTGACGGCTTCGGGCTTGCGCAGCAGGGTGACGATCTCGATCGACGCGGGGTGCCGGCTGGCCAGGTTCTTCAGCAGCCACGACAGCGTGAGCCCTGAGTCGATGATGTCCTCGACGATGAGCACGTGGGCACCGGTGATGTCGCGGTCGAGGTCCTTGAGGATCCGGACCACGCCGGAGGATTTCGTGCCGCTGCCGTAGGAGCTGACCGCCATGAACTCCATCGTCGACGGACGTTCGAGTGCGCGGGCCAGGTCGGACATGAACATCGCCGCGCCCTTGAGGACGCCCACGAGCAGCGGTTCGCGATCGGCGTAGTCGGCGTCGATCTCCTTGGCCAGCTCGGAGATCTTCTCGCGGATCTCGTCCGCGGATACCACCACGGCCTCGATGTCGGCGTCGAGCTCAGACACGCGGGTCACTCCTGCGGATTGCGGTGCGCGGCGGGGTGTGCGACTAGCTTTCCAGACGCCCGCACGACGCGACCGCCGGGCAGGTGCAGGGGACCCTGTCCGTGCCAGTCAGTGACCAGGACCTCGAGCGCGTCGACGTGCACAGAGGTGAGCGGGCCCAGGCGGTGGTAGCGCGCCCAGGTCTGCAGTGCGCGGGTGCGCAGCGCCCGAGGCAGCCCGACCAGGACCGCGACGTCGAGGTGTTGACCCGGCTGCGTTGCGTCCGAACTCGCTGCGGCGGCCGACGAGGCCGCCGCGATGCGGTCGAGTGCGTCGAGGTCCTCGCGCAGCAGTGCCGCCGTCCGGGCCAGCGCCCCGGCCACGCCGCCCTGCAGGATGTCCTCGAGCAGCGGCAGCACCTCGTGGCGCAGCCGCACCCGCTGGAAAGCGGGGTCGGCGTTCTGCGGGTCGTCCCAGGGCTGCAGACCCAGTGCCGTGCAGGCCGCCTCGGTGGTGGCCCGCCGCACGCCGAGCAGCGGTCGCAGGTAATGCCCGTCAACGGCCCGCATGCCGGCGATCGAGCGCGGGCCCGAGCCGCGCCCCAGTCCCAGCAGCACGGTCTCGGCCTGGTCGTCGAGGGTGTGCCCGAGCAGCACGCGGGCGCCGAGCGCCTGCGCCGCGGCGCTCAGGGCGCCGTAGCGGGCGGTGCGGGCCGCCGCCTCCGGCCCGCCCGCCTTGCCCACCGTCACCGGAACGGTGAGCACGGGGTCCAGGCCGAGTTCGTACCCGAGGGCGGCGACCCGGGCGGCTTGCAGCGCCGAGCCCGGCTGCAGTCCGTGGTCGAGGGTGATCAGGCCGGCGCGCAGGCTGCGCCGCGGTGCTTCGAAGGCGGTGGCCGCGGCCAGCGCGAGGGAGTCCGCGCCGCCGGAGCACGCGACGAGGACGGGGCCCTCGATACCGGCCAGGGCGGACCGGACGGCGCGGCGGATTTCGGCGACGGCCGGGTGCGGGCCGCCCATTACGCGTGGACGCGGGCGATCCAGCGAGGTGGCTCGGCGATCTCGGCCTTGGTCGGCAACGTCTCGGACGAGGTCCAGATCGCATTGAAGTTGTCCAGGCCGACCCGGTCGACCACGGTGCGCACGAACGCCGAGCCGTCGACGTACTGCCGGGTCTTGGCCTCCATGCCCAGCAGCATGCGCAACAGCCGGTCGAGCGGGTTGCCGCCCTTGCGCCGGCGCTGCGCGAATCGCTTCTCGATGTCGGGCTGGGTGGGGATGACGCCCGCCGAGACGGCGTTCATCACGTATTCGGCGTGCCCTTCGACCAGCGACATGAACGCAGTGACGCGGTCGAGAATGGCACGCTGCTCAGGCGTGGCGATCACCGCCATGACCCCGGATCCGTCGCCCTGCCCCCGGATCACCTTCACCAGCTCGGACACCGCGCCGGACAACCGGCGCCGCATCGCGGCCGGATCGGTCTCGACGGCGTCGGTGAGGGCGGCCACCTCGTCGAGCATGTGTTGACGCAGCCACGGCACCGCGGTGAATTGCACGCGGTGGGTGACCTCGTGCAGGCAGACCCACAGCCGGAAGTCGGCCGGGTCGACCTTGAGCTGCCGTTCGACGGCCACCATGTTCGGGGCGACGAGCAGCAGTTGGCCGCCGGGGCGGTCGAAGAACTCGAACTGGCCGAGGACCTTGCCGGACAGGAAGCCCACGACGAGCCCGACCTGGATACCGGTCAAACGCCCGCCGATGCCCTCGGCCACCCGGCCCACGCTGTTCTCGGCGGCGAGCTTCTCCACAAGCGGGGTCATGATCGAACGCATGCCGCCGACGTTGGCGTCGATCCAGGCACCGCGGTCGACGACCCGGGTGACCGCGCTGACCGGTGGCTCCTGGAGCCGGGTCAGCTCCGCCACGTGCTCCGCGGCCAGCGAGGTCGCCTGGTACAGCTCACCGACGGCGTCGTCGGCGTCGCGCCGGGAGATCGTGGGCGGCGAGGGACTGAACCGTTTGGCCGCCCTCGCGGCGACGTCCCAGTCGATGAGCGAGCTCATCGTGTCAGCGTACGTCCCCCGCCCGGGGCCGCCGACGGCCGATGAGCGCCAGCAGGGCCACGCCGCCGATCAGCAGCGCGATTGCCGTCCACATGAGCTGCCAAACCTGCACACCGGTGAAGGCCAGCGGACCGGACTGCGGGGCGACCGGCCGGGTGGTGAGCGGCGGGGTGATCACCGTTCCTTCGGTGCCGCTGATCGTGATCGGTGCGCAGGCCGTGACCGGGAAGCTGTCCGCGCCCGCCGTCATGACGGCCGCGTTGAAGTACCCGTGACCGGATCCCGCCGAGGAGCACTCGAGCAGGTTCTCGGCGATGTCGTTCGGTGCGGTGACGTCGAGGATCACCGTGTAGGTGTCCTTTGATCCGGCCGGCAGCACCTGTGCCGTGGCCAGCACGTCAGCGGGTACTACCCCGGTCCAGCCGGCCACGTCGGTGGCGGCGCTCGGCGCGGAGCCGTTCAGGGCGGAGTTGATCCACGACGCGCTGGCACCGGTGATCTCGGTACCGGCCGCAAGACCCGGGACGTCGCTGAGCCCGTACGTCACGTTCGCCGACGTGGCGTTGGCCACCGTGATCGCGTAGGTGACGATCCAACTGTCCTGGCTGCTGCCGGGGTTCACCGACAGCACGGTCTTGGCCACGGTCGGCAGTCCCGGAGCCGCACAGGCCGTCGAGTCCGAACCCTGCATGCCGAGGGTGAGGACCGCCGCGTTGAGGAACCCGGTGCCTTCCTCGTCGGCCGACAGGGTGCAGTCGCGATCGGTGGTCGTGGCGCTACCGGTGACTGTGGCGCTCACCGTCACTGTGTAGTGCTCGGTGGTGGCAGCGCCGATGATCCGGCTCGTCACGATGCCGACGTCGCCGACTCCGTCCCAGCCCGGGTTGATGGCGGCGTCGGCCGGGCCGGTCACGGTCGCGGTGTCGATCGTGATGCCGTTACCGAACGCGAGAACATCGGACAGGTTGTATTGAGTGGCCAGCATCGGATCGTTGTTCGCCACGGCCAGGTCGTAGCTGACCGTCCATGACCCGTCGGCGTTCTGCTCGCTGCCGATGACCGTCTTGGTGATCGACGGCGCGGTCAGCGAGGGGATCGGCCCGCAGGCGTTCGCGGTGAATGTGTCGCTGCCCGATGTCGCGGTCGCGGCGTTGTCGAAGCCGGTCCCGCTGCCCCCGTCGGTGCACGGCAACTCGGCCTCGTCCACGTCGACCGGGACGGTGGCGTTGACGACAACCGTGTACGTGTCGGTGCCATTGGCCGGCAGCGCACGAGCGGTGACGATGACGGTGCCGGTGGTGCCGTTCCAGCCCGGCGTCACTGTGATCGGCGCGGTGCCGTCGGTGCCGGTCACCGTGCCGCCGTTGATCGTCACGTCAGCCGGGAACGCCGGGGAGTCGCTCAACGAGTAGACCAGGCCGGTGCTCGCACTGGGGTTGTTCACGCTGACCGTGTACGTGACGTCCACGCTGCCGTCCCAGACGCCGCCGACCAGATGCTGCACCGCGCTGACGAAGGTCTTGGCGATGGCCGGGGAGACCGGCTCCGAGCACGCGGACGCGCTCTGGCCGGCGTCGGCGAGCAGCGCTGCCGCCCGGACGACGTTGACCGGCTGACCGGCCTGCAGCGAGACGCTGCTCGTGTTGCCGAAGCCACCGCCGGTATCACACGTGCGGTTCGCGTCGGCGTCGACCGTGGCGACCACGACGGCCGCGTAGTGGTCGGTGGTGCTGGGCGCGAGCTGCTGCCCCGCCACAACGACGGGTTCGGTGCTGCCGTTCCACGCCGGGCTGGCCAGGGTCACCCCGGCCGGTCCGGTCACGACGGCGCTGACGACGTGGATGCCGGAACCGAACTCGAGGGTGTCGACCAGTCCGTAGGTCGTCGCGTACTTGGCGCTCGGGTTCGTCACGGCCACGTCGTAGCTGATCGTCCATGAGCCGTCCGCGTTCTGGGTGGTCGACTGGACGGTCTTGGTCACGGTCGCGACCGGGGTCGCGGGGTCGGCGAACGAGGTCGCCGGGATCGTCGTGCCCGCGGTGTCGGGACCCACGACGATCGACGCGCTGACCGGGTTGTCCGGCAGCTCGTAGAACGGCGGAGGGGAGATCTCGACCCAGTAGTACGTGCCGAAGGTGAGATCGCCCAGGCTGCAGGTGCCGAGGGCACCCGTCGTGCACTGCCCGATCAGGACATCCGGTGTTGCGGCGCGCCACAGCTCGAATGTCGCACCGGCCAGGGCGGTCGAGGACTCGTCGGTCTTGCGGACGCTCAGGCTCGAGAGCACCTGGGCGTCGGCGACGGACAGGGTGCTCGTCAACCCGGTCGCGGCGGAAGCAGCGTTGATCGTGGTGGCCACGGTGTACGCGGCGGTTCCGGTCGGCAGCAGGTAACCGGTCGGCGCCGCGGTCTCGACCCAGTAGTAGGTGCCGAAGATCAGGCCGGACTGCGAGCAGCTTCCCGCCGTCGTGGTGCACGGAGCGCCGATCGTCGCGTCGACGGCCGGGTTGCGGGTCCCGGGGGCTACCTCACGGTAGAGCTGGAAGGTGGCACCGTCGACGGTGCCGCTGGTGGTGGCGTCGAGCTTCTGCACCGCCAACGTGGACAGGATCTGCGCGTCGTTGACGGACACGGTCGCGGTGATCCCCGCCGCGGCGTAGGCCGCGTCGATGGTGGTGGGCGCGGACTGATCGGCCGGGCTGGCCGGCAGGACGTAACCGGTGGGAGCGACCGTCTCGACCCAGTAGTAGGTGCCGAAGGTCAACCCGGCCGTGGAGCACTGCGCCGGGCTGCCCGCTGTGGTGCACGTGCCCAGTGCCGTGTCGGCGCTCGGGTTCTGCGTGCCCGCAGTGGTCTCGCGGTACAGCTGGAAGGTCGCTCCGGGCACCGGAGCGTTGGTCGTGCCGTCGAGCTTGCGCACGGCCAGACCGGACACCAACTGCGCGTCGGTCACCGTCACCGTGGCGCTGGAACCGGCCTCCGCGTACGCCGCATCGATGGTGGTCTCGTTTGAGTAGGCGTTGCTTCCCGTGGGCAGCACGTAACCGGCCGGAGCAACAGTCTCCACCCAGTAGTACGTGCCGAAGGTCAACCCGGCCGAGGAGCACTGCGCCGGGCTGCCCGACGTGGTGCACGTGCCCAGTGCCGTGTCGGCGCCCGGGTTCTGCGTGCCGACGACCGCCTCCCGGTAAAGCTTGAACGTCGCGTTCGCGACCGGTAGCTGCGTCGCCGCGTCCACCTTGCGCACGGCCAGGCTGGAGAGCGTCTGGGCGTCGGTCACCGAGACCGTGGCCACCGGGGAGCCGGTGTGCGTCGCGTCGATGGTGGTCGCGGCGGTGTACGCGTTGCTGCCCGTGGGCAGGACGTAGCCGGCCGGGGCGCTGGTCTCGACCCAGTAGTAGGTGCCGAAGGTCAGCGTCTGGTTTGACGCACACGCGCCCGGGCTGCCCGAGGTCGTGCAGGGCGCCAGCGCGGTGTCCAGTGCCGGGTTCTGGGTGCCGACGGTCGCCTCGCGGTACAGCATGAACGTCGCGCCGGCGACGGGCAGGTTGGTCGTGCCGTCGAGCTTGCGGACCGCCAGGCTCGACAGCGTGCGCGCGTCGGTGACGCTCACCGTGGCGGCGGGCGCCCCGGTGTGGGCGGCGTCGAGGGTGTACGCGGCGCTGTAGGCGGCGATCCCGGACGGGAGCACATATCCCGCGGGAGCGACGGTCTCGACCCAGTAGTAGGTACCGAACGGCAAGGTAGCGGCCGATTCGCACTGCGCCGGGCTGCCCGCCGTCGTGCACGCTGCGCCCACCGAGATGTCGCTGGCGGGGTTCTGCGTGCCGGCGACGGCCTCGCGGTACAGCTGGAATTTCGCTCCGGCCACCGGCTGGCCGGAGGTGCCGTCCAGTTTCTTAATGGCCAGTGACGACGTGAGCTGGGTGTCGCTCACACTCAACGTTGCCGCCGGAGTGCCGGTATGCGTCGCATCGATCGTGTAGGCCGCCGAGTTGCGTGCGGGGCCGGCTGCGGGCAGCAGGTACCCGGTCGGGGCGGCGGTCTCCACCCAGTAGTAGGTGCCGAACGTCAGCGTTGCCGCCGAGACACACTTGGCCGGGGTGCCGGCGGTAGTGCACGTGGCGCCCAGCGCTGTGTCGCTACCCGGGCTCTGCGTGCCGGGGACGGCCTCGCGGTACAGCTGGAAGGTCGCGCCAGGCAAGGCTACGTCCGTGATCGCGTCCAGCTTGGTGATGGCCAGCGACGAGAGGATCTGCGCGTCCGCCACGGTCACCGTTGCGGCGGGGGTGCCGGTGTGCGCCGCGTCGATCGTGAACGCGGCGGAGTACGCGGCGGTGCCGACCGGCAGGACGTACCCGGTGGGTGCGCCGGTCTCCACCCAGTAGTACGTGCCGAACGTCAGCGTCGCCGCCGAGACACACTGGGCCGGGCTGCCTGCCGTTACACACGGGGAGCCCACGGCGAGATCGGCAGCCGGGTTACGAGTGCCGACGGTGTTCTCGCGGTACAGCTGGAAGGTGGCACCGGGCACCGGGAGGCTGGTGGTGGAGTCCAGCTTCTGCACAGCCAGCGACGACGTCGGCGGGGCTTGCTTGTTCGTGAAGGTGCAGGCCAGGGCGGCGGCTGCTGCCGCCGTGAACGAAACCCCTGGATGCCCTGCGTTACCAGCCGCTGCGGTCGTGGCGGCGGTGCCGTTGACGGAACAGACGGCTCCGACGAAGGTGTAGCCGGCGCTCAGGGTCTCGGTGATCGTGACGGTCGGCGTGCCGCCGGCCGGAATCGTCACGGTGGTCTGGGTGAAGCCGGTCGCGCCGTTGACGGTTGCCGTCGGCGGGAAGGTCAGGTTGGCGGCGGGGCTGCTCACCGTACCCGCGAAGTTCCAGCCGTTCGCGGCCGGGGAGTTGGTGATGTCGTTGCCCCGGAAGTCCTGGATGTTCTTCTGGACGGTGATCGTTCCTTCGCAGTTGCCGGTCGCCAGCGACTTGAAGACATCGTCGAAGTTGCCGGTCGTACCGAGGTAGTAGTCGCTGTTGACGGTCGGCCCAGAGATGGCGCGCAGGTTGTCCTGACCACCGTTGACCCCGATGCCGATGGCGACGAGCCGGCTGCCCAGGTTCTTGATGGCGTTGGCCGAATAGATGCCGTTGTCGACGTTGTGGAAGTTCGTGGTGCTGCTGTTACCCGAACCGGTGTGGTCGAGGGTCGGGTTGCCGTCGGTGAGCACCACAACGAGGTCGTAGGCCTTGGTCGCGGTCACCGCCTGGGCGAACCCCTGGTCCCAGTTGGTCCCGCCGCTGGGGGTGGGCAGCCCGTTGACGAAGTTGGTCAACGGCGCCGCCTCGGCCGAACTGCCGAGCGTGGTGAGTGGGACGCTGCCCCCGGTGCCGGCCGCGAACGTGTAGATCGCCATCTGGCTGGGCGTGCCGGTCAGCGTGGTGATGACCTTCTTGGCGGCGAGCTTCAAGTCGGCCTGCTTGGTGCCGGCGCTCATCGAGCCGGACTGGTCGAGGATCAGGGCGATCTTCAGGCCACAGGCCGTCGGGGCGATCGGGTTGTTGCGTGACGTGGACAGCAGGCCCGTGAACGGCCGGCCGGGACTGACCGCGTCGTTGTAGCTTGCGTCGTTCACGGCGCCCGGTACGTCGACGGAAGTTGTGCTGACCAGCGGGTTGGTCCGAAAGCGGTACGCAGTGGGGGTGCCGGTGGTTGAGCTGCCGTAATCGAGATTGGGGTTGAGGTACCACCCGGCCGGTGCGACCGACTCGGAGACGTCGTAGGCCAATCGGGTGCTCGAGGTGAGACCGGTCGGCACGGTGATCGTGCAGGTGCCGGCCGCGTTGGTCGTGCAGGTGAGCGCCGAGCCACCTCCGACCCGTACGGCTTGGAAGACCGCACCGCCCAGACCGGAAACGGCGCTTGTGCCCGTGCGGACGCCGCCCGCATGCACCACGATGTCGGCAAAGCCCGGCAACGAGGCCACAGCCTGGCCGGTCGACACGACCGACGCCGCCACCACGAGGGTGGCGAGCAGGGCCGTCTTCGAGCGCCAGTTGCGTGAGGTGCTGACACGGTTGTTGCTACGTCCGAACATTCGCCACTCCCGGAAGAGGAAGCCGCGAGCGCCCCGGCCGCAACCGGTCCCCGATTCGAACGCGCGGATTCAGATCAGCCGGCCCCACGTGGAAGGTGTTGCTGTGAAGCTCGGTGATCAGACCGTACACAGAAAGTGACCGACTGTCTTCCTTGGAAGCTACTTGCTACACAAATGTGGCGATGATCACACTCAGTGACACCCGCAACCCGCCAAGATCGCCGCAACCCGGTCCAAAGCGCCCTCGGCGGCCCGCGTGGCCTCGACGCCGGGGCCGACCTGGTCGGCGAAGAGCGCGAAAACGAGCAGCCTCCCGTCGGCGTCGTGGACGATGCCGGCCAGGGAACTCACGCCAGTGAGGGTGCCGGTCTTGGCCCGGACGACGCCCGCCCCCGTGGCGCCTGCCGACCCGGCCAGGTACCGGCCTGCCAAGGTCCCGCTCCAGGCCGCCACCGGCATCGCCGTGATCATCGCGTGCAGAGCTGGGCGCGTGCCTCCGACCACCAGGCGCAGCACACCGGCCAGGGCGTCGGCACTGACCCGGTCGTTGGCAGCCAGTCCGCTGCCGTCGCGCATGCCCGGACCGGGATCCATTCCGAGCCCAGCTAGTGCGGCGCGGATTGCGGCCGCGGCACCGGTGAAGGAGGCGGGCTTGGCCGAGGCCAGCGCTACCTGCCGGGCGAGCATCTCGGCGATGACGTTGTCCGAGGTCTGCAACATCTGCTCGATGAGAACCGACACCGGCGGGGACGAGACAAGGCCGAGCACCTTCGCACCGGCCGGGGCCCTGCCGTGCGTGACCTGCGCGCCGCTCGCCCTGAGCGCGGCCGCGAATTCGGCGCCAGCGGCCAGGTCCGGATCCGTGCTGCGGACGCCATCGGTCGGAGTCGCACGACCCCCGTCGGCCATCACCGCAGTGATCGCCCCGGCATAGTCCGACGGCACGTCCTCAGCAGCCCAGTCGGGCGAGACCGCCGGGCCGGTGAACAACGAGTCGTCGACGAGGACCCGGTGCACCTTCTGGCCGGCCAAGGCGTGCTGGACCTGACTGGCCAATTCGTTGATGCGGCCCGCACCGGCGTACGCGCCGGGTTGTCCCGCGGCGGCACCGGTCAGGGTCGGGTCGCCACCGCCGACGAGCACGACAGTCCCCGCCGGACCGGCTACGACCTTGGTGCTCAGCCGGTCTGTGGGCGCCCGGACGGCGAGCAGTGCCGCCGCAGTGAGCAGCTTTCCCGTCGAGGCCGGGGCGGCGGGGGTGCTACCGAGCCGGCTATAGAGCGGCGCCCCGGTGGCGCTGTCGACGACCCGGGCCAGTAGCCGACCGCCGAGGGCCGGGTCGACGGCGGCCTGGGCGAGCGCGGCCGCGACCGTGGCCGCCCGTGGCGGGGGCCCAGTGTTCGCGCTAGATGCTGCGGCCGGGAGGGCCGTGGCCGCGGCCAGCGCCGACGGCGTCGGGGGGGCCGGCTCGGCTCGGGCACCTGCCTTGTCCGTTCGAATGTGGTGGGTGATGAGGTAGCCGCCCACGCCCGCGGCCGCCGCCAAGACCAGGGTCAGCACGATGCCGAGGAGCACCCGCCCGGTGGGACGTCGGCGCGGCGAGCTCACGATGCGTCACACTAACGAACAGTGTGGGCCCGGCGCCGAGCGACGCCTGCCGATCAAAGGGAGCAGACCACCGTGGAGTTCGACGTCCTGATCGAGATCCCCAAGGGCAGCCGCAACAAGTACGAGATGGACTACCAGAGCGGGCGCATGCGCCTGGACCGCACGCTGTTCACCTCCACCCAGTACCCGGCCGACTACGGATACATCGAAGCGACCCTGGGCGAGGACGGCGATGCCTTGGACGCGCTGGTGATCCTGCAGGGCGACCCGCTGTTCCCAGGCGTCCTGGTGCGTTGCCGGGCGATCGGCATGTTCCGGATGACGGACGAGAAGGGCGGCGACGACAAGGTCCTCTGCGTCCCGTCGACCGATCCCCGCCTGGAACACCTGCGCGACATTCACCACGTCCCGGAGTTCGACCGTCTGGAGATCCAGCACTTCTTCGAGGTCTACAAGGAACTCGAGCCGGGCAAGAGCGTCGAGGGCGCCTCTTGGGTTGGCCGGGTGGACGCCGAAGCCGAGATCGTGGAGTCGCGCAAGCGCCTGGAGCGTCAGGCCTCGACGGGAACCACTCCCACCGGGCGGTAGGCCAGGTACTGGTTGGGTCGGGGGTTGGCGCAGGTTAGGCCGTCCGCGGCCACCCTCTCGATGCGCACCGTGACGTCGAACGGGCCGTGCGGCCCGGCAATGCGCACCGTGCTCAGGCCGGCCTGCGCTGGGCTGACCGCCTGGACGCGCAGCGCGTGCCGGTCGCGCAGCGCGAGGTGCTCGTAGGCGAAGGCGAGCGCCGCCTGTGCCGCGGGCACCAGCCCGACGCGACCGCGCAGCAATGCCCCGACGACCTCGTCGGCCTCGGCCGCGGCCATGAACTCCTGCGCCGCAAACGGCAGGACGCGTCCGTAGAGCAGCCCGGCCGGCAGCACGAGCACATTCGCTGCGAACCGGTCGCCGCCGAGGTGACTGCACTCCCACACCCGCCCGGGCCGGGCCGCGTGCATCGCCGCGGCAACCGGACGTCCGCGCAGCGCGCAGCAGGTGTCGTGTTTGCTGTGCGCGCACACCAGGTACAGCGGTTCGTGATCCGGCACGCCGGCGGTACCGTCGAGCGCCACCTCGAGCAGCTCGCCGTCGTGCTCGAATTCGCCCCATCGCAGCGACTCGATCCCGTCGCGGCAGTCGACGAACACCCAGCTGCGCAGTGCGCGCTTCGGGGTGCGCCCGGGGCGGCGGATCGCCTGCACCCGCACGCCGGCCGCGCTGGCCCGCCGCTCCAGCGCGCGCGCCGTAGCCGGGTCGAACTGTGAATCCAGCAGGCCGCGGCGACCCCAGGCGCCCGACTGTTCGACGAGCAGCAACCGAGCAGCCGGGAAGGCGGTGCCGAGCATCGGGTCACCGCGTAGCTGTGCTCGCAGTGCGCACCGCTCGAGCGTCTCTCGCGGGCGCGGGTGGTGCGGGTGCGTCACGCCCACCACCCTGTCACGCGGGGACGAGTACGCCTTCGCGCAACAGCCGAGCGGCCACCGACAGCTGCTCAGCGGGATCCAGACCGGGTAGGTCCGCTGGCATGAACGGGGCGCCCGCGAGCACCGTCTTGATCGCGGCCTCCGCGGCAAGCGGCATCGTGATCGTGCGGTCGAGGAGGCCGAGCCGCAGCTGGGCGGCGTCGCGGTCGACGCTGAGCCGCACGCCGGTGCGCAGCCGTAGCGCGGTGTGCTCGTCCAGCGCCGCGGCGGCGGCCAGTTGAGCCAACGGGGCCAGCGGCTCGGGGCGGGTGAGCCGCATCAGCGACGCGGCGACCCGGCGCGCGATATCGTCGGCCGGCGCGCGGTCCAGGTACCGGCGCAATGCCTCGATCGTCGCGGCCAAGGACGGCGCCAGGACATCGGGATCGGCGAGGTCGGTGCCGAGCGGAAGCGAGGAGCGCAGCTCGGGGTCCGACTGGGCGGCGTCGAGCAGATGGCGCACCAGCTGGTACCGGGTGATCGGGTGCACACCGACGGTGAGGTGGATGGACGTCTCGCCCTGCGCCTGTGCGGAGTGGATCGTGCCGCGCGGCAGGTACAGCGCGTCGCCCGGCGCGAGGACCGTGTCGATCAGCGGCGGCTCCTGCGCCCGCGCAGCGACCTCGGCGCGGCGGGACTCCCACGGCTGGTCGGCCAACGGGTCAACGACCACCGGGCTGTGCAGCGTCCAATGCTTGAGCCCGGCCACCTGCAGGACGAACACGTCGTGGACGTCGTAATGCGGCGCGAAGCCCTGGTTCTGCGGCGGAGTGATGTAGGCGTTGATCTGCACCGGGTGGCCGAGCTCGTCGGCCAATTGCGCCGCGAATACCACCAAGGGTGGCCAGGTGCGATGCAGTGCCTGCAACACGAGCGTGGCGCCGTCGGCGATCAACGCCAGCACTCTGTCGTCGGCCGCCTGGTCGTTGATACTCGCCCCCGCGCCTCCGCCGCGGGTGAACGTCGCGGCGGGCAGCACATTGCCGTCCTTGGCCATCCGCAGGAACGGGGTGCGCAAACCGCGCCGCGACAGAAGTTCGTCAACGGCATCGGCATCGAGAAGATCGTCGAACTCGTCGCCCAGTTCTGCCGCCCGGGTCAGCAACGGCGCCCGCCCCCAGTGCTCGGCGGCGAAATCCTCGCGGCTGCAGGCGACACAGCGCGCGAGCGCTGAGCCGCCTGCACCAGTAGGCGAGGTCATCGCTTAGGAGGAAGCCCCGCCGTCCGCTCCCGCGTCATCGGCACTACCGTCAGCGCCAGAGTCACCGGCGCCTGCGCCAGAATCGCCCGCGCCGCCGTCCGTGCCCGAGCCGCCCGCGCCGCCGTCTGCGCCTGCGTCCCCCGCACCGCCGTCCGTGCCCGAGCCACCCGCGCCGCCATCAGCGCCGCCGTCACTGTCCGCACCGCCATCTGCACCCGCGTCACCACCGGTGGGGAGATCAAGCGTGCCGCCGTCGGACGGTGTGACATCGTCGTCGTCCATGCTCATCCGGTACTCCTTCAATCTGCGTCGAAAGCGGCCGATCGACCGCTTGGCACGAGCTAGCCACGTTGCGAGTACCCAACGACGGTGCGGGTTAACCCGCGGCGCGCTCGGCGAGGTGCAGCGCGACGATTCCGCCGCTGAGATTGCGGAAGCGCACATCGCCCCAGCCGGCGTCGACGATCAGCCTGGCCAGATCCTGCTGCGGTGGCCAGACCCGGATCGACTCGGCGAGATAGACGTAGGCCTCCGGGTTGGAGGCAACCCGGCGGGCGATCCACGGCAGCGCGCGCATCAGATACTTCAAGTAGACGAAGCGGAACGGCGGCCACACCGGGCTGCTGAACTCGCAGATGACCAACCGGCCGCCCGGTCGCACGACCCGCGCCATCTCACCGAGGGCGGTCGGGACGTCGGAGACGTTGCGCAGCCCGAACGAGATCGTCGCGGCGTCGAAGGCGGCGTCGGCGAAGGGCAGATGCAGCGCGTCGCCGGCGACGAACGGCACCCGCCTGCGCCGCTTGTTGGTCCGGCCGGCTTGCAACATGCCCAGCGAAAAGTCGCAGCCGATGGCCTGGGCTCCGGAGCGGCGCAGCTCCGCGGTGGACACGCCGGTGCCGGCGGCAAGATCAAGTACCCGCTGGCCCTCCTCGAGCTCGAGGCACTGCCGGGTGCGCCGGCGCCAACGTCTGTCCTGCCCCAGCGACAAGACGGTGTTGGTGAGGTCGTATCGGCGCGCCACGCCGTCGAACATCGCGGCGACCTCGTGCGGTTGCTTGGCCAGCGTGGCTCTACGCATCGCTTCGCCGCCGGATAGTGACTGCTCGCTGGGCGCGCGTCGCTCGGGTTCTCATCAGGCGCCATTGTGCCCGACCCAGCGCGTTCCGATCGCGACCTAGCGCGCTTCGCGATCGGTGGCGGCCTTCTCCGCAGTCGCCACGGGGGCTCGAGCGGCCAGCCGAACGGCACCCACGACGATGGCACCCAGGCAGAGCAGGTAGGCCGCAAGATGGCCGGCCCCGGTCGGGACGTGCTCGTGCAGCAGCAGCCCACCGAGCACCACCGCGGCTACCGGATCGGCGGATTTGTTCGCCGGGAAGCTGGCGGCCAACGCACCGACCTGGAACGAGATCTGCGTCAGCGTCATGCCGAGCGCACCGATCACCGCCAGCCCGAGCAGGGTAACCAGGCCCGCGGTCTGCAGCAGGCCGTGCAGCCCGTGACCGGTGAACTGCGTGGCTGCGGCGTTGAGCAGCACGCCCACTGTCCCGAACCAGGCACCGGCCACCCCGCCGTACACGCCGGCCCGTACCGCCGCACCCTGCCGGCTGACCAGCGCACACAGCGAGCCACCGGCCAGCAGCGCGATGACCACGGTGGCCGCGACGGCCCGCGGGTTCGGGACGTGACCCGTGCCGGGACTACCGAGCACGACGAAGAAGACGGCCAGCCCCCCGATTATCGACAAGCAGGCCAGGTAGTCACCGCCGCGCGGCGTGGGGCCGCCCAGCAGGTAACCCACGAACAACGACACCGGCAAGGTGAGCACCAGCAAGGGCTGGATGAGCACGACCGGGCCGGTGGCCAGCGCGATCACCTGGAAGACCAGGCCGACCAGGTCACCGCCTATCGAGAGCAGCCAGCGTGGATCACGCAGCAGCCGTACCAGCTTGCGGGCATCGGCCTGACCGGTGCCGGTGTGCGCCGCCTGATGCTGCACGGCCGTGGCCGCGCCGTACGCGATCGCCGAGGCGACACCGAAGGGAACGGCCACGACCAATGACACGATCGCGACAGTAGTGCCCCGTCGCCGCCCGACCCGGCGTCACACGGCTGCGGTGACCGGCAGCAGCGTCAGCGCCGTCGAGGCGAAGTGCGAGTGCACGCGCTCGTCGACCGGATCGTTGGCGGGATCATCATGCACGCAGATGTGCCGGTAGAGCGTGTCGCGCTGCGCCGGGATGCGCCCGGCACCGCGGATCAGGTCGATGAGTTCGGTGCGGTTGGATCGGTGTTTCGCGCCGGCGGAGGACACGACGTTCTCTTCGAGCATCACCGAGCCCAGGTCGTCGGCGCCGTAATGCAGGGTCAGCTGCCCGACGTCCTTGCCGGTGGTCAGCCAGGAGCCCTGCAGGTGATTGACGTTGTCGAAGAACAGCCGCGCCACCGCGATCATCCGCAGGTACTCCAGGCTCGTCGCCTGAGTTCGGCCCTTGAGGTGGTTGTTCTCGGGCTGATACGTCCACGGGATGAACGAGCGGAAACCGCCGGTACGGTCCTGCACGTCGCGGATCATGCGCAGGTGCTCGATGCGCTCGGCATTGGTCTCGCCGGTGCCCATCATGAACGTCGCGGTGGATTCCAGGCCAAGGCCGTGCGCGGTCTCCATGACCTCGAGCCAGATCTCGCCAGTCTCCTTCAGCGGGGCGATCACAGTGCGCGGGCGCTTGACCAAAATCTCGGCGCCGGCCCCCGCGAAGGAGTCCAGGCCGGCTGCCTTCAGTCTGCTGATCACGTCGACATAGGGCAGCTGCGAGGTCCTGCTGATGTGCACAACCTCCGATGCACCGAGCGAGTGCAGGGTGAGTTGCGGGTACGTGCTCTTGATCGCGCCGAACGTGCGCTCGTACCACTCCATGCCCAACTCCGGGGAGTGCCCGCCCTGCAGCATGATCTGGGTGGCGCCGAGGTCGACCGCCTCGCCGCAGCGGCGCAGGATCTCTTCGAGGTCGTGCGTCCAGCCCTGGGCGTGGCCCGGCGCGCGGTAGAACGCGCAGAACTTGCACGCGGTGACGCAGACGTTGGTGTAGTTGATGTTGCGGTCGATGATGTAGGTCGCGATGTTATCGGGGTAGCGGCGGCGACGGACGGCGTCGGCCGCCTGGCCCAGTGCGTGCAGCGGGGCGTCGGTGTAGAGCAGCAGCGCCTCGTCCGGCGTGATTCGGCCCCCGTCGGCGGCATGGTCGAGCAGGTCAGCGATGGCACGCGTCATGGTGGTGAGGGTAGTCGGCGGCGCGGGGCGACCAGCAGACCGGCGACAGCCATCACCACCAAGCCGCCGCCCACTGCCTGGCCGGTGGTGATGTGCTCGCCGAGAATCACCAGGCCGAGCAGTACAGCGACGACGGGGTTCACGAACGCATAGGTCGACACGGTCGTCGCCGGCAACCGGTCGAGCGCGTAGACGTAGCAGGTCATGGCCAGCAGCGAGCCCGGCCCAATCAGGTACAGCAGGGCCCACCAGGACTCGGCGCTGACGTGGTCGAGCGCGAAGGTCAGCTCGCCGCGACCGGCCGCGACGACAGTGAGGACGAGTCCGCCGCAGAGCAACTCCATGCCACTCATCAGTAGCGGCCGCTTCGGGACGGGCAGCCGGGTCTGCAGGGCCGAGCCCACCCCCCAGCTGACCGCGGCCAGCAGGGCGGCGACGATGGCGAATGCGGCGACTGGCCCGCTTCCGCCGCCGCTGAGCACGACGACGCCTGCCAGTCCGACGCCGAGCGCGAGCCAGCGCGCCAGACCGGGCATCTTCCTGGAAAGGACGCCGTCGGCCAGGACCATCCAGATGGGGACGGTGCCGATGAGCAGCGCGGCGATTCCCGAGGACAGCGTGACCTCGGCCCACGAGACGACCCCGTTGCCCGCCGCGGGCAGCATCGCGCCGAGCAGCAGCATGGCGGCCCATTGCCGCTTGCCGGGGCGGTCTGTCACCCGCTGCTCTGCCGTCCCGGAGAACCAGCCGAGCGGGAGCATGATCGCACCGGCGACCAGGTAGCGGATCGCGGCAAGCGTGAAGGGCGGCATCGTCCGCACGCCCACCCTGATTGCCAGGTACGTCGAGCCCCAGACCAGCCAGACCACCAGCAGCGCTGCCCATCCGGTTCTGTCTGCCGAGCGCGTCCCCGCATCCGGCGCCGTGGTGGTCGTCACTGGCTCCAGCCTACGAACTGCCGGCTGCGCGCGCACCCGGTTTTGTACCAGCTTCCCTCCGGTCGCGGTCCTGCCACCCCCGCGAACCGCTGCGCATGCCAGGCGGCACGAGCTTCCCCTTCGTCACCGACCGCGTCGAGTCAGCGCTGGAGCAAGCTCGAGCACCGGCGACCATGACCGCCTGCTCGCTGGCGCACCGAATGCTGCACTAAGCATCGAACAGCGACAACTGCTCGGCGGCCGGACGGCGCGGGGCGAGCCTGGGCAGTCGCGCGGGCGAGCCGCCTGCGGACCAGCCGAGCGCCCACGACGGCAGGACGGACGGCGGCGGGTCGGCCTCGACGTGCTCCGCGTCGGCCAGGGTCCGGACGGCCTGCCCGGTGGACCACATTAGGTTCTGGGCGCGGAACACCGCGACAACCGCCTCGGCCCGCAGCGGCAGCACGCCCGCCCCGGACGAGAGGTCGAGATCGAGTGCCACGTCGTCGTGCATCGTCATGACCCGACAGTTCAACTCCCAGGCTGTCCGTGCGTCAGGATGGGCGAGACGGGTCGCGACACCCGGGCCAAGTTTGCTGCGCACCGCGTCGAGGTCGTCGAACGCCGCGCGCGCACTGCCGAACTCGGTGAGCACCCGGACGGCATGATGGCGACCGATGCCGCGCACACCCGGGAGGTTGTCGGACGGATCGCCGCGCAGCGCGGCGAAGTCGCGGTACTGCGCCGCTGCGATCCCGAGCAGCGCGGTCAACCGTTCGGCATTCATCAAGGGGGACGCATCGACCCCGCCGTTGATGATGCGTAGCACGTGGGTGTGCTCGTCGATCAAGGCAAATGCGTCCCGATCCGAGGTGACGATGACCGTGCGGGCGCTCACCCGCCGTGAGAACGCGACCGCCGAAGCCAGCACGTCGTCGGCCTCGAGTCCGTCCGGAATCACCACAGCGACGCCGAGCTCGCGCATCGCCTGCGCGGCTTGGGTGAGCTGCTCGACGAGGGTGTCGAGTTTCTCGATGCGGTGCGCCTTGTAGCTGGGCCAGGTCTCGCGGCGCAGCGAGCGGGACGCGTCATCGAACCCGACGACCACCAGGTTCGGGCGAATGCGCTCGACCGCCGCCACCAGCTGGGTGAGCAGTCCGCGGACCGCCCAGCACAGCTGGCCGGTATGCGCCTGCGCGTGGAAGCTGCGGTGTACGAGTGAGTTCCCGTCCACCGCCAGAACTACCGGGGCCAGCACGCCCCTACTCTTTCACCCGCCGCCGACAACCGGCGACACGGCCAGGACCCCTTCGGCCACCGCCACCCCGCCCGGTGATCCACCCCCGGGGGGCATCCCCGCTCGGCTATGCCTGCGACCATGAGGTGATATCGCGCTCGCCGTTGGGAACCGTCCTCACGACGCTCGCAGAGCACACTGAGACGGAGCGTCCTGAGACGCTCCGCACAGCGCGGACAAGGAGAAACCCATGAGTCTGATCAGCAAGGCTTTGAAGATCGGCGTGGTCGCCAAGCTCGTCCAAGTCGTTCAGCGGGAGGCCAGCAAGCCGGAGAACCGCAAGAAGATTGCCGACGCGGTCGACAAGGTGAAGAGCAAGCGGGCCAGCGGCGGAAGCCACGTCGGCCAGTAGCCCAACCGATTCGGCCGGGCTCGACACGACGGCCGAGTGCTGCCGCGGCGCTACATGGGGCCGGCAGCCGACCCTTGGATGATCATCGTCCTGCTGGTCACGCCGGCGGTCTGGGGCGCGTGATCCTCATGGGGCGGACGCTGGACCGTCAAGCTGCGCGGCATCCTCGGCCTCGCTCACCATGGCTGCGGCGGTGCGTTGTTTCTCGGCGTGCAATTCCTCGGCGACATCTCTGGCTTCGGCCACCATCGCATGCGCGACCTGCCGGTCCTCGTCCTGCAGTTGCTCGGCGACCTCGCGGGCCGAGTTCACCATCGCCGCCGCCGTCTTGCGCTTCTCGGCGTGCAGGTCTTGGGCGACTAGCTCGGCTGCGGCCACGAGGGCCTCGGCTTCGCGGCGCTCGTCCTCGAGGAGTCGGTCGGCCACCTGGCGGGCCACGGCCAGGGTCTGCGCGACGTCGGCGGCCGCGGCAACGCGAAGCGCGGCGGCCTCAGCCCGCGCACGGAGCGGATCGGCTTCGCCTGACGCGGCAGGTGACCGGGGTCGGTCGTCCAACTCCGCGGGACGAGACGCACCGACCGGTTCGGGCGGAGGCTCGGTCCACACCTCGACAGGGACGGAGCCATCGAGCTCCGAGAGCAGGCCCTCGACTCTCAGGACCGCGTACCGAATGCGGTCGACGTTCGAATCAGTCATGGAGCCCAACGTCCAATCCCAGCAGCACTGCGCCCATCGATTCTTACATGATCGTCTCATCACTGGTTCCCGGGCTGAAGGGCGGCGCCACGCCCCAGCCCCAGCGCGGGACGGGGGCGTGCGCGAAGGGCTCGGCGTCGGGTTGGGAGTTGGCCAACGCCAGGCGGGTGCCCCACTCCAGATACCCGACGAGCGCGGCGCGGAACTCCGGATCGGCAGGCAGGTCGGCGTCATCGGCAGCTTGGCTCATGGTCGTCGCGAATCGCAGCCGCTGCTCGGGGGTGATGCTCAGCCCACGGTGGTGGGCCAACATCGTCTCGTATCCGCCGAGCCGATCGGTGTAATCGGTAGGGCCGCCGAAGACCTCGATCCACCACAGACTGACGTGCTCGCGGTGCTGCTTGCTCACGCCCCCCGGAAAGAACGGGCTGAGCACGTCGTCTCGTTCGACCCGGTCGTAGAAGGCGTTGATCAAGCCGGTGATCGCCGGCGGACCGCCCGCCCATTCGATGAGGCTCGGCACCGCGTCGTTCTGCGTCATTTCCCCATCATCTCGGACTGAGCGTTGCCCGTCGGAGATGAATACGGTCGCAGTTCGGCATGATGAGGTGGCCGCCCCCGCCCGGGAAAGGACTGAGATGGGCCTTCCAGTCGTGCACTTCGAGATCATCGGTCAGGATCCGCAGCGGTTGCGCACCTACTACGGCGACCTGTTCGGGTGGGAGTACGACACGAGCGGGTTGGTGTCGGACGAGGTCTCCGAGCCGTCGAACTACGGGTTCGTCGGCGGCAACACGACCAACGACGGCACCGGGATTCCTGGGGGGATCGGCGGGGGCGCCGGATTTGCCAGCCGGACGATCTTCTACGTCGGCGTTCCGGACGTCGAGGCGGCGCTGCAGAAGGCGGAAAGCCTCGGTGGGACGCGCGTGCTCGGACCGGCGAGGGCACCCACTGGTTTGGTGGTCGGCCATTTCACCGACCCCGAGGGCAACCTGATCGGCGTGGCCGGCACGCAGTAGGACTACCGCTTTCGAGTTGGTCGCGGCAGGTCGTGCCAGCACCCCGGCCCAGTCGCAGGTTGCCACCCTTCCGGCTCGCCTTGTCCGGCCCTAACGTCGCAGGGACAACGACGATTTTGGAGGAGGTCGACATGCATGCTGTGCTGTTCCACGTGGACATGAAGGATGGCCGTGAGGCTGACCAGCAGCCGGAGCTCGAGCAGCTCATCGAATTCGTGAAGACCGTGCCCGGCTTCGTGCGCGGGACGTGGGCGACCGACGGGAAGCGGGGAGTCAGCCTGGTCCTCATGGAGTCCGAGGAGGCCGCCCGCGCGATGGCCGCCAACGCCTCGACCCCACCCGAGGCCGCGGTGAGCTTCCGCTCGGCCGACGTGCTGGAGGTAGTCGGCGAGGCCTGAGCATGCAGTCGCGCGGGTCGCAGCGGAAATGCCGAACTCGGACATCCGCCGGCTGCCCCGCCGGCGTTGCCCCCGGTTGACGGTTCGCTCAGCGTGCCTAGGTTGAGAGTCAGGGGACCTCGACGAACGGAGACGGCATGGACGGCGGACAGGAGCAGGACAACTCCCAGCCCCGGCGGGGCGAGACGGCCGAGCCGGAGTACCTCGACCGGTCGAAGCTGGACTTCGATCCCGACGACGGCCTTTACACGGGAACGGCGGTCGAGGGGACCACTGAGATCCCCGGCCCACATGAGAAGGACGCCGACCACGACAAACCGGGCGACGTTGATCAGTAACTCCGACGCGCTCATCACCGCCGCCGCCCGCATGTCAGGCTCGTTGAGCGAGCCCGGTGAATACGTCACCCGCGTATCGCGCAGCGCGGTCTGGAACCTCGTGCGCGGGGCCGACACGATCGCCAGTGCGCACGCGATGTGCCGCCCGGACGGGCGGTGGTTCGTCTCCATCGACGCGTGGGACGACGCCGCCTGGGCGCCGTTGGCAGCAGTGATGATCAAGGACTTGGATTGCGACCTGCACACGGTCGTGGACGAGAGCGACGGGGCCACCCTCGCGAGCTGGCGCCGCTTCGGTTTCCAGACGGCTCGTCGGGAGATCGACTACGTGATCCCGGTGGATCCAGGTGTGAGCGGTCTCGTCGATTCGCGGTTGCCGGACGGGATGGTCATGCTCGCCGCCGACGCGGTGGACGAGACTGAGTTGCGTCTGCTCGACGACACCCTGCGCGCGGACGTTCCGGGCAGCGACGGCTGGCTCAACGACCCGCAGGAGTTCCGCGAGCGTTCCTTTGACGAGCGATACTTCGACCCAGCGACCTATCTCGTGGCACTCGACGATGCGGGTCCGGCGTTCGCGGGGCTCGTGCGCATCGCGGTTCTGCCGCGCCGTCCGCGCCTCGGCCTGATTGGCGTCTCGTCTGGCTATCGCCGCCGGGGGCTGGCTCGGGCGCTTCTCGCCGCCGCGTTCGCTGCCTTGCACGACCGGGGTTTCACCCAGGTCTCGGCCGAGGTCGACGCAACAAACACCGCGTCAGTCAGGCTGCTCGAACAGATCGGGGCCGAACGCGTCGGCGCGTCGGTCGTGCTGGTCCGTCAAAGGGAGTCCAGGTGACCGACTCAGGTCGAGTGCCGGAACCTCGCGACGGCGACGAGCGCAGCATTCTGCTTGGCTGGCTTGCCTTTCATCGCAACGCGCTCGAAGCCAAGTGCGCCGGCCTCGGCGCCGCCCAGCTCGTCGACCGTGCTGCGCCGCCGTCGGTCCTGTCACTGCTCGGCCTGGTGCGGCACGTCACCGAGATGGAGCGCGTGTACGGCGTGTGGGCGCTGGGGCCGAAGGCCGACCTGGAGTGGGTGTGGGGCGAGTACACCGACGATGGACCGGATTGGGACATGGACGCCGACGTGTCCATGCTGGCCGAGTCGATGACCGCGTGGCAGAAGGAGAAGCAGCTCGCCGATGAGCGGATCGAGCACCACATCGACCTCGCAGCCGTCTGTGCCGGCAACGGCCGCAGCGTCCGCTGGAATCTGCACAAGCTCGTCGGGGAGTACGCCCGGCACAACGGCCACGCCGACCTGATCCGCGAGCGGATCGACGGTCAGACCGGCGAGTAGTCGCTGCGCATGTCGTCGAGGTGCTCGATCTGCGCGATCTGCGCCTAGTCGTCGAGGTGCTCGATCTGCGCGATCTGCTCCAGCAGGCGATCGAGGAAGGGCCGCTGCCCGGCCACGATCTTTCTGCGCGCCTGGTCGAGTTCGAACCACTCGGCTCGATCGAGCTCGGGGAACTGCTCGATCCGCCCGGAGCCCTCCGGCCACTCCAGGTCGAACGTTCCAGGCACCATGTCGGCTGGGTCGAAGTCAGCTTCGACCGCGAACACGGTCACGACCTTGCCCGAGCTCAGCCGGACGTCACCCAAGTCGACGAGATCGCCGGCGGGTACGGGCAGGCCGAGCTCTTCGTGGAACTCGCGACGGGCCGCTGCTTCGGGTTGCTCGTCGGGTTCGTACCCGCCCTTGGGGATTGACCAGCCGCCGGTATCGCGTCTGGCCCAGAACGGACCGCCCATATGGCCCAGGAGGATCTCCACGGACGGCCCGCTGCGGCGGTAGAGCAGGATCCCCGCGCTGCGCTTGTCGGCCACCCGGCCAGTCTGCCCCGCCCGCGACCGCAGCGTCTTGGCCCCGCAGCAGGGTGCCACCCGGCGTGTCGCCCTGCTCGGCGGCCAAGGTGGGACCTTTGGCCGAGCGCTAGGACCAGTGGGCTGGGCGGCTGAGCGCAGCGGGCAGTCTCGTGTCGGCGTCGCCCAGCGCTGAGTCAAGTTGCGCCTGGGTCAGGAACAGGCTCTCGGCGAGGTCGGCGCCGCGCAGATCGGTGTCCCTCAGATCGGCGCCGGTGAGGTCGGCCAGGCCGAGATCGGCCCGCCGCAGCTGCGCTCCGATCAGCCGCGCTCCCCGGAGATTGGCGCCGCGAAGGTCGGCATCTGCCATCCCGGCCGCGATCAGGTCGGCCCCGCGATAGTCGGGCCTGGGCCCAGGGACAGCAGCCCGCGCCAACTCACTCGCGCTCACCAACAATCCGTTGATCTCGGCGCGGTGATGATCGACGTCGAGCTGGGTGAGCTCGTCCGCCGACTGCCGCGTAAGCAGTTCCGTGCCGGTCGCAGCGTGACGCAACTCCTGTTCGAGCGGACGGGCTGCGGGCAATGCCAGCGCCGCAACCAGATACCAGAGCAGCTCGTGCAGGTGTCGCATGATCGGGAACACCGCGAACATCTGGCCGGCCGTCCCCGGATGGGAACGCCAGTCCCGCCCACCGAAGGTCACCTGCGCGACCTGCTGGCCGGCGCCGAAGCAGTCGTACACCGTGCAGCCTCGGAAGCCGCGTGGCCGTAGCTCACTGTGGATGCTGCAGCGCGAGTCCGGCGCCAGATTGGGGCAGGGCTGCCCCGCGGCCTTGTCGATGGCGAAGTCGACCGATGCGGAGAAGGCCGGCACGACGCAACAGAACCCGAAGCAACGGGCGCAGTCGGCCTGCAGCGATCCCGGCACCGTCGGCTCAGACTGCGGCGAACGCCGGCGTCACGGAAGTGGGCACCGCCCCGACGGCCACCGCGCGGCGGGCGAACTCGACGAGTCCGTCGAGTTGGCGCGGTCCGAGCGAGAAGTCGAGCGTGCGGAAGTAGGTGGCCAGGGTGGCGGTGTCGAACACCTCCCAGCGCGCGGCTTGGGTGGCGACCTCGTCGACGTGGGCGAGGGCGTCGTCACGGCTGCGCACGAACGCGTTGTGCACGTCCTTGACCAGGCCCGGGTTCGCCTCGGCGTAATCACGGCGCACGGCCCACACCGCGAACACCATCGGCAGGCCGGTCCAGTCCCGCCACACCTGGCCGAGGTCGTACACGTCCAGCCCGCGGCGCGGCGCGTCGTAGGTGGCCCGCAGCGCGTTGTCACCGATCAGCACGGCGGCGTCGGCCTCGAGCAGCATCGTCGTCAAGTCGGGCGGGCACTGGAAGTAGGCCGGCGTCACGCCGTGCACCTCCGCCAACCACATCCGGGCCAGCAGCACCGACGTTCGGGAGGTGGAACCCAACGCGACCCGGCAACCGTCCAACGCGTCCAGTGGCACCTGGCTGACCAGGTTCACCGAGAGCACCGGCCCGTCCGAGCCGACGGCCAGGTCGGGCAACAGCACCAGATCGTCGGAGTGGCGCAGGTACTCGACCAGCGAGATCGGCCCGATGTCGAGGTCACCTGCCACCAGCATGTCGTTGAGCCGGTCCGGCGTGTCCTTCGTGAGTTCGACGTCGAGCAACGCCCCGGAACGGACGAGGCCCCAGTAGATCGGCAGACAGTTCAAGAACTGGATGTGGCCCACACGGGGACGCTGGGAGAAGGTCACCTTATGACGTTACGCGCCAGAGAATTGGGTCAAAGAGAGTGTGTTCCCGTCGGGGTCGGTGAACCAGGCAACCTGCTCGCCGCTGGGCGTGGTCCAGATTCCGCGATCGTCCTGATCGATCCCGTCGGGTCGCATGAACGTGACGCCCCGGGACACGAGCGCATCGATCGACACGGCGATCTCGCCGACGTGCCAGCCCAGGACGGTCTGCGGCACGGGCGGCAACTCAGCGACCGCGGTGACCCGCAACATCGTCCCGTTCGAGTCGAAGACGCAGGCGTACGGATTCTCGTCCGTGCAGTGCAGTCCGAGGACATCACTGTAGAAGGCCCGCGACCGCGCCAAGTCGGTCGAGCCCACGAACGCGACAAGATCCGAATCGGTCAGCATGACTCGATTATGGTTCATTCGCCCGCTACCGGACGGCCA
>JALYVG010000055.1 GCA_030853345.1 Actinomycetota bacterium | reverse complement strand
GACGGGGTCCGCCACGAGCAGGTCGACCTTCGCGCGCCAGCCGTCGTCGTCCCAGGTCGGGGCCCCGCGGTCCACCCCGAGAAGCCGGGCCCACCGGTCGAGGGCCGCCAGGTGCGGGCCCAGGTCGGGTACCGGGTCGGGCTCCGCCGTCGGGAGGAACACGTTGACCCCGAACGGCTCGTCCCCCAGCGCCTCCCGTGTCGCCGTGACCCGGGCCGCGAGGACCTCCGGGGCGAGGTTCGCCCCGGCCAGCATCCCGAGGCCGCCGGCCCGGGAGACGGCGACCGCGAGCTCCACCGTGCTCGGACCACCCGCCATGGGAGCGCCGACGATCGGGACGGCCAGGGCGTCGAGCAGCGCACTCATGTCGGCCAGGGAACCACACGGGGCCCCCGGCGACGCGGCGCGCTCTACTTCTTGGGCTTGTCGCCCGCGGCCTCGGAGGACAGCGCGGCCACGAAGGCCTCCTGGGGGACCTCGACGCGGCCGATGGTCTTCATCCGCTTCTTGCCCTCCTTCTGCTTCTCCAGCAGCTTGCGCTTGCGGCTGATGTCGCCGCCGTAGCACTTGGCCAGCACGTCCTTGCGGATGGCCCGGATGTTCTCGCGGCTGATGATCTTGGCCCCGATCGCGGCCTGGATGGGCACCTCGAACTGCTGGCGCGGGATGAGCTGGCGGAGCTTGCCCGTCATCCGGTTGCCGTAGGCGCTGGAGTTGTCGCGGTGCACGATCGAGCTGAACGCGTCCACGGCCTCGCCCTGCAGCAGGATGTCCACCTTGACCAGGTCGGAGACCTGCTCGCCGGCCTCCTCGTAGTCCAGGCTCGCGTAGCCCTTGGTGCGGCTCTTGAGGGCGTCGAAGAAGTCGAACATGATCTCGCCCATGGGCAGGGTGTACCGCAGCTCGACGCGGGTCTCGGAGAGGTAGTCCATGCCGAGCAGCTCCCCGCGCCGGCTTTGGCATAGCTCCATGATGGCGCCGATGTACTCGCTCGGCGCGAGGATCATCGCCTTCACGATCGGCTCGTACGTCTCGGCGATCTTCATCCCGGCCGGCCAGTCCGACGGGTTGGTGACGATGTGTTCGGCACCGTCCTCCAGCATCACCCGGTACACCACGTTGGGCGCGGTGCTGATGAGGTCGAGGTCGAACTCGCGCTCGAGGCGGTCACGGGTGATCTCCAGGTGCAGCAGACCCAGGAACCCACACCGGAAACCGAAGCCCAGAGCGGCACTGGTCTCCGGTTCGTACACCAGCGCGGCATCGTTGAGCTGCAGCCGGTCGAGGGCGTCGCGCAGCAGCGGATAGTCCGAGCCGTCGAGGGGATACAAGCCGGAGTAGACCATCGGCTTCGGGTCGCGGTAGCCGCCGAGCGACTGCTTGGCCGGCTTGGCCGAGTCGGTGACTGTGTCGCCGACCCGGGACTGGCGGACGTCCTTGACACCGGTGATCAGGTAGCCGACCTCGCCGACGCCGAGTCCTTCGGTGGGCTTGGGCTCAGGCGAGATCACCCCGATCTCGAGCAGTTCGTGGGTGGCGCCGGTCGACATCATCTTGATGCGTTCGCGCGGGGTGAAGTGCCCGTCGATGACGCGGATGTAGGTGATCACGCCGCGGTAGATGTCGTAGACGGAGTCGAAGATCATCGCACGCGGCGGCGCGTCGGCCACGCCGACCGGGGCCGGGATGTCGCGACAGATGACGTCGAGCAGGTCCGCCACGCCCTCCCCCGTCTTGGCGCTGACCCGTAGGACGTCGTCGGGATCGCAGCCGATGACGTGCGCGAGCTCGGCGGCGTGGAGGTCCGGCTGCGCCGCCGGGAGGTCGATCTTGTTCAGCACCGGGATGATCTGCAGGTCGTTCTCCAGCGCCAGGTACAGGTTCGCCAGCGTCTGCGCCTCGATCCCCTGCGCCGCGTCGACAAGCAGGACCGCCCCCTCGCAGGCGGCCAGACTGCGGCTCACCTCGTAGGTGAAGTCGACGTGGCCAGGGGTGTCGATCATGTGCAGGGTGTGATCGACGCCGGTGTGGCGTGACGTCCACGGCATCCGGATGCTCTGCGCCTTGATCGTGATGCCGCGCTCGCGCTCGATGTCCATCCGGTCGAGGTACTGGGCACGCATCTGCCGGCCGTCGACCACGCCGGTGGCCTGCAGCATGCGGTCGGCCAAGGTCGACTTGCCGTGGTCGATGTGGGCGATGATGCAGAAGTTGCGGATACGGGCAGGGTCGGTGTGGCCTGCGGGGATCAGCTGGGCGGTCACTGGCTCACTCTCTTTGGCGGTCTCCCCATGGTCCCATGAGCGCGGCATCAACCCGATCGGCAAGGATATGGGCATGACTGACACACGCGCAGCCACCGAGTACCGCATCCCGGCCGTCCAACTCCGCCCGGGCGACCTGGTCAACACATCACCCGGCGAGGACGACTGGCAGCAGGTCCTGGGGGTCTACCTCAAGGCCGCCGACGCCGACAGCGACGAGGTGCGCACCTTGATGACTGCGTTGGGCGAGCGCTATGTGGCGGTCCAGCTCACCGACATCGCGCCGGTGGACTCGGGGGTCTATTTCGCCGAAGGGCTCGCGATGATGTACGGCGTCGAGGACAGCGCAGACCAGGACGTGACCGAGGTCATCAGCCAGGAGGACGGCGTGCGAACCTACCTCTACACCAAGTTCGAGTTGGTCACGGTACGTTCGGCGACACCCTGATCCGGTGCGCGGAATTTGGGGCGCCCGCTGCACGCTGGTAACCTTGTGAGGTTGTCTGCTCGCCGGTCTGCCGGTGTCTGGCGGGCGTCCAATCCCATCACGTTGCGATCGTCGAGGTTCTTTGTGGCAAACATCAAGTCGCAGATCAAGCGCATCCGTACCAACGAGGCTGCCCGCCAGCGCAACAAGCGCGTCAAGTCCGCGCTGAAGACGGCGGTGCGCAGCTTCCGCGAGACCGCCGACAAGGGCGATCGCGAGGCCGCGACCGTGGCGTTCACCGCCGCGTCGCGCCAGCTCGACAAGGCCGCCAGCAAGGGCGTCATCCACCCCAACCAGGCAGCCAACAAGAAGTCGGCGATGGCGCAACGCGTCAACGCTCTCTGACCTGCGTTCGCTAGCACCACCCGTGAGCCCGCGGGCCGATCTTGGTGATCGGCGTGCGGGCTTCGTGCTGCGCAGTCCCGGTCAGCGCTGGGCGCGCGCCTCGGTCAGCTGCCGCACTGCGCGCTCGAGGGCATAATCCGGGTCGGCGGCGGCCCCCTTCACGTCGGCGTTCAGGTCCGCGACGACGCCAAGAGCCCGCCGCACGCCAGGCTCGCTCCAGCCGCGCGACTGCGCCTGCGCGCGCTTCACCTTCCACGGCGGCATGCCGAGGGCCTTCGCGAGCGAGAACGGATCACCCCGGCCCGCGCTAGCCACCCGTGCGATGGTGCGGATGCCGTCGGCGAGCGCATCGGCGATGACGACCTGAGGCACGCCGACGGACAACGCAAAGCGCAGCGCTTCAAGAGCCCCGCCGGCATTGCCGACCATGGCGAGGTCGGACACGGCGAAACCGGTGACCTCGGCCCGGCCGCGGTGATATGCCCGGACCAGGTCAACGTCGACCTGGCCGCCTGAGTCGCTGACCAGTTGCGCGGCGACGGCCGCCAGTTCACGCAGGTCGCTGCCGACAGCATCGACGAGCGCCGCGACCGCGTCCGGCCCGATCGTCCCGCCCGCGCGGCGAACCTCGGCCCGGACGAAGTCCATGCGTTCACCGGCACGAGTCAGCCTTGCGCAGCCGATCTCGAGAGCACCCGCCTTGCGGGCCGCGTCGAGCAGTGCCTTGCCCTTAGCGGCGCCGAGGTGCTGCAGCACGATGGTGGTGCCTTCGGCGGGTGTCTCGACGTAGGGCAGCAGGACCGCCAGCGCGGCCACCTTGACGTCCTGTGCGGAGCGGATGACGACCAGGCGTGCGTCGCCGAACAGAGACGGCCCCACCAGCTCGTGCAATTCCGGGCCCTCGATCTCGGCCCCGGCCGTTTCGGTATCGCCGATCATCGGGTCGCGACGACGTGCGGCGGCGGCGATCGCGCTGATGGCACGCCCGATGAGCAACTCTTCGTCGCCGACAACCAAAATGACGGCCGGCAACTCGGTGGGCAGGTCGTCGACGCTGACTGGACGGGCGGGCATGGCCACATCCTGGCATTGGCACCGGACACGCCACCGGGCAGGCGAGCGTCGACGCCGATCCTCCGGGACGTCGCTCGCCTCGATTGGCCGGAGACCGGCCGCAATCCGACTGTGCTCGCCCGGGTGCCGCGCAGCACCGTAGAGATCGAGCCGGCACGATCGACCACCGCCACGTCACCGTCGCGGTCGGTGCGCCGGACCGGCACGCCGAGCCGGGCCAGCTCGGCCAGCAGCAACGGCGAGGGATGCCCGTAATCGTTGTGTGCACCCACGCTGATCACCCCCAGCTGGGCGTGGACGGCGGCGAGGAAACCCCGATCGGAGTACGCCGAGCCGTGATGCGGAACCTTGAGAACCTCCGCCCGCAGATCGACCCGCGAGTCGAGCAGGGATCGTTGTGCGGCCAGTTCGGCGTCACCGGGCAAGATGATGCGCGTTGCGTCGACCGTCGCGCGCAGGACCAGCGACGAGTTGTTGGCGTCCGAGCGGGTGTGGTGGAACGCGACAGCGGGCGCGAGCACGTCCAGGTGGACCCGCCCGACGTCGAAGCCTTGCCCCGGTGCCGGGGTCGCCGTGTGCAGTCCATGCGTGCGCAACACGTCCCGGACCAACTGCACGCCGGATGGCGGATCTGGCAATGGCCCGGTAAGCACCCGGCCGACCTGCCTGCCGTGGAAAACGCCGCGGAGGCCGCCCACGTGGTCGAGGTGATAGTGGCTGAAGATCAACAACGGCACCTGGCTGATTGCCAGGTCGTGCAGGCAGCGATCCACTGCCACCGGATCGGGCCCCGCGTCGATCACGACGGCCGCGTGTGGACCGGCGGCCAGGACAAGGGAGTCACCCTGCCCGACGTCGCACGCGACGAAGATCCAGCCGGGGGCCGGCCAGCCCGACGCGACCGAGCGCACCGGGATGAGCACGGCGACGGCCGTCAGCCCACCGGCCACCAGCGAGCGCCGTATCCCGGCGCGGCGGCCGAGGAGGAGTCCCGTCGCGCAGAGCGCCAGCAACACGACCCCGCCGCGCACCCCACCCGGCCACGCCAGAGTCGCGCCGTGCAGTCCGCCGAAGAAGTTCGCGTCCCACGCCAGCCAACGGCACGGCCAGCCGGCCAGCCCGGCGAGCAGCACCCCCGGCGCGAGCCAGAATGGTGAGATGACGGCCGCGGCAAAGCCGAGGATGGTGGTGAGCGCCACCACCGGCTCAGCCAGAACGTTGGCCGGGATCGCTACGAGACTCACCCGCCCGGAGATCGCCGCGACGACGGGGGCAGTGACCAGATGCGCAGCCGCAGCCACTGCGAGCGCCTCGGCGGCGCCGGCGGGAATCCCGCGGCGTCGCAGTGCGTCGGCCCACGGCGGGGCAATCACGAGCAGGGCCGCGGTAGCCAGCACCGACATGGTAAAGCCCGGGTTGCGTGCGAGTTCGGGATCCCAGAGCAGCAATGCCAGGACAGCAGCCGACAGCGCCGGCAGGGCCTGGCGCGGACGGCCGGCGGCCAATGCGGCCAGCGCGATGCTGGCCATCAGTGCGGCCCGCAGCACGCTCGGGGACGGCCGGGCCACCGCGACGAACACGACCAGCACCAGCGCACCGGCGGCGCCGCAGACCCACGGGCGCACCCCGAACCTGCGCAGCACGAGCAGCACCGAGCCGACCAGGATCGAGCAGTTTGTCCCGCTGACCGCCACCAGGTGAGTCAGCCCGGCCAACCGGAAGTGCTCGGCCAGTACCGGGTCGAGGCCGGCGGTGTCGCCGTCGACCAGACCCGGCAGCAGTCCGCGGGGGTCGTCGGGCAGCCCGGACGCTGCTCGGCGCAGTGACGCGCGGACGGCGCCCGCCCCGCGCTGCCACCACGGGGGCTGGCCGATGAGTTCTGGTGGCCCGCGCGCGAACAACGTCACCGACATCGACGTCGAGTCCAGCGGCGGTAACACCGCCCCGTCGAGGCGGACGCGCTGGCCGGGCAGCACGCCGCGCCATTGCGACGCGGTGCCGAGCACCAGGACGCTGCCGCCGGCCGGGACACGGTGCCCGGCCAGCACGACCGCCTCGGCCGAGGCTTCGAGCGCCGCCCGCGAGGAACCGGCCGGGCCGCGTGCTGCGAGCGGGCGGGGGTCCCCGGTGATGGTCAACAGCGCGGTCACGGTTGCCCGCTGCTCGGCCAGGTGTCGCAGCGGCGAGGCTCGGTAGTGCGCCAGGCGTCCCGCGAGCGGGATCAGGACCAGGGCGGCGCAGAATGCGACGAGGGCCACGGCAGGCGCAGCCCGGACCCCACGGTGCGCGGCGGTCAGCGCCGCGACTCCGATCCCGAACGCGATGATCGCGACCAGTAGCACCTGCCGCGGCCCGTGCCCGAGCGCAAGCAGGATCGCCAGCCACCCCGCCGTGGCGCCAGTGGCCAGCCGAAGGTCGAGGGCCGGACGATCTTGTGCAGACGCGCCCGCCACGACGCGCGTGTCTGCACGAGATCGCGTGCGCGCCCCGGTCGCGATCGGTGCGGGCATCAGACGCTCACTCGGGCGCGCAGGGCAGCGAACTTGACCTCGCCGATGCCCGACACGTCACGCAGCTGGTCGATCGTCGCGAACCGGCCGTGGGCGACCCGCCAGTCCAGGATGTGCTGGGCAAGTACCGGCCCGACACCCGGCAGCGTCTCTAGCTGATCCACCGTGGCGGTGTTCAGGTCGACCGGAACCGAGGCGGAGGTGCCGGTCGATGCGGGGCCACCAGGAGCGGGGGGCGCGCCCGGTATGCCCACGGCTATCTGCTGGCCGTCGGTGAGGTGTGCCGCGAGGTTCACCGTGCTCAGGTCGACAATAGGCAACACACCGCCGGCTGCCTGGACGGCGTCGTCGACGCGGGATCCGGCGGGGAGCCGGTACAGCCCTGGGTGGCGCACCTTGCCCGTAACGTCGACGACGAGCATGGCCGGCGCCGAAGTAACCGGGACGCGCGGCGCAGCCGGCCGGAGCGAGCTGCCGGTTGCCGAGGCGCCGGCCGAGGTGACCGTGGCCGGGTTGCCGGTGGTGTCGGAGACGCCGACGGAGTGCGGGCGGGCGGACAGCACCCAGCCGCCCGTGACGAGGGCGGCCACCAGGACGGCGACGCCGATCCCCAGGGCGCCGCGCCAGCCAGGATCGACCCGAATGGGCAGCCGAGCTGTCAGTCCGGACAGCCACCCCCCGTGGCGGTCGGCAGGTTCCGTGCCCGGCAAGGCAGGCGGCGATGCCACGGCTGGGCGCACCGCCGCCGGCGCGTCCGCCAGATCGTGGCCAGGCAGCCAGGGCAGCACGTCCACGCGCTGCGGCCGGGTGGCACCATCAGCCGCTCCGTCGGCGTCGGCGGCGTCGACGAGGATCGCCCGGACGCGGCGCGCGACCCGTGCCTGTTCAGCTCGCCCGAATGGTCCCCCGACTCGCACCTGCCCGACGTTAGGTATCGAGCACAGCCCCGCGCTGCCGCGCCGGGTCATCTGTGGACAGAGTCCAGGGTGTGGATCGCCGCCGCGAATGGTCGGTGGCGTGTGCTATCCGTCCCGCTCACGCGGGTGTAGTTTCGGGCGGACGAGAACGCGGGGTGGTCATGGTGTTCCTGACGATTCTGTTCATCATCGGCTTTTTGCTGCTGGTGTTCGTGCTGCCGATGTGGTTGGTCACTCGGCGGGGTAGGCAATTCACCGGCCCGTTGCGCCGCGAGGTCGATTACGACAACCCGTACCCCGGCGCAACCCTCTGGATCAACCAGGATCCGAAGAGCTGAGCCAGCCGGCCCCACCCGGTGTCGCCTGCGGCTACGACGACGTCGACGCCCTTCCCGGCCCGACCCACGGCAGCCTTGACGACGGCAGACCCCGCGCCGAGACCATCGAGGCGCTCACTCGCGCCCGGGCGGGCTCCGCACGTCGCGCGACGCAATGTTCGTGGCCGAGCGTGTCCAGGCCGAGCGCTTTGTGCTGCCGGTGACCGATCCGGGCGCCTCGTGCCGACGAGTCAGCGACCCCGGTTGCGCGGGTGGTTCTTCGCGACTCGCTCGTTGCCATGCTTGTAGTGCCCGGTGACCCGCGCCATCAACGCCTGCGGGTCGTCGATCTCGACGTCGGTCAGGAACTGGGCCGCGGCCGCACCACGCAACGTTCCCGCGCGCCAACCCTGATGCGTGATCACCACGTCGCCACCGATGAGGTCGTACGCGAAACCGTCGGGTCGCCCGGTCATCGCCGGCCAAGGATGGCAAGCGTGCGGTCCCAGTCGTCGACGCTCTCGATGGGGACGCTCGGAGCGAAAGGCGCGCCGGGACGCTCACGGTCCGGCCCGTCCGGGATCCGTTGCGCCTGCGCCAAGGTCGCGGCCACCAGTTCAGCGTCCGGCCGGAACTGCTCGCCCAGAGCGGTCGCGATGTCCCAGGTGTGCACGACTGTGTCGAGCAGGTGGAACCCGACGACCGCCGAGACCGGGAAGCGGACCTGTGCACTGAACTCGGCAAGCAGGACGTGATCGTCGAGCGACACCGCGGCGAAGGCATCGGCCACCCGGTCGGCCGATACCTGCCAGGCCTCGGCGAGTTCATCGGGCGCCACCGGCCGCGGCGCGAAAGCACCCAGCGGCGCACCGGGTGCCTCGACCGCCACGGCGAAACCGTGATTCTGTCCGATGGCGTGTCCGAGCAAGGCGCCCAGGTCCCACCCCAGACACGGCGACGGACGGACCAGGTCGAGCGCCTCGACGCGGCCGACGACGGCGCCCGCGACATCGAGCGAGCGGCGATGCAGAGGACGCAGATCGGTGGTCACGGACACCAGTACATCAACGCATCACGACAACGCGACATCAGGGCGCCGCTCCTGCCCAGTCCGCAGTCGGCCCGTATCGTGCGTGTCCGGTCGGCACACCCCCGCTAGCGTGTCCGGCTGCGTATCGATCACGCGCAACTCAGCGACGCACGACGACGGTGCCGATGACACCGGGGCCCAGGTGCGCGCCGACGACCGGTCCCAACTCGGCGATGTACAACTCACCGAGCTGTGGGATGGCCACGCGCATCGCCGCAGCGACCTGCTCCGCGCGGGCGGCCGCGGCCAGATGGTGCACCGCTGCGTCAACGGGGCCGTCGCCCGCGCCGGCCGCCGTCAGCTGCACGAGCCGGGCTATCGCCTTCGTCGAGGTGCGCACCTTCTCCAACGGGACGATCCGTCCCTCGACCATCTGCAGCAACGGCTTCACAGACAGCGACGTCGCGAGCAACGCGGCCGCGGCGCCGATCCGGCCGCCGCGACGCAGGTACTCCAGGCTGTCGACGTAGAACAGCGTGCGGGTCCGGTCGATCGTTTCCGTCGCAGCCCCCTGCACCTCGGCCGCCGAGCCCCCCTGCGCGGCCCGTTGCGCCGCCGCCATCACCGCATAGCCCAACGCCATCGCAGTCGAGCGCGAATCCACCACCCGCACCACGCCGTGCTCGAAGTCCTGGGCGGCCAATGCGGCGGACTCCCAGGTGCCCGACAGCGCCGAGGCCAGGTGCACCGACACCACTCGCTGCGCCCCGGCGTCCAGGCAGCTCTGGAACACGTCCGCGAACTGCGCGGGTGCCGGGCGCGACGTCGTCACTGACACCTTGGCCCGAAGTGCAGTGGCGACCTCGTCGGCGGTCACGTCGACCCCATCGGTGGCTGTGCGCGCCCCGATCGTGACCCGTAACGGCACCACCCGCACGCCCAACGACTCAGTCATTCCATCGGGCAGCCACGCTGTGGAGTCGGTGACGACCGCCACCCGGTGTGCGTTGACCACAGCGTTATACGACGAAATTGACGAGTCGACCGGGCACCGCCACGACCCGTCTGGTGTCCCGACCGTCCAGCGCCGCCGCCACCTTCGGATCCTCGCGCGCTGCGGCCTCCAGCGCCGCGGCGTCGGAATCGGCGGCCACGTTGATCACGGCCCGCACCTTGCCGTTGACCTGTACGGGCACCTCGATCGTCGCGTCGACCAACAGTGCGTCGTCCGCGACGGGGAAGTCGACCCAGGCGAGGGACGACTCGTGGCCCAGCCGCGACCACAGCTCGTCGGCCGCGTGCGGGGCCAGCGGCGCCAGCATCAGCACGAGTGGTTCGGCCAGCGCGCGCGGCGTGCCACCCTCGGGATAGGCCTGCGTGATCGCGTTGTTCAGCTCGGTGATCCGGGCGATCGACGTGTTGAACCGCAGCGTGTCCATGCCGTCCCGGACTGCGGCAATCGTCTTGTGCAGCAGCCGATTCAGCTCGTCCGGGACGGCGCACTCGGTGACCTGCACCGCGCCGGTCTGCTCGTCGACGACCGTGCGCCAGATGCGCTGCAGCAGCCGGTACGGCCCCACGATCGCCTTGGCGTCCCACGGCCGGGACTGCTCCAACGGCCCGCTGAACATCTCGAAAAGCCGGAAGGTGTCCGTGCCGAAGCGCGCGATGTAGTCGTCGGGAGTCACGACGTTTTTCAGGCTTTTGCCGATCTTGCCGAACTCCTGGTTGACCTGCACCTCGCCGTGGAAGAAGTGGCCGTCACGCTCGACCACTTCGGCCGCCTCGACGTAGAAGCCGTCCTCATTGGTGTAGGCCGGCAGTTGCAACATGCCCTGGTTGACCAGCCGGTGGAACGGTTCGGAGCTGGACAGGTGACCCAGGTCGAACAACACCTTGTGCCAGAACCGCGCGTACAGCAGGTGCAGCACGGCGTGCTCGACGCCGCCGACGTACAACTCGACGCCGCCCATCGGGCGTTGCGCCGTCGGCCCCATCCAGTAGTGCTCGATCGCCGGGTCGACGAGCTTCTCGCTGTTGTGCGGGTCCAGGTAGCGCAACTCGTACCAGCACGAGCCGGCCCAGTTGGGCATGGTGCTGGTCTCGCGGCGGTAGGTCCGCGGGCCGTACCCCAGGTCCAGCTCGACACTGACCCAGTCGTCCAGGCGACCCAGCGGTGGCTCCGGTTCGGAGTCGACGTCGTCGGGGGGGTAGGACTTCGGCGAGAAGTTGTCGGTCTCGGGCAGGCGCACCGGCAGCACCTCGGCCGGCAGCGCGATCGGCAGGCCGGTCTCGTCGTACACGATGGGGAACGGCTCACCCCAGTACCGCTGCCGGCTGAACAGCCAATCGCGCAGTCGGTATGTCGTCGATCCCCGGCCCGCGTGGTTGGCCTGCAGCCATTCGACGGTCTTCGCCTTGGCGTCGGTGACGCCCAGCCCGTCCAGGCTCAGTCCCTCGATCGAGGAGTTGATCGCGGGTCCCTCGCCGGTGTAGGCCTTGCCTTCGAAGCCTGCGTTCGGCTCGACGGTGCGCACGATCGGCAGGTCGAACAGTTCGGCGAACTCCCAGTCCCGCTCGTCCTGCCCGGGGACGGCCATGATCGCCCCGGTGCCGTAGCCCATCAACACGTAGTCGGCGATGAAGACAGGCAACTGAGCGCCGGTAACGGGATTGGTGGCGAATGCACCGGTGAACACACCGGTCTTCGCCTTTCCCTCGATCTGGCGGTCCTGGTCGGACTTGCCGGCGGCGTGCGAGCGGTAGCCGGCGACCGCCAGCCCCGGTGAGGCATACGACCTGGTCCAGGACTGCCTGGTGCCGTCGGGCCACGACGGCGGTATCAACGCGTCGACCAGCGGATGCTCGGGCGCCAGCACGATGTACGTCGCGCCGAAGATGGTGTCAGGGCGAGTGGTGAACACCGAGATCGATTCCGGGTCGCACGGGAAGTCGATGTGCGCACCGGTCGAGCGGCCGATCCAGTTGCGCTGCATCGTGCGCACCTTCTCGGGCCAGTCGATGAACTCCAGGTCGTCGATCAGCCGGTCGGCGTAGGCGGTGATGCGCAGGTTCCATTGCGCCAAGGGCTTGCGGAAGACCGGGAAGTTGCCGCGCTCGCTGCGCCCGTCGGCGGTGACTTCCTCATTCGCCAGCACGGTACCCAAGCCCGGGCACCAGTTGACCATCGACTCGGCGCGATAGGCCAGCCGGTGATTGTCGATGACCTGCCGCTTTTCGACGACTTCCAACTCGGCGAACGGTCGCCCGAAAGGATTGCTGCCCTTGGCCGGCTCGCGCACCGCCGTCGACAGTTCCGTGACCAGTTCCTCGATCGGGCGCGCGCGGTTCAGGTCCTTGTCGTACCAGGCGTTGAAGATCTGCAGGAAGATCCACTGTGTCCAGCGGTAGAACTCCGGGTCGGCTGTGGCCAACGTGCGGCGCATGTCGTAGCCCATGCCCAGCCGGCGCAGCTGCGCAATGAACACCTCGATGTTGGCGTAGGTGGTGGTCGCAGGATGTTGCCCGGTCTGCACGGCATACTGCTCGGCCGGCAGGCCGAACGCGTCGAAGCCCATGGTGTGCAGGACGTTCTCCCCGCGCATCCGCAGGTAGCGCGCGTAGACGTCGGTACCGATGTAGCCCAGCGGGTGCCCCACGTGCAGGCCGGCGCCAGAGGGATACGGGAACATGTCCAGGACGTAGGTGTGCGAGCGGATCGCGATCCGGTCGAACCCGTCGGACAGCTCGCCGACGGGGTTGGGCGCGTTGAATGTGCCCTCGCGCTCCCAGCGGTCCTGCCAGGACCTCTCGATCTCCTCGGCCAGCGCGGCCGTATAGCGCTGCGGCGGGATGTCGCTGGGTGTGTCGGCCGCGCTCGGCGTCGCAGTCGCTGTCGGTTCGGCGGCTGGCGCTTCATCCGACGCCGCGTCGAACCCCACGGGCGCGTCCTCGCTGGTGTTCATTCTGTGCTGCTCCCTTGGCGATCCACGCGTTGTGGACGAGTTTCATCCGTGACATACGGAAAGAGCCCCTGCGCGATCGCAGAGGCTCAGCCGCGCTGGTATCGGTACTCGATCAGCGCGGCCCGGCAAGGAGCAGGTGTCGGTGGTTGCTCACGCTCAGAGTCTAGCGCCGCGACGCTTGCCCGCTCAACGAACACGCCTTTTGCCGGTTATGCGTCGGCGTCCGGGGCGTCGTCGCTGGCCACCGCGAGCCGCATCGGCAGCGGTGTGACGGCCCCCGGAGCGCCGATGTTGTGCGCGCGCAGTCTCCACAGCGGCCCGGCCCCGTCATGGTGCTCGACCCACAGCTCTGACCAGTGGCAGTTCGCCAGCGGCCCGAGGACGTGCACCTCCTGCCGCAGCCCCAACAGGGCCGAGCACAGTGCCATCGCCGTGGCGCTGTGCGTGACGACGACAGCAGTAGCGACGTCGGGCAGCTCGGTGAACGCGGCCAGCGACCGGGCCGCTACCTGATTGCGTGTCTCTCCGCCGCGGCGGCTGACGTCACGCCCGGCGATCCAGTCGGTGTACTCGTCGGGATAGCGCTGCTCCACCTCGTCGCGGGTCAGACCCTCCCAGTGGCCCAGCGACCGCTCCCGCAACCGTGCGTCGACCAGCACCTCGAGCCCCGTCATCTCACCGATCGGCTCCGCCGTCTGTACCGCCCGAACGGCATCGGAGCTGACGAGGACCTCGGGATGCAGTGCACCGACCAGAGCTGCGACCTCGTAGGCCTGCGCGCGGCCGACGTCGTCCAACGGCGGGTCCGCTTGGCCCTGGAAGCGTCGCTCCGCGTTCCAGGACGTCCGCCCATGCCGCAGCAGAAGGACGCGCACTCAACCCTCGGTGGATGACTGGACGGAGTCCGTTACGGGTTGGGGTGCGGCGGCCGCGGTGAACGGGATGAACGGGCAGTCTCTCCAGAGCCGTTCGAGGGCGTAGAACGCCCGCTCCTCCGCATGCTGGACGTGCACCACGATCTCGGCGTAGTCGAGCAGCACCCAGCGGCCGTCACGGCGTCCCTCTCGGCGCAGCGGCTTGACGCCGGCCAGCCGCAGCTTCTCCTCGACCTCGTCGACGATCGCCTCGACCTGCCGTTCGTTGTTGCCGGTGGCGATCACGAACACGTCCGTGAGTGCCAGCCTCTCGCTGACATCGATCAGGACTACGTCGGTAGCGAGCTTGTTGCTCGCAGCTCGGCCCGCGACGAGCGCGAGGTCGCGGGCGGTATCGGTTGCGGTCACGACCACCGAGCTTACGGGGCGTCCCGATAGAGGTTGTGCTTGTTGATGTACTGGACCACCCCGTCGGGCACGAGGTACCAGACCGGCTGGCCGTGCTCGACCCGAGCTCGGCAGTCACTGGACGAGATCGCCATCGCCGGGACGTCGAGCAATGTCACCGAGTCGATCGGCAGGTGCGCGTCGGACAGCTCGTATCCCGGACGGGTGACGCCGATGAAGTGCGCCAGGTGCAGCGCGTCCTCGGGGGCCTTCCAGGACAGGATCTGGCTCAGGGCGTCGGCGCCGGTGATGAAATACAGCTCGGCGCCGGGTCGCTCCTTCGAGATGTCGCGGATCGTGTCGACGGTGTAAGTCGGGCCGGCGCGGTCTATGTCGACGCGGCTGACCCAGAACCTCGGGTTGGACGCTGTCGCGATCACGGTCATCAGGTAGCGGTGCTCGGGCGCGCTTACCTGCCGGGTGGGCTTCTGCCACGGCTCGCCCGTAGGGACGAAGATGACCTCGTCCAGTTCGAACAGCGCCGACACCTCCGAGGCTGCCACGAGGTGCCCGTGATGAATCGGGTCGAACGTCCCGCCCATGATGCCGACCCGTCGCGTCATGCGGCAGATCCTACGGATTGCCAGCTACGCCTCGTCCCTGCTCGACGGGCTCGGACCGTGGGCACAGTTGGCCAGGAGCACGGTCGAGGACTGGCTGGCCGTGCCCGGTGCGGGGCAGCCGGCTGTCCCCGCTACCAGTGCACGCCGCGCAGGATGTGCGCGAACGCCACGCTCTCGGTAGACGGCTCCTCGGACTTGCTCACGGTCCGGTCGCCAGTGCCACGAGCTGCCTTCGAGTCGGGGAACAGCTTGTACCCCGCATTGAGGATGACGTCGACGCCGCGCGGTGCCACTTGGTAGGCCAGCGCGCCGGCGTTGCCGAGCGTGGTGCCGACCTTCTTTGGTCGCCCGATCATCGCCTTGCAGATCATGTCGGCGGCCTCAGCCGGGGTGATCGTGGGGAACCGGTCATACATGGTGGTCGGGGCAATCATCGGCGTGCGCACCAGCGGCATGTGGATCGTCGTCAGGTAGACCCCGTCGTCGATCACCTCCGAGGCGATGCATCGTGAAAACGCGTCCAGTGCAGCCTTTGACGCCACGTACGCCGAGAAGCGTGGTGTGTTGGTCTGCACGCCGATCGAGCTGATGTTGATGATGTGCCCGCCCTTGCGGCCGTCGCTGGGCGTTCGCATCACGGGCAGCAGGCTGAGGATCAGCCTTACCGCACCGAAGTAATTGAGCTGCATCGTGCGTTCGAAGTCGTGGAAGCGGTCGTAGGACAGCGAGATCGAGCGGCGGATCGAACGGCCCGCGTTGTTGACCAGCACGTCGATCCGGCCGTGTTCGTCGAGCACCTCCTTGGCCAGTCGCTCGATATCGTCCATGTCCGACAGGTCGCAGCGATGCACGAATGCGATGCCGCCCAGATCCTCGATCTCGCGCTTGGTCTCCTCGAGCTTCTCGGCCGTGCGGGCGACGAGGATGACCCGGCCGGCGGCCGCACCGACGCGCAACGCGGTGGCTCGGCCGATACCCGACGAGGCGCCGGTGATCATGACGTTCTTGTCCTTGATCGCCCGGGCGAGCGCACGGTCCTTTCGGCGGTCTGGGCTGTAGGTGCGCTCCCAGTACTCCCAGAGGTTCTGCGCGTAGCTGGCCAGCGGAGGCACGACGATGCCCGAGCCGGCCAGCGCCTCCCGCGTCTTGGTCGAGTCGAACGACGTCGGGTTGGTGATGTAGTGCACTATCTCTCGTGGGATGCCCAACTCGGCCAGCACCAGGTCGGTAGCCTGTTTCGCCCCAGGCAGTCTGCTGAGCCCTGCCATTATCGGGCCGGGAATCGCGTCCAGCAGCCTGGCGTCTACGTTGACCGCGAACGACGGAGCGTGGGCGGCCTTGGCGAAGATATTGGCCAGCGCGCCCACTGTCATTGGCTCAGGGTCAGTGAGGTGGAAGACTCTGCCGTCCAGTCCGGGCTGATGGGCTAGGTAGTCCATTGCCTTGGCGACATAGTCGACGGGAACCACGTTGATTTGGCCGCCGTCGATACCGATCCCGCGTAGCCACGACGGGACAACTCCTCGAAGCCGCTGGATGGTGCGGAAGACGTAGTACGGGCCGTCGATCTTGTCGATCTCGCCGGTCTCGGAGTGGCCGACCACGATGGCGGGTCGGTAGACGCGCCACGGCACGGTGCACTCGTTACGTACCACGGCTTCGGACTCGTGTTTGGTCAGGTAATAGGCGTTGTTGTCGACGTCGGTCGCCTCGTCGAACATGTCTTCGGTGAACACTCCGCGGTAGAGCCCGGCTGCCGCGATCGAGCTGACCTGGTGGAAGTGGCCGGCATGCACGGCCTCGGCGAGGTGGACGGCGTTGCGCGTGCCCTCGACGTTGGCCACCCGCTGGCTGTCGGCGTCGGCCGTGAGGTCATAGATCGCGGCCAGGTGAAAGAAGTGGTCGATCGTGCCGTCGAGCTTCTCGATTTCCTCGGCCTCCAGGCCCAGGCGATCCTTGGCCAGGTCGCCGATGACTGCGACGATCCGCTTGTCGTCGGCACCGAGACGGGCGCGCAGTTCGTCGAGCTTGTCCAGCGAACTGGCCCGGCACAGCACGTAGATCGTGCCCTCGCGCTCGAGGAGTTCGGCGGTCAGGAACCGTCCGATGAAACCGGTGGCGCCGGTAACGAAGTAAGCCATGTCGTCCCCTAGCTAGTGCCCGAACGGGCACGTGTTTACTCGCAGTGTTGTGCAGTGGGCAGCCGAACACCACCCAGGTGGCCCGCAGTCCCCTGGGATCTCGTGACCTTCGCCTCTGAGCGCGGCACATCAGCCGCGGGAGCCTGAGAGAGGAATCAACGCGAGGAGAGCCGGTCATGCTAATCGTGGTCGTGTACGAATCGAGCTACGGCAACACACACGTGATCGCAAGCGCGATCGGCGAAGGCATGCATCCCTCCTGCCACGTCGAGGTCGTGTCGGTCGCTGTAGCGAGCCAGGATCTCGTCGATGCCGCGGATCTGCTCGTCGTCGGCGGCCCCACGCATGTCCACGGCATGAGTCGTGTGCGGACCCGGAAAGCAGCAGTGGACGCAGCGCGCGAACCAGCCAGCAAACTCACGCTCGATCCCGATGCGGAGAGCCCCGGTCTGCGCGCGTGGTTCGGGTCGGTCCGCCCGGCGACCACCCCGGCCGCTGCCTTCGACACCCGCGTCGATGCGCCCGCGCTGCTCACCGGCCGGGCGGCGACGGGTATCAGCCGGCAACTCAGGCGCCGCGGCTTCCGTGAGATCAGCGAGCCGATGAGCTTTCTGGTGACAAGAGACAACGAACTCGTCGCGGGCCAGCAAGCCAGTGCCCGGCAGTGGGGTAGCAAGCTGGCCAGCATCCTCATATCCGATCGAGGCCTGGCCGCTCGGATCGATCCTGAACAGGCCGGCAATGCGCCCGTCTGACGTCGCCGACCGAGTCGGGCAGGAACGCGAAACGGTGCTGGGCGCCCCCGTTCGCGAACGCGGCAGCACGGTGCGACCGTTCCCGGCCAGCCGTCGGCTGGTCACCGCGGCGGTACGGGCCGGCCGCCGGATAGTGCCGATGCACGGGCTGTTGGAGGTCGACATCACCACGGCACGGCGCCTGCTTGCCGAGGCCGACCCGCCCCTCTCGCTTACCGCCTTCGTGGTCGCGTCGCTGGGCCGGGCAGCCGCGGCCCACCCCGAGGTGCACGCCTACCGGGACTGGCGCGGCCGACTGGTCCAACATCGCCAGGTCGACGTGCAGACGCTGATCGAGGTGCCCACCGTCCACGGACCGTTCGGCCTGGTACATGTCATCCGCGACTGCGACATCCGCAGCGTCGCCGACATCAGTGCCGAGTTGCGGGCGGTCAAGACCGACCCGGCCAGCACGACCGCCGGCCGCTTGCTCGGCACGGTGGCTCCGGCCCTGGGCCACATTCCCGGCTTGTATCGGGTGATGTTCGCGGCCATGAGCCGGTCCCGGCGAGTCCATGACACCAGCGGGACCGTGCAGGTAACCGCAGTCGGCATGTTCGCCGACGGCGGTGGGTTCGCCATCGCACCGCCCACCCTGGCCTCCCTTGTGGTCGTGGTCGGTGGACTCAGCACCCGTCCCTGCGCTGCAGGCGGGCACATCGAAATGCGGGACATGCTCAACCTCACGGTCACGGTTGACCACAATGTCGTCGACGGCGCGCCGGCCACGCGTTTCGGCGCCGAACTCCGACAACTGATGCAGGCGGCTGCCGTCCTGACCGCGCCTTAGGTCATCGCATCGGTTGTGGACCAGGTGCGACCGAACCAGCGCAGGACGCGGCTGGAACCGAACTCGATCTTGTCGGCGGCGAGGGCTTCGGAGGGTCCTTCGAGGCCGCCTCGGGGCAGCTGGCCGCTGAGGAACGTGACGTCCACGGTCGCGACTTGGTGCTGGCCGAACTCCACGTAACAGATCCCGCGACCGTTGTAGGTACCTGCAGGCAGGGCGCCCCGCACGCGGGCGGCGATCCGGTCGGCGACCACCGCTGCCTGCCCCTCGGCGAATACCCCTGCTTTCGGCGTTCCCACGCTGGTCACGTCGCCGACCGCGTACACGTCGGCGAACGCGGTCTCGAGGGTCAACGGATCGACCGGGATCCATCCATCGACAGTCATGCCCGACTGCGCCACGACGGCCGGCACGCGGTGCACCGGGACACCGAGAAACAGGTCGTAGGGCAACTCGGCTCCATCGCTCAGAATGGCAACCCGGCGCTTCGCGTCCAAGGCGCGCACCCACCGCTCGGCGTGCCACTCGATGCCGCGTTCGGCGAAGGCGGCCAGTAGAGCCTGCGAGGCCGCCGGCGAGGGTGGGACGGGAACGCCCAGTGGCATCACGAGCGAGATCTGCGAGCCATCACGAAGCCCCCGGCGGCGCAGGTAGTCGTCCATCAGGAGCACGGTCTCGCTGGGTGCCGGCGGGCATTTGAACGGTGTGGACGTGACAGCGACGATCACGCGGCCGCCCGCGAAACTCGCCAACACCTCCCGCAGCGCGACGGCGCCGTCGACCGTGTAGAACTCGTGACCTCCCTCGAGCAGCCCCGGAGTGGCACTGGGCCACAAGTCGGCGCCGAGAGCCACCACCAGGATGTCTGAGTCGAAGGTGCCGGCATCGGTCTGAACCTGTTTGTTGACGGGATCGATAGATCGCACGGTCGACTGGACGAAGCGCACGCCGGGCTTGGCCAAGTCACGATAGGGATGCCGGATGGCCGCGGGCAGCGCCCGCCCGAACATGACGTCCAGCTTCGAGAATCCGAAGACGAACCCATCGCTCTGATCGATGATCACGACGTCAAGAGCGTCACCGAAGTGGTCGGACAGCCTGGTCGCGAGTTCCAGGCCGCCGAAGCCTGCACCAAGAATCACCACCCGCATGCCAGGAAGCTATCGCGGCAACGTTGATCTCGTGCAGTATTCGTCGCCGCAACGACGCAACACGCACATTCCCGGCTCGTCTCACACCACCGTGTCATCGGTCGGCCTCCGTACGATCAGCGAGACATATATTTCGGGGGGATCGTTGGCCGGGCAGTTGCGCGTCGCGTCCTTCAACATCCGGACGTCACGCGGGCGGGACGGCCGAAATGGATGGCGCCGCCGCCGCGACGTGTCCATCGCCGCGATCCGCGGGTTCTCGGCTGAGGTCGTCGGCCTGCAGGAGGTACGTCCGGACCAACTGGCCGACCTGCATCGCGCGTTCCCGGACGCGGTGATCGTCGGCGCCGGGCGCGATGCAGACGGGGGCGGTGAGCACGCGAGCGTCCTCGTGCCGTCGGGCAGGTGGTCCGTGGAGTCCAGCGAGACGCGCTGGCTCTCGCCCACTCCGAACCAGCGGGGTTCGCGTGGCTGGGACGCGCGCCTGGCCAGGGTGGTCACCCTGGTCCGCCTGCGAGACGGATCGACCCGGCTGGGCGTGGCGAACACCCACTTCGATCATCACGGTGCGCTGGCCCGAGAGCGCAGCGCCGCCCTGATCACCGAGTGGCTGGGACAGGAACGCGAACTCCCGTGGGTGGTACTGGGCGATCTCAATGCGTTACCGGCTTCATCGCCGCTGCGAGTGTTCGCCGCCGCGGGCTTTACCGACGCGCTGCCCCAGGATGCCGGCGGTACCGAGCACGCCTTCACCGGCGCCACCGACCGCACTCGGATCGACTACGTCCTCACCGGGGCAGGCGTCGCAGTCTCGGCCGCGTGGATCAGCCACGACCGCCCGCGCGGACGGCTGCCCAGCGACCATTGGCCGGTGCTCGCCGACGTGGTCGTGGGCTGACTACACCGAGCTCGTGGTGAGGCCCAGCGCGCCCGCCGCGCCGTACTCGTTCCACACGTCGACGCCGTGCGAGTCCGCGTGGTTTCGGAACCAGCGCGGCAGGAAATGCTCAGCCACAGGCAGGTTGAAAGCCTGCCGTCGCCGGGCAGCGAGCAGGACCAGATCGAGATGAATCCGCAGGGACGCCGTGCTTGCGATGTTCGCCCACTCGATGTCGACCTTCTCGACGGGAACGCTGAGCAGGATTAACTCCTTGATCTTGAGTCCGTGGGTTGTCGCATGCAAGGCGATGATCCCGCCGTAACTGTGCGCCAGAACGGTGTGCAGCGCACCGCCGGCCGTCCATTGCGCCCATCGAGCCAGCCGTGCAGCGGCAATCCGACGATGCTTGTCGTTGTACTTCCCGCTCCATTCGAACGGGCTTCCCCCCGCATACAGATCGGGCCGGACTCCGTTGCGGATGAAGGTGTGGAAGTCGCCTCCGAGCGACCACCAGTCCCCCGCCCATGCCCCGGTGCCGTGGACGAGCAGTGAGACCGAACCCTGCCGGGGAGGCTGCTCGGTGCTAGGCAACAAGGTGCGGGTGTCCTCCGCAGGGTCGAGGAGGTCGGTGCCCGGCCTCTCGCCGATCGCGGCGACCGAGATTTCGCGAGCAAGCGACGATGGCGACTCGCTCGCCATCACGAGGCTGATCTGCCGTGCCGACTGGAAGGCCGGTGGGATCAGCGAATCCTCGTCAAAGTGCCAATCGGCCAACGCGGTAGCGGCTGATGCGGCGGCGACCGGCTCGTCGTCGGTCATCAGCATGCGCAGCCAGGCCACGCACGCGGCGCGGTCTCCTCGCGCGACCGCGGGCCATATGTCGGCTCGCTGCGGCAGCAGTTCGGGAGCACCGGCCGCCGCGAACGGCACTGCCTCTCGTCGGCGGATCTCGTCGATCAGTCCGTACCCGCGAAGGACGACGTTCGAGGCATCGTGCAGATTCTGGCGGTCTGCCCAATCGCCCCAGCGATCGGGGACAGCCTCAAAGCCGAGCGCTCCGACGTCCTCCTCGATGCCGCCTAGCGCGTCCGGAGTACCGAGCGCCGCGCCGACCACCAGCGCCCGCGCCGAGGTGTTGAGGGCGCCCGACTCGGAGCGCTCGACGTTGGCTTCGGCGTCATCTCGAGGCAGTGGCGTCGGATCGTGGCCGTCCATGCTCGGATCATGCCGCGGTTGCCGCCTCGGCACCATGGCAGGCGGCACTCGGGGCGCGGCGGCGCGACAGGTGTTCCAGGCCGAGGGTGGCCACCGCGAGCACGGCGACGAAGCCGCCGTAACCAAGCGCGGTGTCGCGCAACCCCACATGGGTGATCAGCAGTCCCGCCACCAGCGCCGGGATGCTGAAGGCCAGGTAACTCACCACATAGACGGCGGACAGCAGCGCGGCCCGCTCGTGCGGTTGGGCCAGCTGGGTGACCGAGCGCAGTGCGCCGAGGAATGCAGCGCCGAATCCGCCGCCGGCCACCACCGAGGCGAGCACGAATATCGGCAACGACGTCGCAGCCAGGCCGACGATGAACAGGGCCGTCCCCGCCGCGAGAGCCACGGTGCCCCGACGCGTCATCGCCTCGGGCGAGAGGTCGCGGGCGAGCACGGCCGCACCGGCACTGGCTACCGCGAACAGGCCGAGGACGGTGCCGACGACCGCATGATTGCTCTGGCCGAACACCGAGCCCACCAGCGACCCACCGACCGACAGCACCAACCCGCCGAGAGCCCAGGTGGCCACCATCGTGGGTAGCGCGCCGGCGAACGCGCGCCGCGCCTTGACCGGCACCGCGACCTGCGGGCGCAATGCCGCGATCGCGCCGGGCACGCGTTTCACGGTTTCCGGCAGGGCCGCCGTGGTCAGGGCAAGGAGGACGAAGACAGCGGTGAGGATCGCGAAGATCAGCCGGGTCGGGTGCGGCGCGTACTGCACCAGCACGCCGGCCAGGATCGAACCCAGGCCGAGGCCTGCGGTCGGGGCGACGCTGTTGACCAGGGAGCCCCGCCGAGATCCGTCCTCGGGCTGCAGGTCGAGCAGGTACGCGCCGAGCACGCCGACGGCCGCACCGGTTGCCAGCCCTTGGACGGCCCGGGCCAGGATCAGTTCCCCCACCCCGTCGGCGTTGAGGAAGACGGCCATCGCTACGGCCTGCACCACCAGCGCGCCCGCCAGGACCGGACGGCGGCCGATGAAGTCCGACAGCCTGCCGACGGTGAGCAGACTCAGCAGCAGCGTCAGGACGTAGATCGCGAAGATCGACGTGAGGGTGATCGCGGAGAAGCCGAACTCGGCCTGCAGCACCGGATACAGCGGGCTCGGCGCACTAGACGCGGCCAGCAGCGCGGCGGTCGTCACGGCGACGAGCCAGAAGGCGCCCGCGCGGGGCAGGGTGCGGCGGACTGGATGGCGCAGGTGTGACGTGGCAAGCAGTGTGGCCATGGTGGGCTCCGATCGGCATACCGTTCGACTTGTATCGAATGGTGGAAGCCGCCACTGCTGAGCAATAGTTCCAAGGAAGTCGAACTGTGATGATTGCCACCGCCCGGATCCTGCCCAGTCCCGACCTCGCCGGCATCGAGCTGACGACGGTGCTGTTCGCGCTCAGCGACCCGGCCCGGCTCGAGCTCGTCAGGCAGATGGCCACCCAGGGCCCCCAGACCGTGGCCCAATGTCAGAGCGTCGACCCCGAGGTGCCGAAGTCGACGTTGTCCCATCATCTCAAGACGCTGCGTGAAGCCGGCCTGATCCGCAACGAGCCGGCCGGGCGCCGGCGCACCGTCACCCTGCGCCGGGACGAGGTCGACGCCCGCTTTCCCGGTCTGCTCGACTCCGTCCTCTGAGCACCCGGCTATCCCTGACCGGATCGAGGCGGCCCGCCGGACCGGCTGGTGCCCCCGCCGGGAGCGAGGCGGTGCTCAAGCCCGTGCCGTGCCCAGGATGTTGAGAGCGTCGATCGCCGCCCGAAGGTCGGCGCGCAGGGTGATCCCGGCACCACGGCTGTACAGCGGTCCGGTGCCGGTGATGAGCAGCATGCGTACCTGGGCGACGCCGCGCACCGACACCGGGCCGGCGCTGAGCAGCACGTGCTGCAGTTGCATGATTTCCCGCTCGGCGGAGATGACGCCGGCACGGTTTACGGGCACAGCGCTGGTTGCCGTCGACGTTTCCTTGGCTCGCTTCAACGCGCGGCGCAGGCCCCGAGCCAGGATGCGGCGGGACTGGTCGCTGGTCAGTGCCCGCGAACGCAGCGCCGAGGAGACGGTCGCATCCGGCGAGGCACCACGGGCCAACTCCGCGTCGATCCGGTCGGCGTGCAGCTGGACGGCCAGGCGATCCCGGATGCGGGCTTCGACTGCGACGGCGGATCCGTTCCCATCATCGATCAGGTACATGGCGTCCTCCTGCGTATATTGAATCTCCTCCAGGACAACGCTGCGGCCATGAGGTGCTCGTACACATCGGAACAAGTCCCTAGATCGGTGGCTGAGGCATCGAGGCGAGCCCCGCCGATACCTAGGGTGGGCATCTGCAATTCACGCCGACCCCGGGCGCGGTGCGCCGCCACGATCTCCTCCGGATCGTCGAGCACCAATCGCGCAATGCCCGCGCTTGTCTCCGGGGCTACCGGGCGGTGGAGGTCTGGCGGGTCACCAGCGTCGGGCGCATGCCGGGCGGCAGTGGCAGCCGCAGGTCCACCGGCAGCAGGTACTGCCCGGCCCGCAGGCGCAGCGTTATGACCACGGCGGTGATGGCCCCGAAGGACGCCAGCAGGACCGCGCAAATGATGACAGCGATGGCGAGCCCGAAGACGAGGCCTCGCGGAAAGCCCAGCGTGGCGAGGAATGGGCTCGCGATCACGCTCAGGACGACGAGCGCAACAGACAGAAATCCGTCCATCCACATCACCACCCGCAGCGTGCGGTCGTAACGAATCCCCCGCTCTGTACTGCTGTTTCTCATGGACCCAGCCAACCAGCACGAGCTGGCCACGTCGATTACCTCGGCGGTAGTCGTGGCGGTGCCCCGATCGAGTCGTCGACCGCGTGAGGGCGGCCCGATAGCGTGCAGGCGGCGACACCGGACCGCTCGGAGGCGACGATGACCAGTGACGACGTCGGGGTGGTGGTCCCGGCCGACCCGAGCGGACGGCGCAGCAGCTCGGCCCTGGGCCGCGCGGTGATCGCGGACGCGCTACGTGACGTCGATCCGGTGGGGGCGCTCGGCGTCGAGCGCGAGACGAACTGGCGCAGCGGATATCCGGTGCACTTCCGCCGGGTCCTCGAAGCCGGCGTGACCTCGCGCGAGGCTGCCGTGACCGTCGCGACCGACGGTCTGCACGCAATCCACGCACGGATGCGGTACCGGCCGGCGGACGGTCACGAGGAACCTCTCGACGCGACGACCTACGACGGGTCCGGGCCGGCCCTGACCACGGAGGAGGTGCACGGCACCGGCCGGGCCGAGACCGAGTTCAGCCTGCCGTTTCGTGGCGGGCGGCTGTCGGGAGACGCGCTGTCGGCTCAACTCGATGCCTGGTGTGAGTCAGGCGTGATGGAGCAGTCGGCCGCAGACCGGGTCCGGACGGTGCTGGCCCACCCTGAGTGGCTCGCATTGCCGGGACAGACCGTGGTCGTGCTCGGCGCCGGCGCAGAGATGGGGCCGCTGCCGGCCCTGCTCCGGTGGGGGGTCCGGGTGGCTGCCGTCGACCTGCCTCGACCCGACCTGTGGCGGCGGGTGCTGGCCAGCGGCCGGGACCGGGCCGGGACGCTGGTCGTGCCGATCGCGGCGGACGCGACCGCCGGCGGGGCCGGAGACACGGCCGCCCGCGCCGGTCTCGACCTGATGACCCAACTCGGCGCGGCCCTCCAGTGGATCCGCGGGCTGGACGGTGCGTTGGCCCTGGGCAACTATGTGTACGCCGACGGAGTGACCAACCTGCGGGTGTCCGCCGCGGTCGATGCATTGACCGTGTCGCTGCACGCGGCCCGTCCGGACCTGGCGATGGCCTTCCTGGCAACGCCCACGGACGTCTTCGCCGTGCCGCCCGAGGCGGTGGCGCATGCGCACCACGCCTACGAGAACCGGTCGCGGATGGCCAAGCTGCTGGGCCGGCCGCTGCGGACGGTGTCGGCCGGACGGTTGCTGCGGCGCCAGTACGCGCCCGGCGTCCAGCCGGGTATCCACGACGCCATCGTCGCGCAGCAGGGACCCAACTACGCCCTGGCCAAGAGGCTGCAGCGCTGGCGAGCGACCGTTGCCCGCGACATCGGCGCGACCGTGTCGCTGAACGTCGCGCCACCCACCCGGACCCGATCGGTGTTGAAGAACCGGGCGTTGGCCGCCGCGTACGCAGGCGCAGATCGCTTCGGGGTCGAGGTGTTCGAGCCGGCCACGGCGAACACCCTGATGGCGGCGCTGCTCGTGGCCGACCTGAACACCGGTGGCGGCCCCGCGCACGAGAACCCGTGGCAGGACGAGGCATACGCCGCCGTCCACGGCGGGCTGTGGCGAGCGCCCTACCAACCACGCAGCGCTCTCGGCCTGGCCGCTGTTCTCGGCTACGGCGCGGCGCGCACATGAACTTCGACGTCGCGGCCGTCCGGGCACACTTCCCGGCGTTGGCTGCCGGTGCTGCGCATTTCGACGGGCCGGGCGGCTCGCAGACACCGGACGTCGTCGCCCGAGCAATGAGCGACACGCTGTTGTCGCCGATCGCGAACCGAGGTTCGGTCACCCAGGCAGAACGCAATGCCGATGCAGTGGTGCAGGCAGCCCGCGCCGCGCTGAGCGACCTGCTCGGTGCGGACCCGCGCGGAATCGTGTTCGGCCGGAGCATGACCCAGCTGACCTTCGATTTTGCACGGGCGCTCGCCAAGACGTGGTCGGCCGGTGACGAGGTCGTGGTGAGCCGGCTCGACCACGACGCCAACGTGCGTCCCTGGGTGATCGCTGCGCAGGCTGCCGGCGCCACGGTGCGGTGGATCGATTTCGACCCCGAGACGACCGAGCTCACCGTCGACCATGTGGTGGATCAGCTCAGTGACCGGACTCGCCTGGTGGCCCTCACCGGCGCCTCGAATCTGGTCGGCACCCGGCCCGACCTGGCAGCGATCGCCGAGCAGGTGCATCGACGCGGCGCGCTGTTCTACGTCGACGGAGTGCACCTGGCCGCGCATTCCGGAGTCGACGTCACCGCGCTTGGCGCTGATTTCTTCGCCTGCTCGCCGTACAAGTTCTTCGGCCCGCATTGTGGCGTTGTGGCCGCTCGGGTCGCGGTGCTCGAGGGCCTGCGGCCGGACAAGCTGATGCCCTCGACCGACGACATTCCAGAGCGTTTCGAGCTGGGCACGCTGCCCTACGAATTGCTGGCCGGGACGACCGCGGCCGTCGACTTCATCGCGCGGATGGGTGCGACGTCGGGCGGCAGGCGCGATCGCGTTCTGGACTCGATGCGGGCCGCCGGTGTGCACGAGGACGTGCTCCGGCAGCGCATCGAGCGTTGTCTGGCCGACCTGGAGCCGGTGACGCTGCATTCGCGGGCACTGGAGCGGACGCCCACCCTACTGCTCACCTTTGCCGATCGCAGCGCGCAGGATGCCTACCGGTTCCTGGCCGAGCGTGGTGTCAATGCGCCGGCCGGGACGTTCTACGCCTACGAGCCGGCTCGCCGGATGGGGTTGGACGACGGAGGCCTGCGCATCGGGCTGGCCGCCTACACCGACGAGTCCGACGTCGACCGGTTGCTCGACGGGCTGACCGAATTCCTCGGGTGAGTCGACGGCCCTGGTCACCGGGGCAGCAGCAACTCCAGGTCGAGCCAGTTGGCCAGATCGGTGATCTGGTGGTCGATCTCGGCGGCCATCGTCTCGGCGAACGGGACGTCGCGGTGGATCGCGTCGACACGCAGCACGCCGGCCTTGCGGTCGGCGGTGGCGTCGAGCTTGCCCACCAGCGCGTCGCCATACAGGATCGGCAGAGCGAAGTAACCCCACCGGCGTTTGGCCGCGGGTTTGTACATCTCCAGCTGGTAGTCGAACTCGAACAGTTCGGCCATCCGCTTGCGGTCGAAGACCAGACGATCCAGCGGCGACAGCAGGGCCGCTCGCCCGCTGAACGGCTGACCCAGTTGAGCCGGGTCGACGCGCCATTCGCCGCGAACCCCCTCGATGACGGCCGGCTCGCCCGCGCTGCCCACGTCGCCCGGCTCGACCGGACACTCCGGACCGGTCATGCGGGCGATCCCCAGCGAGCGCAGCCGAAGTTCGTTACGCAGCCGGATCGCCTCACCACCGGGGATCGCCGGGTCGTCGGGGTAGATGCGCTCGGCCAGGTCCCACAGCCGGTCGCGTCCGCGCCGTCCAGCTGCTGCGACCTCGCCGCGCGCGACCAGGAACCCGATCATCATGACGACGTTGCGGTCGTCGTTCCACCCGCTGGACTTCCAGGGCTGCACACAGGTGTCCGGGATGTCGCGGGAGGTGAGCGGCCCCTCGCGACCGAGCCGGGCGAGGATGTCGCGCCGGCACGCGTCATTGGCCCGCACCCACGCGCCCTGTGCGACGCGCCAGGACACGTCCCCGGATCCGGGCCAGGCCGCCATGTCGGCCCGGTAGAGCGCCACATCCTCGGCCGGTCGGATCATTCCTTGGAGCTCGATCAGGGCCCGGCCTTGGAGGGCGTCGGTGAGCTCCTGCGGGGAATATGTCGACCCCAGGCGACTCCACGCCACCAGATCGGCGTTCGGCGCGACCGCAGCGGTGGAGTCGCTCTGCAGCATCGTCAGCCGGCGCACCACATCCAGCAGGTCAGTGGGCCGGGAGCTGTCCAGCAACTGCGCGCGCACCGCGATCCGCCGCGCCTGCGCCCGAGACAGCTCATGGACAGCCACGGTGCCGAGGCTAGGCGACCGGTCCGACGACGAGCAGCCCGACCGGTGGACAGGACTGCACCGAGACCGCAGCCGACCACACGGCTAGATCAGCTCGAGAGCGGGCCGACGTCGCTCAGCGTGATGATCGGCTCACCGGCGGCGTCGCTGGCGTTGAGATCGACCTCGGCGCTGATCCCCCAGTCGCGGTCGCCGGCCGGGTCGTCGAACACCTGCCGCACCTGCCAGTAGCGGTCACCGGTCTCGATGTGCAGCAGGGCCGGATTGCGCGCGTCCCCGCCGGTGCCCATCCGGTCGTACTCGTCGAAATAGGCCTCGACGGCGGCGCGCCAGCGTTCGGCCTCCCACCCGGCGCTCGAGTCGAGTTGGCCGAGCAGGTCGTAGCGGCGCAATGCGGCGAGCTCGACGCGACGGAACATCGCGTTGCGGACCAGGACGGTGAAGGCTCGCACATTGCTCGTCAACGTGACCGGCGGCGGTGTCGACACCGGCCCCGCCTCGGACGCGACGCCCGCCGTGAGCTGCTCCCACTCGTCGAGCAGGCTGGAGTCGGTCTGGCGCACCACCGCTCCCAGCCACTCGATGATGTCGGTGACCGCCTCGGTACGGGCCGCGTCCGGCACGCCGGAGCGCAGCGCCCGGTATGCATCGGACAGGTAGCGCAGCACGGTGCCTTCGCTGCGGGACAGGCCGTAGAAGGAGACGTACTCGGTGAAGGTCATCGCGCGCTCCCACATGTCGCGCACAACGGACTTGGGCGACAGCTGATCCTCGGTCAGCCACGGATGCGTGCTGCGGTAGATCGCGAACGTCGCCGTGAGTAGCTCGTCCAGCGGCTTGGGCCAGCTGACCTCGGTGAGCAGCTCCATCCGTTCCTCGTACTCGATCCCCTTGGCCTTCATCCCCGCCACGGCCGCACCGCGGGCGGCGTGCTGTTGTGCGCGCAAGATCTGCCGTGGGTCCTCCAGCGTGGCCTCGAACACGGACACGACGTCCAGCGCGTACGTCTCGGCGTCCAGGTCGAGCAGGTCCAGGGCGGCGAGCGCGAACGTCGACAGGGGCTGGTTCAGAGCGAAGTTCACCGGCAGGTCGGCGGTCAGGCGCACCGTCCGGCCTGCCTCGTCAGGGACATCGAGACGTTCGATGACGCCGGCCGCCAACAGCGCCCGATAGCCGCGGATCGCGTCGCGCACCTGCATGCGGCGTGCCGCGTCCGGGCTGTGGTTGCTCATGATCAAGTTGCGCATGGCGCCGAAGGCATCGCCGGGCCGCGCGATGACGTTAAGCACCATCGCCGGCGTCACCCGGAACTGCGGCGTCAGGTGCTCGGGTTGCGAGCTCAGCAGCCGGTCATGGGTGTTCTTCGACCAGGAGACGAACCCCTCCGGCGGTTTCCTGCGCACCACCTTGCGGCGCTTCTTCGCGTCGTCGCCGGCCTTGAGGACGAGACGGGCGTTCTCGACCTCGTGCTCCGGCGCCTGCACGACGACGGTGCCGGCGGTGTCGAACCCGGCCCGCCCGGCCCGCCCGGCGATCTGGTGGAACTCACGTACCTGCAGTTGCCGGGTGCGCACCCCGTCGTACTTGCTCAGTGCGGCGAACACGACCGTACGGATCGGGACGTTGATCCCCACGCCGAGGGTGTCGGTGCCGCAGATGACTTTCAGCAGTCCGGCCTGGGCGAGCTGCTCCACCAGGCGGCGGTACTTGGGCAGCATCCCGGCGTGGTGCACGCCGATGCCGTGCCGCACCAGCCGCGACAGCACTTTGCCGAAACCGGCGTTGAACCGGAAGTCCCCGATCGCCGCGGCGATCATGTCGCGCTGCGCGCGGGTGGCGACCGTGATGCTGGTCAGGGACTGCGCGTGCTCCAATGCGGCGGCCTGGGTGAAGTGCACGACGTAGATCGGCGCCTCATGGCCGGCCAGCAGGTCAGTGATCGTCTCGTGCAGCGGGGTGAGCGAGTAGTAGTGGTGCAGCGGGACGGGCCGCACGGCATCGGCCACCGTCGCGGTGGGCCGCCCGGTGCGGCGGGTGAGGTCTGCCGCCAGGTCCGAGACGTCACCGAGCGTGGCCGACATCAGCAGAAACTGCGCCTTGGTCAGCTCGAGGAGCGGTACCTGCCAGGCCCAGCCGCGATCAGGGTCGGCGTAGTAGTGGAACTCATCCATGATCACGACCCCGACGTCACCGTGGGCGCCGGTACGCAGCGCGACGTTGGCCAGGATCTCGGCGGTGCAGCACAGGATTGGGGCATCGGCGTTCACCGCGGCGTCGCCGGTCATCATGCCGACGTTCGCCGAGCCGAATACCGCACACAGCGCGAAGAACTTCTCGCTGACCAGCGCCTTGATCGGGGCGGTGTACACCGAACGGACCCCGTCGGCGAAGGCGAAATAGTGCGCGCCGAGTGCGACCAGTGACTTACCGGACCCGGTGGGCGTCGCCAGGATCACGTTGTTACCTGTCACCAGTTCCAGCAGCGCCTCGTCCTGGGCCGGGTACAGCTCGATGCCCTGAGCGTCGACCCAGCGGGAAAACGTGGCGTACAGCTCGTCCGGATCCGCTGTGCCTTCCGGTGGGCCGGGACTCACGAGGGCGGCGACGAGCGCTGGAGCCGGTAGGGGCGATGTCATGACGCGGTCCACTGTGCCTGACGAAGGGACCGCAGACACGCGCGGGGCGTTACCCGACTCGTACGTCCTGTTCGCCCACATGGACGATGTCGCCGCGCGTCAGTTGCCGGCCGCGGCGGGATTCAATTTCGCCGTTCACCGTGACTACTTCCCTGGCCAGCAGCGACTTGGCATCACCGCCGGTCCCGATCAGGTCCGCGAGCTTCAGGAACTGCCCCAGCCGAATGGTGCCGTCCCTGACGATGACCTCGCGCATCGGAGGATCATCAACCATGCAGCCGACGCGCCGCGGCAGCGACCAGCTCGAACCGCTCCCGGTCGAGCGTGGCGCCCTCGCGACGAACCTCGGCCGCCGGCAGGCGCAGCACCCGGTCGATCCGCACTTCGCTCGCTCGGCCCTGCCGATCCCATGGACCCGAGCCGATGTCGACCCAGTGCCGACCGTGTCGCGCCTCGTCCTCGGCATCGCGGTCGTGGTCCTTGCTGGTCAGCATCAGCGCCAACAGCTCAGCGCCGTCACGCGACACGACCAGGACGGGACGGTCCTTACCGCGGCCGTCGCCCTCCTCGAAGGGCACCCATGCCCAGACGATCTCGCCGGGGTCGGGCTTGCCGTCAGCTTGTGGCGCATAGTCCATGCGCAGCGGGCCGGGCGCCGCTGCACCCGGCCGGCCGGCGGCAGGACGGCGGGTGGGCACGGCCGCCCGAAACACGCGCGACAGCGCAGCGCCTAACGAAGCCATCCAGGCACGATATCGAGTAGGGCGACCCGGCCACTGGTCAGGACACGCAGCGGCCGGGCCTAAGCGTCAGCACCGGCTGGCTGAGCTAACGCCTACGCTCATGATGCCTCGCCGACATGGCTGGGATGACAGCAGGGCCTACGGGAACAACCGCGCAGCCGAGCCGCAACGCCGGCTGGGAATAGCAGCCCAGGCGACTCGCGCTGAGCTTGAGGCCAGCTACGACACGACGACATGCGAAGGAAAACACACATGCTCGAACGCCCCGAACTCGGGAAGGTCGGCGTCTGGCTCGGCGGCGCACCCAGCCCTGAGCTCGCCCGCGGCCTGGACGAGCTCGGCTACGGCGCTGTCTGGATCGGCGGCTCCCCCGGGGGCGAGCTAGAGGACGTCGAACGCACGCTGGCGGTGACCGCACGTCTCACCGTCGCAACGGGAATCGTCAATATCTGGAAGGACGACCCGGCCAGAATTGCCGCCTCCTACCACCGCATCGCCGCGGTCCATCCGGGACGATTCTTGCTCGGCATCGGAGCCGGCCACCCCGAGGCCATCAGCGAGTACACGAAGCCATACGACGCATTGGTCGACTACCTCGACAGGCTGGACGAAGCCGGCGTGCCGCGCAGCCAGCGCGTCCTCGCCGCGCTGGGCCCGAAGGTGCTGCGGCTCGCGGCCGACCGGACGGCCGGTGCCCACCCGTAC
>JALYVG010000035.1 GCA_030853345.1 Actinomycetota bacterium | reverse complement strand
GTCCCGGCCGAGAAGGAGGCACCGCGGCGCATCACCGGGCTGCAGTACCGCCTGGACAACGTCGGCTTCCTCATCGACAACCGCGAGCACGTCTTCGTCGTCGACGTCACCGATGACGACGAGCAGCCCAAGGCACGCCAGCTCACCGACGGCGACTACGACGACAGCGAAGTCGCCTGGAGCCCGGACGGCGCATCCTTGGTATTCGCCTCGGCCCGCCATGACCGCCGCGAGCACGACCTCGTGTGCGACCTCTTCCTGATCAGCCCGGACGGCACCGCTCTACGCCAGCTGACCGACAGCTCGCTCAGCCTGTTTCGCCCCGCCTTCGCCGCCGACGGCGGCACCGTGCTGGCCTTCGGCGAGGACCCGGGTCCAACCGGCAAGCGGTGGGTAGCCGCCAACACCGGTCTGTTCGCCGTCGCGGTCGACGCACCCGGACGGCCGCGGCGGCTGACCGACGAGGAGCGCTTCTGCCTCTCCGCCGACCGGATCGTCGTCACCGGCGACGGCGCCGTCGTCACGGCTGAGAACAGGGGCGCAGCCGACCTGCTGCGCGTCCCGCTCGACGGCGCCGGGCCGGCCGTGCTGGCGGCCGGGCAGTTCCAGGTCACTGGTGTGGACGTCGCCGGCGAGACGACCGTCGTCACGGTCACCGACGATGTGACGTCCAGCGAACTCGGCGTGCTGCGCGACGGCAAGATCGAGCCGTTGACCGACTTTGCGGGGCAACTGCGGGAGCACGCGGCACCGCTGCCGATCATCGAGGTGAACGCCGAAGCGCCCGACGGCTACCCGGTGCACGGCTTCCTGGTCACGCCGAAAGGCGACGGCCCGCACCCGGTGCTGCTGATGATCCACGGAGGGCCGTTCGCCCAGTACGGCTGGACGTTGTTCGACGAGGCGCAGGTGTACGCCGGCGCGGGGTACGCCGTGGTCTACGGCAACCCGCGCGGTTCGTCGGGCTACGGACAGGCGCATGGTGCGGCGATCCGCGGCGACGTCGGGCAGCGCTCGGCCGTCGATCTGCTCGCGCTGCTTGACGCCGCCGTCAGCCGCCCTGATCTGGACGGGTCACGGGTGGGCGTGCTCGGCGGTTCACACGGCGGGTTCATGACCAGTTGGCTGATCGGGCACTGCGACCGGTTCAAGGCCGCGGTCAGCGAACGCGCTGTGAACGCAATCGACAGCTTCGTCGGCTCGAGTGACATCGGCTGGGGCTTCGCCGACGACCTGTACAGCAGCGACCTGGAGGACCAGCGCAGGCAGAGCCCGCTGACCTACGCCGCCGCCATCAGCACACCGTTGTTGATCATCCATTCTGAGCACGACTGGCGCTGCCCGGTCGAGCAGGCGCAGCGGCTCTATGTGGCGTTACGCAGCCGAGATGCCGAGGTCGAGATGTTGCTGTTCCCCGGCGAAGGCCATGAGTTGTCTCGCGCGGGGCAGCCCAGCCATCGGGTGGCTCGGTTCGACGCAATCCTGGACTGGTTCGGCAGGCACCTGGGCTAGCCGGGCGCTGCGTCGAAACTCGCCTGGCTTCCCAAGCCGGGTCCGCCTGAAGCCGCCGTCCATTGACACCAGTTCCGGTGCGCGTGACGATTTCTGTCTGCGACTTATGACGGGGGATAGGGCAAATGACACGATTCCGATCTTGGCTGGCGGCCAGCTGCGGGCTGGTGCTACTGGGCAGCGCCGTTGCTGCCGCGTCGGCGGGCTCGCCCCGCGGCGATAACGCGTCGACCTCGACGAAGGTGAACGGCGTCAATGTCGATGCTGCGACCATCCCGCAGCTGCAGCATCTGATGAACCAGAACAGGCTGTCGTCTGAGAACTTGGTCACGTTCTACCTGCGTCGTATCGAGACCCTGAACCCCAGACTGCACGCCGTGATCACGGTGAGCCCGACAGCCAGGGCCGACGCTCGCGCTGCCGACCGTGCCCGGCGCCGCGGCGATCATCGCCCGCTGCTCGGCATCCCGGTCCTGGTGAAGGACAACATCGACACCACCGGGATGCCCACCACCGCGGGCTCGCTGGCCCTGGCCGGCAGTACGCCGCCCGACGCGTTCATCGTCGGCCGGCTGCGGGCTGCGGGGGCGCTTATCCTCGGCAAGACCAACCTGTCCGAGTGGGCCAACTTCCGGGGCAACCAGTCATCCAGTGGCTGGAGCGCCGTCGGCGGCCAGACCAATCTGGCCTACGCCCTCGACCGCAACCCGTGCGGGTCGAGCTCCGGCTCGGGCGTGGCTTCGTCGGCTGATCTGGCCACGGTGGCGATCGGGACCGAGACCGACGGGTCCATCGTGTGCCCGGCCGGGGCCAGCGGTGATGTGGGCATCAAGCCGACTCTCGGCCTGGCCAGTCGTTCGGGCATCGTGCCGATCTCGGCCGAGCAGGACACGGCCGGACCGATAACCCGCAACGTGACAGACGCCGCGGTCGTACTGGGCGCCATCACCGGAGTCGACCCGAGTGACCCCGCGACCAGCGCGCAGGCCGGCCATGTGCATGGCGACTACACCTCGTTCCTGCGTGCCGGTGCGTTGCGCGGTGCGCGTATCGGGGTGTGGCGAGCGGGCAACTTCGGCGTGAGCCCGGAGACCGACGTCGTCATGGAGGCGGCGATCGCCAGGATGAGGGCACTCGGGGCCACCATCGTCGACCCGGCGGACATTCCTATCGACGCCGCGTTCGATCCTGAATTCACCGCGCTGCTGTACGAGTTCAAGCACGACATTGCGGCGTACCTGGCGGCCCACACCGCGCCGCAGTACCCGAAAACTCTGCAGGACCTGATCGACTTCAACAACGCCCACGCTGACCAGGAATTGCAGTACTTCGGGCAGGAGGTGTTCGAGCAGGCCCAGGCCACCGGCACGTTGTCCGACCCCGCCTACATCACGGCGCGCCACGACGCGACCTCGATCGCGCAGCACGCGATCGACGACACGCTGGCGGCCAACCACCTCGATGCGATCATCGCGCCGACCAACTCACCGGCCTGGACCACCGATCTGATCAACGGCGATCACTTCAGCATCGGCTCATCCAGCCCATCGGCCATCTCCGGGTACGCGAGTATCACCGTGCCGGCTGGATCGTCGTTCGATCTGCCAGTCGGGGTCTCGTTCATCGGCGGCAGGTGGGCCGAGCCGAAGCTGATCGCGCTGGCCTACGCATGGGAGCAGGCGACCCACTTCCGCAAGCCGCCGCGCTTCCTGCCCTCGATCCCGGCGACGGGCACGACGTCGCGCCGCCACGATGAGCGGCACACCACGCATGCCCCACAGCGCGCCGCCACCCCGCACGCTCCGATGTGACGGCCCCGAGTGGGGTGATATACGCGCCGAATGGTGTTTGGACGTGACCACTCGGCGTCAAAGGGACCACTCGTAGCGGGGTGACTGTGACACATCGGCGGATAGGCACGGCGATTGCAGACCTCGCTTCGAATGCGGCGCTGGTCCGCGTATCGGTGGGGTGGCTGCTGTTCGTCCTGGCGGAGTACTCGGTATGGATCGCGATGCTCGTCTACGCCTACGGCCGGGGCGGGGCGACCGAGGCCGGTCTCGTGGCCGTGGCTCAGTTGGCCCCGGGGATCCTCGCGGGACCGTTGCTGTCGACCCTGGCCGACCGCCGCTCACCGGTGGTGCTGCTCGTCGGGGGGTACGTGGTGCAGACCGCCGGAATGCTAGCCACGGCACTGGTGCTGTACGCCGACGGGCCGGCACCGGCTGCGTACGCGGCAGCGATCGTCGCGGCGACCGCGGTCACGGCCACCCGCCCAGCGCAAGCCGCATTGCTACCGGCGCTGGCCCGCAACTCCGACGAACTGACCGCGGCGAATGCGGTCATCAACTGGCTGGAAAACCTGGCGATCATGCTGTCCGGCCTGCTGACCGGCCTGGCCCTCAGCACCGGTCAGGTCGGTCTGGTCTTCGCGTACGGCGCGAGCTGCGCGACCGGTGCCGCGGTGTCGGTTGCTTCGCTGAAGGTCCGGGCCATCTCTGTCCGCGACGCCGAAGAGCAGTCCGGGACATTCACCGCGGTGCGAGAAGGGCTCCAGATCCTCAAGCAGCGGCCACAACCGCGGTTGCTGGTTGCCCTGCTCGGTGCGGAGTATGTCGTCATCGGCGCCATGGACGTGCTCTTCGTTGTGCTCGCCGTCTCGGTATTACACGAGAACACGCAGTGGGCGGGCTACCTCAATACGGCGTACGGCGTCGGCGGTATGGCTGCCGGTGCGGTGACGATCAGCTTGCTCGGCCGCAGGTTGGGCATCCCGATAATGTTCGCCGCGGCCACCATCTGTGTTGCACTGGCCGTCACCGCGTTCTCCCACCAGGCGATGGTCACCGTGGTGTTGCTGGGCGCAATCGGGCTGGGCCGGGCCGTGCTGGACATGGCCGCCCATACGTTGCTGCAACGCACGGCCCCCGCGGACGTCCTCGGGCGGATCTTCGGTGTCGTCGAGGGATTGTCGATGGCGGGCCTGGCGGCCGGGTCGATGCTCGTCCCGCTGTTGATCCACCTGGGCGGGACGGGCGCGGCTCTCGTGGGCACTGCTGCGATCCTGCCGCTCGCACTGCTTCTCGGGGGCCGGGCGATTGCCTCGCTGGACGCGGCGGCGCGGGTGCCTATCGTCGAGATCGCCCTGCTGCGCTCGATGCCGCATTTCCGGGCGCTGCCCACACCTGCGCTCGAAGGCCTGGCGCAGGCGGCTCGGCGCTGCACGTTCGCCGACGGCGAGACGATCATCCGGCAGGGCGAGCCGGGCGACCTGTTCTACGCGATCGCCGACGGGCAGGTCGACGTCAGCGTGGACGGAGTCCACATTGCGACGAACCGGCGCCCCGAGGGTCTCGGCGAGATCGCGCTGCTGCGCAAGGTACCCAGGACGGCGACGGTCGTCGCGGACGGCCCCGTCGTGCTGTACGCCCTCGACGGGGCGACCTTCGTCACCGTCGTCACCGGACACGCTGCGACGCGGCGCCACGCCGAGGCGGTAGCAACCACCCGGTTGGGCAGCCCTGGGACGATCGTGAGATGACATGGACTGCGCCGACCCCGACGGCCGGTAACGCACCGCTCGCCGGCGATGACCGGCCCATGGTCGGCGCTCGCCCGAAGCGATGGACCGTCGTTCGCCCGCTTACCCGCGAACGGGTTCCCACGATGGATGGCGCCGGCGTCAACTGTTGACGAGTCGTTGGAACACCCGGTTGTACCGCGTGTCCTGTTCGTCGGTCATGCCGCGAAAGACGTGGGCGCGAGCGAGGATCTGCTGATCGGGGAAGATCAGCGCGTTCTTGGCCGTCTCGGGATCGGAGGCCAGCAGCGCTTCACGGGATCCGACTACCGGCGAGATGTAGTTGACATATTCCTCGACCCGCGCCATTGAACGGGGGTCGTAGTAGAAGTCGATGAGGCGTTGCGCATTCTTTTTGTGCCGGGCGTGATTGGGGATCACGAAGTTGTCCGACCAGAGTAGATGGCCGGACTTGGGCAACGTGTACCCCACGGGAGAGTCGTCGGCCTGGAGTTGGACGATGTCGCCCGTATAGGCCAGGCACGCTGCGATCTGTCCGCTCGCCAAGCCCTTGGTGTAGTCGTTACCGGTGAAGCCCGCCAGCTGACCGGTTGCCTTGACCTGGGTCAAACGCGCCATCGCCTTGTCGAATTCGGCGTCGGTGAATCGTGCGGGGTCGATGCCCATGTCCAGCATCGTGAGGCCGACGGTGTCCTGCATGTCAGTAAGCAGCGTCACCTTGCCCTTGAGCTTGGGATCGGTAAACAGCTGGTCGATGCTCGCTACAGCGGCGCCACCGGTGGCCTTCGTGTTGTACCCGATTCCGGTGAAGCCACTCTGCCAAGGCATCGAATACCGCCGGCCCCGGTCGAATTCGACATCGGCCAGCGACGATACGAGCGCGCGCGAGTTCGGCATCACCGACTTGTCCAGCCGCTGGAGGTACCCGCGCCGGATGAGCCTGGCCACCATGAAGTCTGTGGAGCACCAGATATCTCGACCCGTGTCCTGTCCCGCGGCCAGCTGCGGGGTGACCTTGGTGAAGAACTCCTCGTTGTCGAAGTAGTCCTCGGTGTACTGCACTGTGATGCCGGTTCGCTTGGTGAAATCGTCCAGGCTCGGGTGTGACAGGCCGTTGGAGCCCACGTCGATGTAATCGGGCCAGTTCGACCACGTGACGACCCGCTCCGTGCCAGACATGTCCTCGCCGGAGTTAGTGGCCCTCTTCTTTCCGTCCGACGTGCAGCCGGTCAGGATTGCCGCCATTCCCAGCCCGAGGCCAGTCAGCGCGGTTCTCCGGGTGACCAGGCCGCGGCGCAGTGACCATTGGGCGGCAACCCGGTCCTCGATCGGCATCTCGCGCATCAGCCCGCCTTGATGATCGCGTCGAGGAAGGCGTTCCTGATGTCCGCAGGCTCGGTTGCGGTGTAGGCAGCACCGCCCGTGGCCGTCGCGATCTTGCCCAGGGTGGCGGTGTCGGCATCTTGCCCGACGGCGATCGTGATGATCGGCAGGGGCCGGCTCGGGCTGTTCTCGCTGCGTAACGTGCTGAGCAGGGCGGCCAGGTCGACGCCGCGGGTGTCGGTGTTCGCGCCGTCGGAGAGCAGCACGACCGAGTTGACGCTTGCTGGGTCGAAGCCGGCGCGCACAGACTGGTAGGCCGCGAGCGTCGTGGCGTAAAGGCCGGTATTTCCTCTCGTGATGGATGGCATCGTGCTCGCGGCGGCCGCGAGTGCCGTGCGTCTGGTGCTTGCCCCCACCGCGCCACTCAGCGGGCCGAGCGGAACCAGCACGGTCCAGTCCGTAGTCGGGGTGCGGTCGACCGAGAAGCCCCACAAACCAAGTGAGGAGGTATTAGGGAAGAATTTGATCGCAGCCAGTTCGGCCTGGGCAGCAAACTGGATCTTCGTCTGACCGCCCCCGATGGTTTCCGACATCGAGCCGGACAGATCGATCACCACGAGCGTCCGGCTGGTCCGTCCGGCCGCGGTCCAGGTCCGAGTGGCGGCCGTTTGCTGGTCCACGGTGGGCCGGGGCAGTGTGCGCACGACTGGGGAACCGCCCAGGGGATGCCCGGCGCGATCGCGCAAGCCCGCCTCACGCAGGCGCTGCTGGGCAGCTGCTGTGAAGAGATGGTTGACCAGGGCGACGGTTGCGTTGCGGGTGGCCGGGTCGCCCCCCGGAGGGGAGAATTGGGCAACGGGCCAGTCCAGACCGACTGCTGATCCGCTGGGATAGACCGTCACCAGGGCAGCCGCTGCGCCCCGCTCGGCAGCCGCAGCCCGGGCTTCCTGCTCACTCGTCACGAGCGCCTGGACGGTGCTGCGTTGCGCTGCGAGAGCGGAGAGGCCGGCGACGCTGCTCCGCACCGATACCGTCGTCAAGGACACGAAAGAGTTCACCAGCTGCCGGCTCGGGGTGTCCGCGTCACCGTTGAGCAAAGCCTGGGCGCTCGTGACAGCGGCCAAACCGGCGCTGTCAGTGGCGGGATCGACCGCTGCCATCTTCGTGGCGCCGGTCAACAGCTGCTTCCAGCCCGCCGCCGCGGCAGTTCGCACAGTGCCGGCGGATGCGGCCGAGGCGGCCAACACAAGGGGCGAGGTTGCAATAGGCGGATAGAGCCACAGACTGTTGGCCGCTGAGTCGGTTCCCGCGCTGGCTTCACGGACCCGGTCCACCCATAGGGTCGAGGCGGGTATCCAGAGGCTAGGCGGGGCCGCGTCTGCCTTGGTCAGGGCGGCGGCCTCGACCGCTGACGCCACACTGCGCACCACCACAGACGGACACGCTGCGCCGATTACCGGCTTCGTGGCGACCCATTGGTTAGTGATGTCGGTGAGCGCGGGGGCGATGCTCGGGTCGGCGGCGACCGTCAGAGCGACGCCCGTCGAGCACCGTGTCGGTGTGTCTGACGATGCGCTGCGGCCACGGGACGGAAGGACGATCGCGACGGCAACACCCAGCCCGACCACGACGACTGCACCGAGCAGAGCCCGGGCCGGCGTCAACCGCGAAGGGCGCTGCTGTGTCTGATGCCGACCGGCCAACCGGATCCCCCCGAGCTCAACGGCAGTCCGCCGAGGTCAGGCAAGCGCCCCCGCTCCAGCTGCGCCCTGAGTTGACACGTCCGATCCGGCACTGTCAATGCATCCGTGCACACATCTCACGGGGGTGCCGCGGTCAGACCGGGGCAAACACTGTGCAGTCAGTCAGAACGCTCCCATTATGGCGGCCGATGCCGACCCGCTCGGTGTCCCAGCGCCCGTGACCTGGCTAGCTGGTCATAGGCGCTGGCTACCCTGGCCCGGTGATGACCCGGTCGGCGCGGCCGATGCCGTCTGACGCCGAGCTCGTCCGGCGGCTGCGCGGGCGAGACGAAGCCGCGTTCGTGCTGGTGTTGGACGCCTGGTCGCCCGGCATGCAACGCCTGGCCCGCTCCTTTGTGAGCACCGACGACTCGGCCGCGGAGGTGCTGCAGGACACCTGGGTCTCGGTCCTCACCGGCGTCGCGTCCTTCGAAGGGCGCTCGTCGCTGAGGACGTGGGTGTACCGCATTCTGGTCAATACGGCCAAGCGCCGCGGCGAGCGTGAGAGCCGGACCGTCCCGTGGAGCAGTTGGTCGCCCGAGGCCCCCGAGCGCGACGCGCCGACCGTGGACCCATCCCGTTTCCAGGGCGCCGCCGAGGACTACCCGGGCCACTGGCGTGAGTTCCCGCAGACCTGGCCGATGCCGGAGAGCCAGGCTCTGGCCAGTGAGCTGCGCCAGCAGTTGGCCGCCGCGCTGGAAGGCCTGCCGATCCGGCAGCGCATCGTGCTCACCCTGCGCGATGTCGAGGGCTACTCCTCCGACGAGGTGTGCACGATCCTCGCGATCTCCGCAACCAACCAGCGGGTGCTGCTGCACCGCGCACGCGCGGCCATGCGAGGCACACTGGAGGAGTACTTCAGCTCGACGGGCAATGAGTCCACGGAAGGGGTGACGTGATCATGGACTGCGATGAGTTGGTCGAACTGGTCACCGCACTCCTCGACGGTGCCCTGGACCCCGACACCCAACGCCGGGTCATCGAGCACCTCGCCGGCTGCGACGGGTGCCAGGCCTACCTAGACCAGGTCAAGGCCACCGTCCACGCGTTGGGTGACCTATCGCCGGGACGACTCAACCCGCAACAGCGCACGAACCTGCTGGCGGCCTTTCGCGACACGCCCTGACCCTGCCGTGTAACGCCTGGCGAGGCCATGACTCTGACCATGCATGACCGGACTCGGCACCACTTACCCGTCGGCCGTCCTGCGCGCCCGGTTGCTGCCGCTGCACGTCGCGGTCGCGCTGCAGGGAATGATGCTGTGGGCGCCGGTGGAGAAGCTGTTCATGAAGCAGATCGGCTTCACCGCAGCCTCGGTCGGGCTGATGGCTGCGGCGTACGCGGCCGTGACGCCGATCCTCGAGGTGCCGTCGGGGATCCTCGCCGACCGGTGGAGCAGGCGTGGCGTGCTCATCCTGTCCGCCGTGGCGTTGTCAGCCTCCTCACTGGTCGGCGGGCTGAGCAACAGCGTCGCGCTCTACATAGTCAGCGCGATGATTCTCGGGGTTTACTTCGCGATGTACTCCGGCACCGTGGAGTCGATCGTGTACGACGTCGTGCTCGAGGAGACCGGAGCCAGCGACCTGTACCAGGTCCGCATCGGCCGGGTGCGCCTGGTCGAGAGTGCCGCGCTGGTCGTGAGCTCGCTGGCCGGCGGCTGGCTCGCGGGCCTGTTCGGCCCGCGGTTGACGTATTTCCTCACCGTGCCGTTTGCTGCACTCGCGATCCTCGCCTACCTGCGGTTCCAGGAGCCGCGGCTGCACAAGGTCGGTGACCGGGTGGCGCTGCGCGAGCACATCGCCGTCACCTACCGCACGATCACCCGGCGCGGGCCGGTGCTACCGATCGTCGTCCTGGGCGCGCTGACCGCGCTGATCCTGCAGGTGATCTTCGAGTTCGGACCGCTGTGGCTGGTCGCGCTCGCTGCCCCCGCGGTGCTGTTCGGTCCCTACTGGGCCGGTCTGGTGTCGACGCTCGGCATCGGCGGGTTACTCGCCGGGCGGATCCAGCTAGGCCGACCGGCGACCGTGCGAGTGGTTGTCACCCTCATGGTCCTGGCCAGCGTTGTGCTCAACGTCAGCAGTGTGGTGGCGGCCGTGGTAATCGCCCAAATCGTCCTGGCGCTGCTGCTGGTGACGGCGAGCATCCACGTCAGCGCCTTGTTGCACGACACGGTGCCGTCCTCTATCCGCGCCGGCGTGGCGTCGGGCGTCAGTACGATTTCCTGGGTCGGGTTCCTGCCGTTCGCGCTCGTTTTCGGTTGGGCCACCAGGCAGTACGGCGAGCACGCATCGGGCTGGATGATCACCGCAGCGACGGTGGTCGTGGCGGTGGGGTTGATCCGGATGTCGCGGCGTCAATGCGGGCCATCGACGGGCGGCGAGGGGCCTGCGCTCGAGCGGATTCCCGAAGTCCCTGTGCCAGTGATCCATCCGGCTGCGGCGTGATGCGCAGCTGAAATCAACCATGCAGGTCGATCCGCACCGCGGGAAGCTACGTCGCAGCCGGAGACGGGAGTGCGAACCGATTGATCGCCAGCTCCGCCGCACGCCCTGCCGAGAGGTGGGTGTTGTCCAGTCGCAGGTAGTCGCTCACGCCGTCGAACTCTCCTGCCGAGTTGAGTCGATACGCTCGGTCCAACTCGACCAGGCGACGCTGAGCTGCGACGACATCACGCTGGGACGGCTTCTCGGCCAAGCGGAATTCGCCCACCGTGCGTTGCAGGCGCTGCTCCTGAGTGGCGTGCAGTTCTAGGTGCAGGATGCGGCTTGCGCGTCGGCGGAACGGAACTGCGTAGGACGCGAGCTCGGCCAAGTCGCCGGGCAGGTCGAATGCACACACGTAGGTGAAGATCAGGCCCGGCAGATCGCTTGCCGCGACCTCCTCGAACACGCTGCGCCGGAACTCGCTGACCAACCGCTCGAAGGGCGCCGTGCCGAAGTCGAAGAAGCGCAGGACTGGTTCGATCGTCAGGTGGTTGTGGAACAGGCGCAAACCGGTTCGTGCGGCGATCTCGTGACCGACGGCCATCTTGCCCACAGCGGGTGGACCGATGATGAAGAGCAGAGTTGGGGCGTCAGACATCGCGGCTACTGATCCAGCCAGAGACAGAACGGGTGTCCGGCCGGATCGAGGCAGACCCGAACATCCTCCTGCGGTTGGTGGTCGGCGAGGGTGGCGCCGGCCGCAGTGGCGGCGGCGACGGCGCCCTGGAGATCGTCGACACGGATCTCCAGATGCATCATCATCTGCTGGCCCTCCGGTGTGGCAGGCCACACCGGAGGGAGGTAGTCGGTCTCGGTCTGGAACGCGATCCCGACCCCGCCCTCCGGCTGCCGCAGCACGACCCAATCCGCCTCGTCGGCCGTCAACTCGCCGCCCAGCAGTTGCTGGTAGAAGCGGCCGAGCGCCCGCGGATCGGGCGCGCTGATGGTGATGGTCGTGAGGGTCAGGGCCATCCGGGCGTCCTTGTCATCGAGGTCATCGAGGTCATCGCGGCCATGGAGGTCATCGAGCCGCCATGGCCAGCAACGGCGGGGTCAGTCGTTCGGCGACTTCAGAGTCGGTCTCACGCAACTCGGTGATGAGGGCCTGCGTCGCAACGTGCAGGGCCCGGGAGAGCTCGGCCGGGTCCAGGCTGCGGACCAGGGCCTCCTGCAGGGGTGCGGTGAGCTCGGCTGGCAGCGTGTCCGCGCCCTTGGCGTAGGCCGTCGGCAGACCCAGCCGCAGGCAGCTCAGGGCAAGCGTTTCGTCGCGGATCGCGCTGATCCAGTGCTCGGCCTGCCACGGCGTGCCGCGCTCGATGAAGATGCGCGCGTGCAGGACATGGTGCCAGGCCATGCCGATGAGCTGGTCGGCGTCCGTGCCAGCGACCTGACGGGGCGCCGGGCTGCCGAACACCACCTCGAAGCCGCCGCTGCCGAGCGGGCCGAACTGCGCGGCGGGAGTGAACGCCAGGTCGATCTCGAGCAGCTCCGCGAGCAGGAAGGCGCGGTAGATCGCGTTGCCGGCCTGCAGGTTGAAGTGGTGCACCGCGCCGAGCTCGCGGTAGACGTAGGCGGTCCACTCACTGAGCGTCCGCGCAACGTCGTGACCGTCGGCCACGGCGAAGAACAAGTCGATGTCTGACCACCGGTCCTCGGTACCGCTGGCGGCAGACCCGGTGATCGCGGCGCCGACGATTCGCTCGTCATCCCGGGCCTTGTCGAGCAAGGCGAGGCGAACCTGCTCGCGGCGGGCCACGGTATACACGGTTTCGACCCTAGGTGATTCAACGGACAATGGTGTGACCTGATTGGCTGATCCGGCCTCCCTGGTGATCTGGAAACTGCTGGCGGACCTCTCGGCCGATCGAGCCCATTCGCGCGGCAGCCTAGCCGGGCTGGGTGGCGATGACGACCGTCGCGTCCAAGTCCGCACACCGAGCCACCCGCGCACGTAGTCCATGGCCGGCGAACGTGTCAGCGGTCCGCGCCGCCTGCCCTTCGCTGGTCTCGACCAGCACGTGTCCGCCCGGCGCCAGCCACGAGTGCGCGGCGGCGCTCACCCGCCGGTGGACATCCAACCCGTCGGGGCCGCCGTCCAGCGCCACGAGTGGCTCGTACATCCGCGCTTCAGGCGGCAGCAGCCCGATAGCGTCGGTGGGCACGTAGGGCGCATTGGCGACCACGATGTCGACGCGCCCGCGCAAGGTCGTCGGCAGCGGGTCGTAGAGGTCGCCGGCGTAAAGCTGTGTGGTAACCGGAAGGTTGCGACGGGCGCACTGCACGGCGGCCGGATCGATGTCGACGCAGTGGAGATCGACGAGTCTCAATGCCGCGACGAGCGCGGCACCCACCGCACCCGAACCGCAGCACAGGTCGAGGACCACCGGATGCGGCCGGGCAACGGCGGCGGCTTGCCGGACGAGTAGCTCGGTGCGGCGGCGCGGCACGAATACGCCGGCGTTCAGGGCGATGCGGAGTCCGCAGAACTCTGCCCATCCGACGATCTGTTCCAAAGGAAACCCGGCGACCCGCCGAGCCACCATGGCCGCGAGTTCAGCGGACGTGTCCGCTGCAGCGGTGAGCAACTGCGCCTCGTCCTCGGCGAAGACGCAGCCGGCCGCCCGAAGCGTGCCGACGATTTCGGAACGAGTACTGAGGGATTGCGAACCCGACATGGATATAGCCTTTCGGACTTCCGAAGGGCGATCTCTAGGTCGTCAACCCGAGCAGATTGCACGGCCGCGAGGTGAGAGCACCCAGCCTGATATGGCGTTCATGGGTGGGTCACCTCCTGGGTCTGTGCACTGCGACGAGGGCCAGGCTACGTGAACGTGGTCACTAGCGCCCGTGGTCGGTGTGGGCGCGGACGAATTCGGCGAAGCCGGGGATGGTGAACTGCAGTTCACCCCGGCCGGCGACGTCGATGATGCCCTTGTCGATCAATCTGGCCCGCGGGACGGACAGCTCGTCGCTCGACACGCCCATTGCGCGGGCCACCTCGCCGCGGCGCACCGCACCGTCGCCGAGTTCGGCCATGGCGCGGACCAACTCCTGTTCCCCTGCGCTCGCCTTCTCCCACCGCGCCCGGAACAGTGCATCGAGGTCCGTCCGCATAGCCACCTGACCCTCGTGCAGGTGTGCAGCGCTGAGCCGGGCGCCGGGATCCGGATAACCCGCCGCCGCCCACGTGGCGTCACCGATCAACTGGAGGGTGTACGGGTAACCCTGCGCGGAGTTCACTGCCTCGTCGAGGGCGGCGGCGTCCCACTCGACGCCGAGGGCTCGCGCCGGGCCGCCGAGCGCGACTGTGGCGGCGTCGGGTGTCAGCCGCTCGAGTGGACGGTAGGCGAAACGTTCACTGAACGTGACGACACTCGCGATCACCTCGGGGGAGTTGGGCAGCCCGGCGGCGAAGACGGCAGCGGGAATGTCACTGCCCTCGCTCTGTAGGTGCTGCCAGGCGTAGCCGAGGGTGCGCATTCCCTCGGGGTCGGCCGACTGGATTTCGTCGATGAACAGCACGACGCCAGTACGGCCCTCGCGCTGCGCGCTCGTAGCCGTCTCGCGCACGACCTCCTCGAATTCTCGCACCCCCCGGGCCGCGGGGCCGGCCTCCCAGGTGGCCTCGACGCGCGCGATGCCGGGCACCCCGACGGTGACGGTCAGCCGTTCGAGCAGCTCGCGTAGCCGCGCCCGGGTGTCGGCCTTCCAGTCATGGGTCTTGCGGTGGATCTCGGCGGCGAGGGCGGGGATCAGCCCCATGTCCTCGCCGGCGGTGACCCACACGGTGAGCGCACCGCGTGCCTCGGCACGGCGTTGCACCTCGCGCAGCAGCGACGTCTTGCCGATGCCACGAGCCGCGACATCGACCCGCACCCGGCCCACCAGGCGTCGCAGGTCGATCAGGTAGGAGAGGCGCTCGTCCATCTGAGCGAGTTGGACCGCCCGGCCCGGGATCTCACGGGCGACCTCTCCGGGGGTGTACGGACTCGGCTGCACCAGCACCGCCTCCTTATGGGTTGTTATGTTGGAACGGATCCATAACAGACCATAAGGACTAGCTCCGACAGTTCTCGCCGCCGTGCCGAGTGGTTACCAGCGCTCGACGAGATGTGCCCGGCCGGCGGGCGGGTCGTAGCGCTCGGGCCAGAAGTCGGTGACGCGGGTGATCAGACCGTCGGTGGAGAAGTCGAAGAACGCCATGGCCTCGTCCACGTCGTCATCGATCAGCCACTCGAACCAGACGACTCCGTGGCTCTCGTCGGCGATGACGACCTTGGGCCGCAGATGCCAGTCGCCGGGGTAATCCTGGTTGAATTGCACGTAGCGATCCCGGCCACGGATGCGCTCGCGAGTCTGCGGGATCTCGTAGACGACGTCCGGATGCAGCAGAGTCGACCAGCCTGCCCAGTCCCGCGCGTCCAGCGTGCTGAGGAAACGCTCGACAATTACGCGGTGTCCGGCCACAGATGCACGGTACCGCCGCCGAGGATCGTCGCCACGCCTTCCTAGAGTGGAGGTATGGGTAGGGACGGGGTGCGGGAGACCGCGGCGCCGTCCGCCCCTGACGTGCGCCGGGCCGAGATCGCCGCCTACCTGGCGTTCATCGGCGCCGGGTTCGCCTTCGCGAGTTGGGCGTCGCGCATCCCGCAGGTGCGTGATCGCCTCGAGGTGACGCCCGCGGCTCTGGGCCTGATCCTGCTGTCCCTCGCCGCGGGCTCGCTCATCGCGCTGCCCGCGGCCGGCGTGATCGTCACGCGGCTGGGCGCCACCCGGAGTGTCGCCGCGTCAGCTTTGGTCCTTTCCGCGGGACTGGTGGTCGTCGCTGTCGGCTACCGGTGGGGCACGCTGCCGGTGATCGCCGGCCTGTTCCTCTTCGGCGTCGGGCAGAGCGTCTGGGATGTCTCCATGAACGTCGAAGGCGCCGCGGTGGAGCGACAACTGGGTCGCTCGGTGATGCCGCGGTTCCACGCCGGGTTCAGCGTGGGCACGGTCCTCGGGGCGCTGGTGGGGGCGGGCATGGTTGCCGCGCATGTCCCGGTGACCGCGCACCTGCTCGGTGTGGCGCTCGTCGTCGCCGTAGCCGTGCCGTACTCGGTCCGCAACTTCCTCGAGCCGGTGGTCCACGAGACCCGACACGACCTCGGGCCGCGCAGGCCGCTGGCCGCGTGGACTGAGCGGCGCACCCTGCTCGTCGGGGTGTTCGTGTTGTGTATGGCCTTCACCGAGGGGACCGGGAACGACTGGCTCGGCATCGCCATGATCGACGGCCACCATGCCTCGCCGGCACTCGGCACCCTGACTCTCGCGGTCTTCCTCATGGCCATGACCGGCGGCCGCTGGTTCGGGCCCGGTCTCATCGACCGGTTCGGCCGGGCGCCTACGCTCCGGGCGTCGGCGCTGGTCGCTTTCGCCGGACTGATGCTCGTCGTCTTCGGCCATTTCCTCGCAATCGCTATCGCCGGATCGGTGCTCTGGGGTCTGGGGGCAGCCCTTGGTTTCCCCGTCGGCATGAGTGCGGCCGCGGAGGAACCGCGCTACGCGGCCGGCCGGGTCAGCGTTGTGTCCTCGATCGCCTACTCGGCGTTCCTCGCCGGACCTCCGGTCATCGGGATCATCGGCAACCACGTCGGTGTCTTGCGCGCGTTGACGGTTGCGGCCGGCCTGCTCGCCGTGGCCGCCGTGCTGGCGGGGCAGTGCCGCATGCTCGTGGCGGACCCGGCCCTCGACGGCCAACGGGTCGTCAGCTGACCCGCCACCAACGAGGCCAATGCAGTCAACGCATGAATCCGGCGAACTCGTCGAGTCGTACCTGCGGGCGCTGGCCACGTCCGACGTTGACCTTGTCCTCAGACTGTCACCGACGCTCAGGTGAGTCTTCGTTGTACGGGCCGTTGCTGGCGGCGCATCTCTGCCCAGCCGTGTTCGCCGACACCCGCGAGTCGGGGCTGACGTAGCCTTCGGTGATGCGGGGCGGCCGAAGGCTTAGCCCTCGCCCTTGAGCTTGCGCCAGCCGCCGGAGCGGTTGTTGGCGATGATCTGTTTCAGCATCGCGGTCAGCGCGCGTGTATTGATCGTCTCGCCTTCGCGGTAGGCCACCGTGCGGGCCGTCTTGTTGTCGTGGCCCGCGGTGATGATCTGTTCGGGGTCCGGGACGATGCCTCCGTCGTAGAGGAATACGTTGACGTGATCCTTGGCCGCCAGCAGCGCGCAGATATTGCCCTCCAGCACGAAATACGGCCGGTCCTTGCGCTTGATGGTCTCCGCGACGTCCGGGTCGGCGGCGTGGATCAGCTCACGCACCTCGCGGCAGATCGCCTGCTGCCACGGCGGCAGGCCGTCGATGTAGGCATCCACACGTGGGTCGGCGGTGTAGGTCACCGCCTGATCGTGGCACCGAAGGCACCAGGGAGGAACCCCGGCGGGATCAGTCAAGCCTGGCGTCACGGAACGGGGTCACGGCGAATGCGATGGCAACGCTCAGGATGCCAGCGGCAGCGATCCACAGCATCACCCGGAAACCGATCGCGTCGCCCAGCACTCCGCCGACCGGAGCGCCGATCACGATCATCGCGCGGTTGATCGAGCGCATCGTCGCGTTCGTCCTGCCCTGCAGGTGGTCGGGGGTGACCGTCTGTCGGTAGCCCATCTCGTTCGCGTTCGAAGCACCCATCGAGACGCCGAGCAGCAGTTCGCCAGCTCCGAAGACGGTCCAGCCGGACGAATGGTCGGAGCTGAGGGCGATCACCGCGACAGCGACCGCGGTCGCTGTATGGCACCCGATGACGACCCGCCCGGCGCCGAAGCGCCCACCCAGGCGGGTTGCCACTGACGCACCGGCCAGACCACCCACTCCACCGACGGCGAGCGCCACGCCGAAGCCGAGCGGGCCCAGCCCCAGCGTGCGCAGGGCGAACGGAGGCAGCACGGCATTGGCAATGGCGAAGAAGAAGAACCAGACGTGCGAGCCGAGGGCGAACGGCCCGAGTGTCCGGTGTCGGTAGACCCAGCGCAGACCTTCGGCCGCCTCGCCTCGAATGCGACGCAGTGACACACGCTGCGACGGTGGCTCGATCACCGGAATCCGCAGTAGCAGCAAGCCAGAGATCAGGTAGCTCGCGGCGTCGACGAGCACCGCCCATGGTGCAGTGAGCAGTGCGACCAGCCCACCGGCGAGCGCCGGTCCCGAGGTCTGCGCCACGGCGTCGCTCTGATCCAATCGGGCGTTCGCCGGTGTGAGCAGGCCGGCCGGCACCAGCCGCGGCACGAACGACTGCGCGGCGGCGTCGTTGACCAGCGACAGCAGCCCGAACACCGCCATGAACGTCAGCAGCACGACAAGGCTCAGGCGGTGCGTGAGCGCGAGCACGGGCACGGCGACCAGCAGCACCCCGCGGCCCAGATCCGTGCTGATCAACAATGGCCGCCGCCGGGACCGATCAACGAGGACGCCGGCCACCAGCCCGAACAGCAGGTAGGGCAGCCAGCGGGCGGAGTTCACCAGACCGACGCCGCCGGCACCCTGATGCAGGGTGACCACGACCAGAACTTGGATGGCCAACGCGGTGACGTAGGTGCCGAAGCCCGAGACTGTCGCCGCCGTCCAGAACCGGACGAAGCCCGGGCAATCGCGCAGGCGCTGCGGGGATTGCACCGCGCCTGCCATCATCCGTGTGTAACAGACGCGCCCGCTGCCTGGCCGCACCCTCTCTATCTCGCCTTCTGGCAGCGCACCTCGTGATCCGTACGGAACTGGGCGAATCAGGAGCGCAACCGTGCCCTGCGCCCGATCGCCAAGCTCTGTGCCCGCAGGGAGCGTTTGACGTTGGGCGATCGCCGCCGCGGTGCTCAGCCGACCGGGTCGGACTCCCGGCGCGCGACGAACACGAACTCGCGTCCGGGCCGGTCCGGTGCCTCGCGCACGTCGATGACCGCGAAACCCTCGGCGGCTAGTGCCGCCTCGACCTCGTCGCGCTCGCGAAAGCACAGCGTTGAGTCCGACGTCAGCACCTGTCCGTCAGATCCGAACACCCACGTCCCGCGACAGCTCACCAGCGGCTCGCTGACATCGGTCAGCTCGACCCAGGTCTGCACCGACCCAACACCGGGGATCTCGGTGACCCGATAGGACTCGGCGCGATTCCACTCCTGCCACCCGCGGTAGGCAGGGTTGCGGGTCTCGAACACGAAGTGCCCGCCGGGACGCAGCGCGCCGAACACTCCGCGCAGCGTCGCCAGCCAGGCTGGCGGGTCGATGATCGCCTGCGCGGCATTTCCCGTCATGGTGACCAGATCGGCCCGCATCGGCGCGAGCGTTGTTGCGTCTCCGTGTATCCAGCGCACCCGCTCGGCACCGGGCTTGGCGCGAGCAACGTCGAGTGAGCCGCGGGCCGGGTCGACGCCGACCACGTCCAGGCCGCGCTCGGCGAGCAGCAGGGCGAGGGTGCCCGTCCCGCACCCGAGGTCCAGTACCCGGTGGGCGGCAAACTCCTCGACCATGGCCAGATACGGGTCGAGGTCGCTGCGGTCGGGATCGAGTGCGTCGTAGACCGCGACAAGCCGGGGGTGCTCGAAGATGGCGTCAGGCATTCGAACTACGCCGGCTGGCGGGCAGGGCGACGCGGGCTTTAGGCATTCGAACCACGCCGGTTGACGGGCACGGCGACTGCCACCGCATTGCCTGTTCGGCACGTGACGAAGCGGCCGCGCTCTAGCGTCAACTCCACGGTCACATCATGCAGTCACTCCGTCGGCGGCGGTACCGGATCCGCGCCGCCCGCGCCCCCCGGTCGACAGCGCGACAGTCGACGGACCGCGAGACGCGTGCCACGTCCGAGACCGTACGTTTCCAGCGCTTGCGCGGCATAGTGGGAGCACGTGGGCGTGAAGCGGCAGCACGCGCCGCGGCGGGGGCTGATCTCGGTCTGGTAGGCACGGATTGCGTCGAGCGAGAACGCCAGCACGCGGCCGCGGCTGCCCGTAACTGGTTCATCGGATCTGCTCCGAGTGCCCGCCGACAGGATCTGCCGCCCCACCGACGGGCCCGCAAGTAGCAGGTTGACCCCGCAGCCCAAGAGCTCGGCCAGGCAGCATCCGCCCTCGAGGAGGAAAATGTCGCGCATACAGGACCCGCCGCCGCCGTATCCGCCGTATCGGCGTCCGAACCGGCGCCCATACCGAGGGTCATACCGCGGGTCGTACGGCGGACCGTTGCCTGGTGGGTAGCCCGGCGCGTAGCGGGGGTCGTCATCCGGATATCGGCGCCTGCGAGAACGCCACCCGCCGATGAACACCACTGCGTCCACCCAGCCCTTCGGATCGAGATGCCAGTTGGCGCCCGCCGCAAGACACACCTGTCGAGCAATGACCGCGGGTGCCCGACGTGCTTGATCAGCTCGTAGGACCCATTACCCGCCAGCCGAAGTTTCCCAAACCGACCCGCTAACCGGGGTGCGGGAGCAGTTCGTCGACCAGAGCCGAAATCCTGGATCGGATCTCGTCCCGCACGCCCCGGACCACCTCGATGCCCTGCCCGGCGGGATCGGTGAGGTCCCAGTCTTCGTAACGCTTGCCGGGGAAGATCGGGCAGGCATCACCACAGCCCATCGTGATCACCACGTCGGACTCACGCACCGCCTCGAACGTCAGGATCTCGGGTTGCCCGCCGCTGATGTCGACGCCAACTTCGGCCATGGCCTCGACGGCGACGGGGTTGATCTGCTCGGCCGGCTCGGAGCCGGCAGAGCGGACCTCGATCCGGTCGGATGCGACGTGGCTGAGCCAGCCTGCGGCCATCTGCGATCGGCCTGCGTTGTGGACGCACACGAAGAGCACCGACGGCTTCTCAGACATGATCGGCCGCCACTTCAGCGGCGAGAATGGTCGCGTTCGGATAGAGGACGCGGATCAGGCCGTAACCCAGCACCCCGCCCAGCAGCTGCATGAGGACGAACCCAGCCACGGAGGCGGGAGCAATTCCGGCGAACGTGTCGGACAACATCCGGGCGATCGTGACTGCCGGGTTGGCAAAGCTGGTCGAGCTGGTGAACCAGTACGCGGCCAGGATGTAGCCGCCCACCGCAAAGGCGACCTGGTCGACGCGCCCGGAGCGCGTGGTGCCGAAGATGACGATCAGCAGACCCGATGTGGCCACGACCTCCGCGAGCCAGACGCCGCCGCCGCCACGGTGATGCGTCGACAGCTGGACCGCGTCGAGGCTGAACATCAGGTTCGCGCCGACGCTACCGAGGGCAGCGCCCGCGACCTGTGCGGCGATGAGCACGACCGCGTCTCGGCTGGTGACCGCACCGAAGGCACGTTCCACCAGGGTGACCACGGGATTGAACGCCGCCGACACTGGCTGCAGCGCCAGAATGAGGGCGACCAAGGCGCCACCGGTGATGACGCTGTTCTCCAGCAACTGCAGCCCCGCGTCGTGGGGCGAGAGCCGGGCGGCGGCGATCCCGGAACCCACTACGGCGGCGAGAAGGAAGGCCGTACCGACGAACTCGGCCAGCGCCCGCCGGGTCAACCCGGTCACGCCGACGGACTGCCGATCAGTGCACCGAGATCGTTCAGCGCCTCGGTGCGGGCGCGGTAATACACCCACACTCCGCGCTTGTCCCGATCGAGCAGCCCGGCGTCGTGCAGCACCTTGAGGTGATGGCTGATCGTCGGCTGGGAAAGATCGAATGCGTCGTTGAGATCGCACACGCACGCCTCGCCGCCTTCGTGCGAAGCCACCAGCGACATCAGCCGCAGCCGCACCGGATCGGCCAGTGCCTTCAGCAGCGGCGCGACCCGCTCAGCCTGAGGCTGGGACAGCGGCTGGCGCGAGAGCGGTGCGCAACACGCGACGGTTTGTGTCGGGCTCAGCACCCTCAAGGACTTCGACATGCATCTATATTGACAGATGTCGATGTGTAGTGGCAACCTGGTGTCCACACATAGACAACTGTCGAAGTGTTAACCCGGGAGGTACTCGTGTCTCGTGTCCAACTCGCCCTCAACGTCAACGACCTGGACGAGGCCATCGGCTTCTACAGCAAGCTGTTCGACACCGAGCCGGCCAAGATTCGCCCCGGCTACGCCAACTTCGCTATAGCCGAGCCCGCGCTCAAGCTCGTCCTCATCGCCAACCCCGGGAAGGGCGGCAGCATCAACCACCTCGGCGTCGAGGTCGCCGATGTCGACACCGTCGACGCCGAGCAGAGTCGCCTGGCCGAGGCGGGCCTCGCCCTGGTCGACGAACGCGGCACGACCTGCTGCTATGCCAAGCAGGACAAATTCTGGGTGCAGGACGCCCCGAACGGCGAACGGTGGGAGATCTACACCGTGCTGGCGGACAGCCCTACCTTCGCCGGGGAAGAGCCACATGGGAGCACCTGCTGCGGCACCGATGTCGGCGCGAGTGACCAGCCCGTCTCGGTGAGCAGTTGCTGCTGAAAAGCCGACGCTACCGAGGCCGCGCGGTCGCCGGCCGTTCCAGCGCATGGCGACCGCATTCGTCAACCAGAACCTCACGGTCGTCGGCCGCAACGAACTTTGCCGCTGACCCGCGGACGTCGCACAGACGATCGGCCGGTGAGACCCCATGATGGCGGCATGCGACCTTTCCATTTTCTGGCCGACGTCCATGAGATCGTCGGCGGTCCCGAGTTGGCTTCCCGCGCCCGGCACGCCGAACAGTTGGGTTATCACTCACTCGTGCTGCCCGACCACCTGCTCGGGCAGTTGTCTCCGGTGGTGACGATGGCGACTGTCGCGGCAGCGACCTCGACCTTGCGCATGTCGGCGTTCGTGATGAACAACGATCTGCGTCATCCGGCAGTCGTCGCCCAGGACCTCGCGAGTATTGACGTGCTGTCGGGAGGCAGGGTGGACGTCGCGATCGGGGCCGGCTGGAACAAGCCCGAATACGACGCCATCGGTCTGACGTTCGACCCGACTCCGGTCCGGCAGGCGCGACTGGCCGAGTCGATCACCGTCCTGAAGGGATTGTTCGCCGGTTCCCCGTTCAGCTTCGCGGGCGAGTACTACACGATCACCGACTACGCCGCGGAACCCGTTGCGGCACAACGCCCGCATCCACCTTTCTTCGTCGGCGGCGGCGGTCGGCGCACGCTGGGCCTGGCCGGTCGCGAAGCCGACATCATCGGTCTGGCGCCCCGCATCCTGCCGAACGGCACCGTCGATGCTGCGTCCCTGACGTTGGCAGCCACGCGGGAGAAGATCGGCTGGGTGCGCGACGCGGCTGGAGATCGATTCGAATCGCTGGAGCTCAACATCTACCCGTCGACGTGGCCGATCACCGTCACCGACAACCTGCGAGGCGAGGCTCGCCGAGTGATCGACGCGTTGCGCTCGCGGACAGGAATCGAGCTCACGGAAGACGAGGTGATCGACTCGCCGCACCTGTTCATCGGATCGATCGACCGGATGGTGGAAAAGTTCCTGCAACTACGCGAGGAACTCGGCATCTCGTCCGTCATGCTCGGCGAGGTCGAGGAACTGACTCCGGTGCTGGAACGGCTGGCCGGCAGCTGACAGGCAGACGTTGATCAAGTCCCTTTGGGGCAGCAGGCGGCCCGTGCGCAGACGCGTTCATCGTTGCGGCCTTCGGATTGAGCGGGTTGGTCACCATGCCGATCCGAAACAGCCCCTGCGCATGGTCCCGGTGATCGACGAGCGCGTGACAGGGACCTTGTGTGATGCCCTGTGCGGTACTAGCGTCACGGCCGCCGACAGTGGGCTGAACCCTATGCCTTAGACACACAACGAGCTTCTCAGTGGGGACCTGTCATGGGCGTTTTCCGGAATCGCGCATACATCGTGTTGACTGCGGCGGCGGCGGTGGCCGGTTCCCAACTCGTCGCGCTCACCCCCGCGTCGGCGAGCCCCTCACCGACTTCTGGAGTGACCTTCGACGCGGTCCGGGCTAGCGCGCCGGTGCTCGCTCATTACACCGTCAACCAGCGCGCGACGACGTCCACCACGCGCGCTGTCTCGGGTAGCCGCAGCGCAACGTCGGACCGGGCGCTGGCACGCACGACGGCCGCGGCCAAGGCGGCGCTTAGCCGCACTCACCGCGCCGGCGCCCGGACCGGTGAGAACGCCGGAGACGATCCCAGGGAGACCCGCCGCTCCAGCTTCATCGGTATGCAGTCCTCGAAATCGATCTGTCCTTACTTCGGCACAGGTTGCAACCCGCCCGACATGGCCATCGCTGCATCGCCCCAATGGGTTCTGCAGGGCGTCAACAGCTCTTTCGAGGTCCTCGACACCCGCGGGCACGTGCAAACCGGCTGGCCCCGGAACAGCCAAACGTTCTTCGGCGTGCCGAACGAGCCCAACAACTGTGACCCTGCGTCGGGCAACCAGCCGTTCATGTCCGACCCGCGCGCCTTCTACGATCCCGCCCACAAGCGGTTCTGGGCCGCGTCGCTGCAGGTGGAAGGCGCCATCGGCGTCGCAGTAAACTGCCCCTTGTTGACGGTCTACTACCTCGCTGTCAGCCAGACCTCCGATCCGCGCGGTGTCTGGAACGTGTACGAGTTCGACATGTCGGCCGGCACCACGAACGTCGCGGACTTCACCCAGTTCGGCTTCAATGGCGACGCTGTCTACTTCTCGGCCAACATGTTCACCCAAGACGGGACGGCTTACGCCTACGCGGAACTGTTTGAGGCAAACAAGCGGATGATGGAGAACGGGTCCGGCGCGTTCACCTCCTCCGGATTCCTTTCCCTCACCGCGACCGGTCCGGGGGCGACGTACCTGGCCGCGACCGTGCAGCCCGTCCTCACGCTCGGCTCTGGGTCCCGTGGCGAGTATTTCGTCAACACCTTCGACGCGCCTGATCCAGTCAACGGACACCTGTGCCAAAACGCCGCCGACACGTGCTCCGGACTTGGCCTGTGGCAGATGATCGACCCGATCGCGCACGACAGCGGTGGGCCGCAGCCGACGTTGACCGGCACCTACGTGCCTACGCGGCCGTACGTGTTCGCGCCGCCAGCCGATCAACCGACTTGCACCCAGTGCATCGACGCGTCGGACCTGCGGATCAGCGACACCCCGGTCTACCAGAACGGAACAGTCCACGCAGCGTGGGAGACAGCGATCGACAACCGCACCCAGACCGTGCCGGGCATCGAGTACGCCCAGGTCAACGTGGCGCACCCGCGTGCATCGCAGAGCAGCTACTACCGCTTCGGTGGTGACACCGCGGTGTCATTCCCTGCCGTTATGCCCGACGGGCACGGACGGGTGGTCATGGTGTACGACCTGATGAGTTCGACGGTCAACCCGCAGACCCGGTATGTGACTACTGAGAGTAGAAGCGCTCGTTTCACCGGTCCAGGGCACCTCATCAAGGCCGGTGAGGCCCCATACCGACCGGGCGTTTGCGGCACTGCGGTGCTGCCCGTCTGCCGCTGGGGTGACTACTCAGCCGCCTCGAGCGACGGGTCGGGCAACGTCTGGCTGGCCGGCCAATACGCCAACGGGAACGTCGGCCCGAGCACTGACCCGAACTTCAGCAGCCGCAACTGGGGCACCTGGATCATCGGACTCCGGTAGGCCCGAAGCGGAGCCGTGACCGCTATCGGTCGGCCAGGCTCAGCGTGAGATCCACGGCGGCCCGGTAAGGATCCGCCGTCGTGGCCCGGTCGCGATTGGCGAGCCAGTCTGTGACCGTGCGGTAGATCAGAGCGCGCAGCAGGAATTGATCGAAGTCGGGCAGGGCAAACATCATGCGGTCGACGAGTTTTCTGTCTGCGCCCTCGAAGACGAGGGCGTCCGCGACGACGATCGCGGCGGCCATCGTCGGCGGCCGCCAGTAAGGCGAGAGATCAATGACGAGCGGAGGAAGGCCGTCCGAGAACAAGACGTTTCCGGTGAGGTCGCCGTGGATCAACTGCTGAGCTGCCTCGATCGGTCGGAGTGCGGCGCTCAAGGCCGCGACGTGATTGACCCCGGCATAGTTCTCCGCCGTTACCTCGCCCCACGCGACGCGGTCTGCGACGGCCCAGTTGTCATCGCGCCGGTCGAGGAAGCGCGGTCGAGGAACTGCTGCTACCGCCGGGTGGAAGTCACGGCTCACCTCGATGATCTCGGCCCATCGTCGCGCCACGAATTGCCCTGGTTCGTAGCGCCAGGCAGTCCACCCGTCCACGATGAGGCTTCCGCTCGTCGATCGCAGCGGCGGCGCAACTCGAAAATCGCTCCGACCATCCAGACTGGTGAGGAGTTGCTCCAGCCAGGTCAGGACCTCCGGTGCCGTGTCCGCACGCTTGAACACCGTGGACCCCACCCGCCAAGCGGTCTGTTGCCCACCGCCCAGCGGGATAGGTTCGCCGGCGGCGGCGAATGCCCGCGCGGTCCCCGAGGAGGGCGGCTGTCCGACAACATCGCCGCCTGCCATCAGCCCATTGTTCACGGCGCTGCCTCACCGACCAGATCATGTCGTGCCGGACCGGTCGTCCGAGCTCCCAGCCCTCGACCAGCTTGATCATCTAGTGATTGGCGCGATATGCGCCCGCACGTCCTAGATGATCACGAGACATGTCGTTATTTGCTTGTGTCGAGGGCGTCAGCGACCAGATCGCACTGGGAAACGCCGCGATGGGCCGCGGCCGAGATCTCACGGCGGATCGGGTCGTGATCGTGCCGATCGGCGGGGCGCATGCCGGAGAGTTGTTGGGAAGAAGTCTGCGAGGCGTGTCGGATCGGGGCGGTGGTGTTCGTAGCAGGGGTGGGGCCGCCCACAAGGGCCGGCGCGAAGGCAAGGGAACCGCGATCATGAAGCTGACGACCATGACTCAAATCACTATCGATGGAGTGATGCAGGGAAACGGCGCCGCGTCGGATGACCGCAGGAACGGATTCGAGCGCGGCGGATGGGCCCGGGGGAAGGGCGACGACGAGACCAGGATCTTCATTACGCAGACCTATCAGCGCGCAGAGGCGTTCCTGTTCGGCCGGCGCACATACGATCTGTTCGCCGGCTCGTGGGGATCAATCGATCAGATGCGCGCGCATCCGATCGGCGTGGCCCTGAACGAGGCCCCCAAGTACGTTGTCTCGACCACGCTCTCTTCGCCCGGTTGGGATGACACGACCGTTCTCCGCGGTGATCTCGTGGCGGCCATCGGTGAGCTGAAGGCTAAGCCCGGGAGCGAGCTGCAGGTGCACGGCAGTGGCGCCCTGACCCGGTGGTTGTTGGAGAACGATCTGGTCGACGAGATGACTCTTATCGTGGTCCCGGTGATTCTTGGCCGGGGCGCGCGATTGTTCCCGGCGACCGGCCCGGATCTTGCGCTCGACCTGGTCGAGTCCCGAGTCGACTCTAAGGGCGTGACGATCCAGGTTTACCGGCCGGCCGGGCGCGCGCACTATGCAACGGCCTGAAGTCCTTGACCACCGAACGACGGTGTCTTGACACCCACAGGAGATGATCGTCAATGCAGTATCTGGTTTCTGTGATCGATGACAAGAGCAATCCCGGCAGCACGGACAGGCGCCCTGCCATCAGCGCGTTCAACGAACGACTGATCGCCGAGGGCTACTGGGTTTTCTCAGGCGGACTCGCAGACACCAACGCGGCCACGGTCATCGACAACCGCGGCGAGCAGGCGGTGTTCAGCGACGGGCCGTTCGTGGAGTCGAAGGAGTACCTTGCCGGCGTCTGGGTGTGGGAGGCCCCCGATCTGGATGTGGCGCTTCAGCTCGCCACCGAGGCGTCGAAGGTCTGCGATCGGAAGATCGAGGTGCGGCCGTTCCAGTGAGCGACGAGGAGGCGATCACCTGGGTGCACCACGAGGAGTAGGCCCGGGTGGCCGCAGCCCTGACCAGGCGTTTCGGTGACCTCGACATCGCTAAGGAGGCGGCGGTTGAGGCGTTCGGACCGCCGTCGAGCGGTGGCAGGCCGACGGCGTAGCGCCCAACCCCGGCGCCTGGTTGACCACCGCCGCCACCCGAAGGCTCGACGGGATCCGTCGCGAGAACACGCGCGACGATAGGGACAGGGAGGCTCAGATGGCGTATCACGGCGACCCGCCCGAGCTTGTCGGCGCCATCGACGACGGCCGGCTCCGGCTGACCTTCACCTGCTGTCGAACCGGATCGAAGGGAGTTCAATGATGAATGCTGGAATGGACGGGCAGGGCCGCACGCGGACCGCGCGGGCAAACGGGGTCGAGCTTGGCATCGAGATCTTCGGCCGCGATGACGATCCGCTGGTGTTGCTGGCTGGCGGACCGACGATGCTGTCGTGGCCAGACTCGCTGTGTGAGCGGCTCGCGTCGGGCGGCCGGCGGGTGGTCCGCTACGACCTACGCGACTGCGGCGCGTCGACGACGCTCGACCCAGAGGCGCCGGCGTACGACCTGCGTGATCTTGCCGCCGACGCGGCGGCGCTCGTTGGCACGCTCGGTGCCACGAGGGCTCATCTCGGCGGCGTCGGGGTCGGCGGGATGGTGGCTCAGGTCGCCGCGCTCGAGCATCCGAACGCGTTCTCGGCGCTGACGCTGGTGAGCACTCGACCCGTCGCACCCGGCCCGGTCGACGACGACCTTCCGGACCACGACGCGGCGAGGATGGATGCGCTGTTCTCGCGCCCGATACCGGACTGGACCGACCGAGCTGCTGTCGCCGCGTTCGTCGCCGAAGGCGCCGAGCCGTTGGGCAACGACCCGGAGCAGTCGCGCGCGACCGCGGCACGGATCTGGGATCGGACACCCTCGGGCGAGCCTTCGGTGCACCAGGCTAATCAGCTCGGAATGGTGTTCGGCCGGCTCGATTGCACGCCGCGGTGGCGTGAGCGCCTCCCTGAGCTCACGCTGCCGACACTGGTCGTGCATGGAGCCGCGGACCCATTCTTTCCGGTGGGCAACGGCGAGGTGCTCGCCGCCGAGATCCCCGACGCGCGGCTTCTGGTGCTCGACGACATGGGCAGTGCCCTGCGGGACGCCGCGGCGGACAAGGTCGCCGCCGCGATGCTCACCTTATGACTCCTCCCGCGGCCGCCGGACGGCTCCAGCGGTGAAGACCGGCCGTGACCGGGCCACGCTGACCGGGCAGGCCATGACTCATCACCAGCAGGCGCCTGCACAGCGCAACGAGCCTATGGAAGGCAATCCAAGACCGAGCTGAACGCCGAACATGCCGGGCGACCGATCGTCGAACACACCCGACGTCTGGCGGAATCTGCTGCCGCGGCCGGACGCCGGTGTTCAACGCCGCGGGGACAAGCGGCCCGGGACGCGATTCTGGATGTCCAGCGTCCTCAACGAGGCGGTCGGGCACGGCTTTGACTGCTAGGCCGATCTAACTTGAGAATCTAGAGCGTTTACAAGGGCTATTTGAGAACGTTCACGCAACCCACTTGAGAATGATCTTGCCTCAGCGACCCGTCCAACCTCACTTGTGTCGACGACGTCCAGCGCGCCGTGCACTCGCAGTCACGGCCTAGGCGAGGACGGCAAGCCTCGGGCGAGCCGGGACGCGAGCTCGGCGCGGGTCGCTACGCCCAGCTTGCGATAGACCCGCGTGAGGTGGAATTCAACGGTGCGTACCGACAGGAACAGGGTCGTGGCGATCTTCTTGTTGCGCAGGCCTTCGGCCACGAGCATCGCAATTTGCAACTCCTGTGGCGTGAGCTGCTCGCTTGGCGACACCTGACGGGGGCCAGGCGTCTCGCCCGTCGCCGCCAACTCCACGCGCGCACGCTTGGCCCAAGGCAGCGCCTCCAGGCCGTCGAAGACTTCGAGGGAACCCCGCAGCATCGCGCGGGCTGCGACCCGCTGGCGGTCGCGCCGCAGCCGTTCTCCGTAGCAGAGCAGGGTCCGAGCTCGGAGGAAATCCAGCCCGGACGCGGCGTCGAGGGCCACCGATTCTTCGAAGAGTGCAGGGTATTCGTCGCGACCGGCGACAAGGGCTCGGGAACGCAAGAGTCGTGCATGCGCCGTGGGAAAGGCGGGGCCGGCGAGAGCCGCGAACTCGGGCACCAGCTCTTCTGCCTCAGCGAGCATGCCGGCGCGGACGTAAACCTCCACCAGGTCCGGAATGGGCGAGAGATAGGCGTGGCGTAACCCAAGTCGGTCAAACTCCTGTCGGATGCGCAACAGGCGCACTGCCGCCCCGTCCAGCCGGTTCAAACCGAGGTCGAGTAAGGCCTCCCGGCGTTCAGCGAGTATTGCCAGTTGACGCAGCCCCAGCCGGCCGGCAATTCCCCGGACCCGGTCACACCGACGACGACAGCTGTCCTCGTGTCCGCGTGCAGCGTCGATCTCGGCGAGGATCTGCAACACGTCGGCGAGCAGGTAGGGCGCACGATCCTCGTCCGTCAGCTCCAGGGCCCGAACCCCAGTCGCATAGGCCGAGGTCCATCGTCCCAATAGGTGCTCTGCGAAAGCCTCCCCCGCCAACGCCTGGACGAGGCCCAGCATGTCGCCGTGACTACGCGCGTGAACCGCCGCAGTGACGAAACGCCGACGCCCGCTGGGTAGGTCTCCAACGGCGCATGAAGCCAAGGCCAACGCGAGCCAAACCGCCGAATCCTCGCCGATTGCTCGAGAATCTGCCAGGGCGTCTATCGCACCGTGCAGCACTCGCGCTGACTCCGCCGCGTCACCGGCCAACCCGATCAGGGCAGCGCGCGCCCGATCCACGTGCAGCGCGAGGACCAGGTCATGCGCCTCCGGACGCAGTCGCTCCGCTTCGATCACCAGTTGTGTCGCGAATTCGAGATCTCCGGTTTCCAGAGCAGCTGCCACAGCTGCTGCAAGGGCCGCCGCCGCCGCCCGCAAGTCGAGACCGCGCGAGGCTTCCAGCAGCAACAACCCGGCCTCACTGGGCCGCCCGAGCAGCATAGCCGCGCGTCCTTGCACCAACGCGGGGCGACCACGCCAGGACTCTGGCAACAAGTCGCAAGCGATTCGCGAGGCCAAGGATGACGCGCGCTCGGTCGCGCCGGCCAAGAGTGCCGCTTCGGCGGCCAAGAGGAGCCGCTCAGCCGCCACACTCGGGTCAGGGCTCAGCCCTGCCGCCCGTTCGAAGGCTGCGCTGGCCGCTGCCGGCGCACTGGAAACCTGTGCCCGGTCGGCCACGTCGGCCAGCGCGTCAGCCGCCGCCGCGTCCGGGTCTAAGCATGCCGACGCGGCGTGCCAGGCTGCCCGATTCGCGTCCGCGGTGATCACCGCAGCCAAGACCGCATGAGCCGCGCGGCGGTCCTCGGGGGACACCTCATGCAATATCGCGGCCGCAACGAGCGGATGCCGGAATGCCAATCGCTGCTCGGCGACGCTGACCAGGCCCTCCCGCTCTGCCGGACCTAGCGCCGAAAGGCGCAGCCCCAGACGATCCGCCGCGGCCGCGAGCACGGACAGATCACCCCGGCCCTCAAGAGCCGCAAGCAGGAGCAGTGCCTGGGTGGCTGGCGGGCAGGTGGCACTCCGAGCCCAGAAATAGGCAGCCAAATCCTTGGAGGTCGGCAGTGTCTCCGGCAACCTCGCGGCGCCGCTCACCTGCAGCGGACTCAAGCCGCGCGCGGCCTCGACCATAGCCAGCGAATTGCCGCCCGTGCGGGCGTGCACTTGGCGGCAGACGTCCAACGCGAGGTCCGAGCGCACCCCCCTCAGCAAGGCGACCGCGTCGGCCTCGCCGAGTCCGCCGAGGTGCAACGTCGGCACTCCCTCGACCTGCCGCCGGCTGCCCGGACGGGTCGCCAGGACGACCCCTATCCGCTCTCCGGCGATGCGGCGCACCGCAAAGGACAACGCTCGCCAGGACTCCTCGTCGAACCACTGAAGGTCGTCGGCCACAACGAGGACGGGAGCTTGCTCCGCCGCCAGCGCGATGAGTTGAAGACAGGCCGCGCCGATGACCAGCTCGCCGACAGCCTTACCAGGCTCGAGGAGGCCGAGCGCCGTCGCGGCGGCGTGGCCCTGCGCCGGAGGTAGCTCCGGCACCAGATCCTGCAATGGGTACAGCAGCGCCTGCAACCCGGCGAATGGGATGTTCGACTCGCCTCGTGCACCGACAGCGTGCAGCACCCTGCAATCACTCGCACGGGCCACGACATCCGACACGAGGGCGGTCTTGCCGATGCCGGCCTCTCCCACCAGGTGAAGCACACCGGCGCGGCCGGCGCGCGCCGCGGCGAGCAGATCGGCCAGCGCCGACATCTCGGTTGCCCGGCCGGCCAGCATCCCCCGATCATCCGCAGATTGCGGGTTCTACGGAAGCGACGTCACCGCGACGGACGCGACAGTGCTCTCGTCTAGCCATTCGCAAGCCAAAGGAGAACGTCATGCATCGCACTCGAACAGCAGCGGTGGGGATAGGCGCTGTCGCAGCCGCGGCGGCCGCCACCCTCTACCTAATGCCCAGCGCGACCGCGGCCAACGCAACAACACTGCGCCTTACCAATCACCTCGACACCCTCCAACCCGTCGACGTCGCCCCCGCAGGGCCGTCGGCAGGGGACTCCTTCTACGTCGGCAGCCACATCGTGTCGGGCGCGCAGGGACGCATCGGTGCCGCATGCACGGTGGTGACTGCCTCACAGGGCGGAATCAAGCAATGCGAGGTCGACTTTCTCCTCGCCGGTGGCACGGTCACCACTCGGGGCCTGACCGACAACATCGGAACCCTCGTGCACCTCATCGTCACCGGCGGTACCGGCAGATACGCCCACGCCCGAGGCTCCGGCACACTTGTCCCGACCCCGACCGGGAGCGAAGTCGTCCTACACGTGCACTGACCAACCGTGTGAGCTGGTACTCCATCACGGTGCGCTCGTCGCCGGTGCGAAGTGTGGTCACTCTGGCACCTGAGTGACACCCGCGAGCGATCAGCCCTACCTCATTCTCAACTACGTCGTGGAAACGTTTTTGATTCTCAACTGTTCTCAAGTAGGCCGTCGATTCTCACGTTAGGACGCGCCCAGCACCCAGCAAAGCAGCAACGTCAGCTGGGCATGTCGGCGAAGCGGCTGTAGCGGCCCTGGAACGCGACGGCGATCGTGGCCGTCGGGCCGTTGCGGTGCTTGGCGATGATCAGGTCGGCCTCGCCGGCGCGTTCGGTCTCGGGCTCGTACAGATCGGGGCGGTGGACGAGCAGCACCATGTCGGAGTCCTGCTCGATGGAGCCCGACTCCCGCAGGTCGGACAGCAGTGGGCGTTTGTCGGTGCGTTGCTCGGGGCCACGATTGAGCTGGGACAGCGCCACGACGGGTACGTCGAGTTCCTTGGCCAACAACTTCATCGAGCGGGAGAACTCGCTGACCTCCTGCTGGCGGGACTCGACGCGCTTGCCGCTGGTCATCAGCTGCAGGTAATCGATCACGATGAGCTGGACGTCCTGGCGCTGGCGCAGTCGGCGGGCCTTGGAGCGGATCTCCATCATCGTCAAGTTGGG
>JALYVG010000021.1 GCA_030853345.1 Actinomycetota bacterium | reverse complement strand
GGGACAGGGTGCGGCAAGTACTCGACGGCCTGCTCGACAACGCGCTTCGGGTAACACCTGCGAATCGTCCGATCGTGTTGGCGTTGCGGGGTGAGCCGGGGGCGGCGGTGGTCGAGGTTCGCGATGGCGGACCCGGCCTGAGCGAGGCGGATCTGGCGGTGGCCTTCGAACGCTCGGTGTTGCACGAGCGCTATCGCGGCGTGCGCCAGGTCGGGACCGGGCTCGGGCTGGCCATCGTGGGTCGATTGGTGGCGCGTTTGGGCGGGAACGCCGAAGCCGGGCACGCCCCGGAGGGTGGAGCCCGCTTCACCATTCGGCTGCCCACCTGAGCCATGCGGCTGCCCACCTGTGCCATGCGGCCGCCCACCTGAGCCATTCGGCTGCCTACCTGTGCTGGCGCGGTCCGTCAGCCGCGTCCGCACGGGGCGATTGGTCACGCCGCACGCTGCCTGATGAGCATGAAACGGGCCGCCCCCCTTCAGGGATGCGGCCCGCTTCATGCGCGACTGAGAGTTACTTACCGGCGTCGAGGATCCCCTTGGCGGTCATCGCGGTGGTCCCGGTGCCCACCACGACCGCCTTGTCCCCGCTGTGGAGCTGGCTGGCGGTGCCCTTGGCGCCCTTGCCATTCGTGCGAACACGGATCTTGGTGTCCGCGTTGACCGTGAAGGTCTCGCTCTTCTTGTCCTCGGCCAGGACGGTGATCGAGGTGGCCGACACGGCGGTGACCGTCCCGCGAATCGCCTCATGCGTGACGAACTTTCCGTCCTTGTCCTTGGTGACCCACTGAGCGTGCAGCGCATGCTTCAGCAACGTCGTTGCGCGGTCCTTGGCGCGGGCCGGGTGATCCTTGGCTGCCTTGGTCGACGACGCCGGCGTACCGGGAGTGGTCGTGGAGCCCGACGTGGCCATGGCTGCGGTGCCGATCCCGGCGACAGCGGCGCAGACCCCGCCGGCGATAGCAATTTTCTTCCACATGGTGTGCTCCGTGGTTTCGGTGAACGTGACTCAGTCAGCATGCCTCGACCTGTTACACCGGCAGGCTAACAAATTGTCAGGATCGTGTTCGGGTTTCCAGTCGGCGCGGATCGGTGCCTGGTAGGACTAGAGCGGTGATGACCACCCGGCCGGAGTTGACGGGCAGCTTCGCCATGATCGCCTCGACGCACTGGTTGGCCTCGGCCGCCGGGATGAGCGTGCTGGAGCGGGGCGGCAACGCCTTCGACGCCGCCGTGGCGGCCGGCTTTGTGCTGCAGATCGTCGAACCGCACCTCAACGGCCCGGGTGGCGACCTGCCGGCGATCGTCTGGAGCGCGGCTGACGGTCAGGCGCACGTCGTGTGCGGTCAGGGCGTCGCGCCGGCCGCAGCGACGATTGAACAGTTCGGCGAACTCGGTTTGGCCCTCGTGCCGGGAAGCGGGTTGCTGCCGGCCGTCGTGCCAGGTGCGTTCGGAGCGTGGACCACGATGCTCGAACGCTGGGGCACCTGGGAGCTCGTGGATGTCCTGGGCTACGCACTGCACTACGCCGATACCGGCTTCCCGATCCTGCCGTCGATCAACCGGACCATCTCGTCGGTGCGCGGGCTGTTCACCAGCCACTGGGCACCTTCGGCGCAAACCTGGCTCGTGGGCGGCGCCGCGCCCGCGGCGGGCACGGTGTGCCGCTCGCCGCTCGTCGCCGCGACGTACCGACGCCTGTTGGCCGAGGCGCTGGGCGCTACCCGCGAGCAGCGGATCGCCGCGGCCCGGTCGGCCTGGTACACGGGCTTCGTGGCCGAAGAAATCGACCGCTTCTGCCGTACGCAATGGCGCGACACGTCCGGCCGCGACCATGCCGGGCTGCTTTGCGGCGAGGATTTGGCGCGATGGCAGGTCGTCATCGAAGCACCGGTCGGGGTGGACTACGCCGGACGTTACGAGGTGCTCAAGACCGGGCCGTGGGGCCAGGGCCCGGTGTTGGGACAGCAGCTTCGACTGCTCGAATCCCTTGGCCTGCAAAAGGAATCTCCGCGCTCGGCGCAGTGGATCCATCTGATCACGGAGGCGGCCAAGCTAGCCTTCGCCGACCGGGAGGCCTGGTACGGGGACGACCCGGGCGTTCCGCTGGCCGCGCTGCACTCCCGGGAGTATGCGAGCGAGCGCGCAGGGTTGGTCGGCACACGGGCCAGCCTGGACCTGCGCCCGGGCTCGCCGGAGGGCCGGGCACCGCGGTTGGCCGTTCTGGCTGCCGAAGCCGGTGGCGCGGCCGGCGCCGGGGAGCCGACCCTCGGACCGGCGCCGCAGCCGTCACCCGCCGCGCCCGACACCGATGGGGCGGAGCGGGGGGACACCTGCCACGTCGACGTCGTCGACCAGTGGGGCAACTTCGTCTCGGCCACGCCCAGCGGCGGATGGCTGCAGAGTTCACCGGTCATGCCTGCGCTCGGCTTCCCGCTGGGAACTCGCGCGCAGATGTTCTACCTCGAACCGGGCCTGCCCAACTCGCTGCGCCCGGGTGTGCGGCCGCGCACCACACTGTCGCCCTCGCTGGCGATGCGCGACGGCGAGCCGTGGCTGGCATTCGGGACGCCGGGCGGTGACCAGCAGGACCAGTGGCAGCTGTCGTTCTTCGCCGACCTGGTGCGCTCGGGCACCGACCTGCAGGAGGCGATCGACGCACCGATGTTCCACAGCGCGCACTTCCCGTCCTCGTTCTACCCGCGCGACGCCCACCCCGGAGAGTTGCACGTCGAGGACCGGGTCGATCCGGCGGTACTAGCCGAGCTGCGCGAGCGCGGGCATCGGCTCGTATTGCCTGGGCCGTGGTCCCTCGGCCGACTGTCTGCCGTGGCCCGGGAGGGCAAAACGCTCAAAGCGGCTGCTAACGCTCGGGGGGCGCAGGGGTATGCCGCGGGCCGCTAATGCTGTACGAAAGCGAGCGACCATTCATGTAAAAACCGTGTTAGTGTTTGGCGGTCAGAGCGACCCGGGGAGCGCCGAAACGCACGGCACATGAAATGACGAGGCGCTATGACCGCAACCAAGATTCTGATCGTCGAGGACGAACCGGCCGCGCTGAGCGCCACCGCCCTGGTGCTGCAAGCCCGCGGCTACGCGACGTGCACAGCCGATGACGCGGTGACGGCGATCAGCACCGCGGTACAGGAACACCCCGACCTGGTCGTGCTCGACTTCGGCCTGCCCGCCGACAGCGCGACCGTGGTACTCGCCCGACTTCGCCACCTGCCTGCCACCGCGATCACGCCCGTCATCGCGGTCGCCGCTGGCCGGGTCGATGCCGAGCGGCGCCAGAGCCTGAGTGCGCTGGGCTGCGAGTTCGTCCTCACCAAGCCGGTCGCTGTGGAAGACCTGCTGGCTGCCGTGAGCATGTCGATCAGCGAGCGCGTCTCGACGGGTTCGGGCGGCCCAGCGCTGCCCTCCACCGGCTGAGCAACCCGGTGGTCATTCCGGGCTATGACCGCAAACCGTTGTGCTGGCGAGGAAAATTCGGTGCTGGTGGTTTGACCGGCTGAGCCTGTCGCACAAACGCGCAGAGATGCCCGATTTGGTGTGACCGTTGACACGTGTCCGTTTTGGTGGTTACGTAAGCGCTTAAGTAGTTAAGCGGTTACGTTGGGGGCTCGACCACGTGGCAACTCGATCGACGATTTACGAGGTGGCCAGGCGCAGCGGCGTCTCGATAGCCACCGTGTCGCGGGTGATGCATGCCGGCACGGGATTTTCCGCTGCGACGGGCGAGCGTGTTCTGGGTGTCGCCGCGGAGCTGGGTTGGCTGCCCAGCGGCCAGGCCCGCGGCTTGGCGTTCCGGCGTTCCGGCATCGTCGGCGTGCTGTTCCCCGACGTCGGCGGGTCCGGCGGAGCCGAGGAAGAGTCGCCGCTGTACATGGACGAGGTGATCCGCGGCGCCGAGCGTGCGGCGACCTCTGCCGGCGACGCCGTGCTGATCGCCGCCACACGCGGCGACGCCGGCCGCGAGCTGGCCTACTCCGTCGCCGGCAAGGTGGACGGCCTGGTTGTCATGGCGCGCAGCCTGGCCACGCACGACATCGAGGCCATCTCTCGCAGCGTGCCGATCGTGGTGTTCGCCAACCACTCCGCTCGGCAGAAGCACGACAGCGTCGGGGCCGACAACCGCGGCGGCGCCGAGCAGATCGTCACGCACCTTGTCCAGGCCCACGGATATAGAGACATTGTCTTCATCGCCGGACCGGCACGATCGCCCGACTCGATGGAGCGCTTTGCCGGTTACCGGCAGGCGCTCGCCGCAGCGGACATGCAGGTGCCGAAGACGCCGGCCGCCGAGGGCGCGTTCACCGAAGCCGGCGGTGCCCGCGCGGTGCGACGATTGCTGGCCGCCGGTTCGCCGCCGCGGGCGATGGTCTTCGGCAACGACGAGATGGCAATCGGCGCGTTGGGCGTCCTGCGCGAGGCCAAGCTGCGCGTGCCGGGCGACGTGGCCATCACCGGTTTCGACGACATCGCCTCCGCCCGTCACGTCCGCCCCACCCTGACTACCGTGCGGCAGCCGATGCGCGACCTCGGTGAGCACGCCGTGCGCGTGCTGCTCGAGCGACTGCGCACGCCCGGTGCAGTACGTCAATCCGTCGTGCTGCCCACCAAGCCCGTGATTCGACGCAGCTGCGGGTGCGACGTACGCGCTGCTGTCAAGCGAAGCGATGGTTCATGACTGAGACCGATCAGCTGGCCCAGGAGCAGGCCGCCCGCGAGGATTGGGACCGCCGCATCTATCGTCGGCTCACCGACACCGCCGAGGCCGACCCTGCGCTCGCTCTGCCCGCGCCCGCAGACCTCAGGGCGCAGCCGGGCGCGGGCCACGTGCGGCTGAGCTGGCAGCCGGTCCCGGCCGCCGCCGGGTATCTGATCGAGCGCACCGGTCCGGACGGCCAGCCGCGAATCCTTGACCACGGCGGCAGCGACGTCCCGGCAGTCGCGTCCGCATCATTTGCCGACACCGGAATCGACGGCGGCGTCGACTATCAGTACCGCGTCGGTGCGGTGGCCGGCGCCGAATATCCGGTCTGGGTCTGGTCCGATCCGGTCGCCGGGCGCACCAGCGACGCCGCACCCGGCCCGGTCCGGGTCACGGTGGACGCGGGCATCGTCGTGGGGCGCCTCGACCGGGTGTGGCGCATGGTCGGCTCCGAGCGGCTCACCCAATTCCGGTTCGGCGACGACGGTCACGGTCACCAGATCGGGCCGGAGTTCGCCGACGCGCTGCGGCTGGCGCACGATGACCTGGGCGTCACGCAGGTGCGTGCCCACGCGATCCTGCACGACGACAACCACGTCGTGACCCGCGCTGTCGATGGCAGCCTGAGCTTCGACTTCACCGAGGTCGACGCGATCTATGACCAGTTGCTGGGGATCGGGCTGCGGCCGGTCGTCGAGCTGTCGTTCATGCCGGCCGCCGTGGCCCGCGATCCGCAGCAGACTGTGTTCGCCTACCGCGGGATCATCTGCCCGCCGCGCGACTGGTCCGAATGGCACGATGTCGTGCGGCAGCTCGCGGCGCACCTCGTCGAGCGCTATGGCATCGACGAGGTCGCGACCTGGTCGTTCGAAGTGTGGAACGAGCCGAATCTCGAGGTGTTTTGGACCGGCACCAAGGCGGACTACCTGCGCCTCTACGACGAGTCGGCGCGGGCCGTGAAGAGTGTCGATGGGCGGCTGCGGGTGGGTGGCCCCTCCACCGCGGCCAGCGAGTGGGTCGAGACCCTCACCGCGCACGCCGCCGACACCGACATGCCACTGGACTTCGTCACCACGCATACCTACGGCAACCTGCCCCTCGACGTCGAGCCGTCGCTGCACCGGCACGGCTTCGACGGCATCCCGGTCTGGTGGACCGAGTGGGGCGTCGGCTCGACCCACTTCGGCCCGATCCACGACAGCGTCAGCGGAGCGCCATTCATCCTGAGCGGTTTCCTTGCCGCGCAGGGGCATCTGGACGCGCTGGCCTACTGGGTGATCAGCGACCACTTCGAGGAGCTTGGCCGGCCACCCAGGCTGTTCCACAACGGATTCGGGCTGCTCACCCTCGGCAACCTGCGCAAGCCGCGTTACTGGGCCGTGCACCTGGCTGCACACCAGGGTGACGCCATAGTGAGCAGCTCGATGGAGGGCGACGGAGCCGGTGTGCTCCTCCAGACCTGGGCGACGCGGCACGACGACGGAACAGTCGACGTGCTGGTATGGAACGGCACGATCAACGCAGCGGTGATGCACGGCGACGCCCGGCTGGACCGTCAGGTCCGGCTCAGCGTCGACGGCCTGGACGCGCCGTCCTATCAGGCCACGCTCGCTCGCGTCGACGCGCAGCACTCCAACATCCTCGCCGGCTACCCCGATGGGCTCGACTGGCCCGATGCCGCGCTGTCGCAGCGGCTGCACGACGCCGACCACCTGGCCGAGCAGGACCTGCCCGACGTGACGCCTGCCGAGTGCGCCGCGAGTTTCGACTTCGCACTACCCATGCCGGGCGTAGCCCGGATCCGCCTGCGTGTTAGCCAGCCAGCCGCGGGCACCGACGAGGAGAGTTCACGATGACACGTCTATCCCGTACCCGATCCACCCTCGCCTGCGTGGCCATTGCCGCACTGGCGGCCACGGGGCTGTCCGCCTGCAAGGGGTCGGCCAACAACACGAAGACGGGGGGCGGAACGCTGACGATCCAGGGCGACGCCGGCAACCCGACGCTCGTGGAGAACTTCAACCCGCTGGTGAGCGCCACCGAACTCGGCGGCGCACGGCTGATGTACGAGCCGCTCGAGATCGCCAGCCCGATCGACGGCAAGTACACGCCGTTCCTCGCTACGGGTTACAAGTTCACCGACCCGAAGACCCTGGTCTACACGATCCGGCAGGGCGTGAAATGGAGTGACGGTCAGAAGTTCAGTGCCGCCGACGTCGTCTTCACCTTCCAGCTGCTCAAGAAGTTTCCGGCGCTGGACAGCAACGGTGTCTGGAACCAGGTCGCGGACGTCGCCGCCGCCGGCAATGACGTCACCGTGACGTTCAAGGCGCCCAACGTGCCCTTCGCGGGCGTGGTCGCCGCCACTCCGATCGTGCCGCAACACCTCTGGTCGGCGGTGCCGGATCCGGCCAAGTACGCCAACACCAAACCCGTCGGAACGGGCCCGTTCACGCTCGACAAGTTCGCGCCGACGCAATACACGTTGAAGAAGAACAAGGATTACTGGCAGGCCGACAAGATCGCGCCGTCCGCGGTCGTGTTCCCCGCGCAGGCGAGCAATCAGAGCACCAACCAGCTCGACGTGACCAGCGGCAAGTTCGACTGGGCCTACAACTTCCTGCCGGACGTCAAGAAGACGTTCGTGGCCAAGGATCCGAAGCACAACATCTACTGGTTCCCGCCGGGCGGCGTGATCGGCCTGTACCTGAACCTGACCAAGGCGCCGTACAGCGACGTGAACTTCCGCAAGGGCCTGTCGTTGTCGCTGAACCGTACGACGATCGCGACGAAGGCGGTCAACGGCTACCTCGATCAAGCGAGCATGTCCGGCCTGATCCTGCCCAACCTGGACAAGTGGCTGGACCCCAACCTGCCCGACAAGGGTCTGGTCAGCCAGAACGCCACGGCGGCCAAGGCGGCCTTCGCCCAGGCCGGCTACACCTCGAACGGTGGCAAGCTCGTCGGGTCAGACGGCAAGCAGGCGTCGATGACGATCGTCATGCCTACCAACTTCAGCGACTGGGTTGCGGCCGCCAAGGAGGTCAGCACCCAGCTCAGCTCGGTCGGCATCAAAGTCACCCTCGACCTGCCGCAGTTCGCGGCGTACCAGTCCTCGATCCAGTCCGGGAAGTTCGACGCGGCTATCGGCGGGTACGGCGGCACCGGCACGCCGTACAACGACTTCAACAACGCGCTGAACAGCAGTTTCGCGACAGCCGTCGGGACTACGACCTCGAACAACTTCGAGCGGTTCAAGGACCCGACGGTCGATTCGGCGCTGAGCACCCTGGCGGCGGCGACCGACGAATCGGCGCAGCAGCAGGCGACCCAGCAGCTCGAACAGGTCATGTTCGCCAAGGTGCCGGTGGTGCTCATGTACTACGGCGGCAGCTGGGGCCTGTTCTCGACGAAGAACTTCACCGGGTGGCCGTCAGAGCAGGACCCCTACACGCTGCCGACCAGCTACAACAACGCGGTCCTGGTTGTGGTGACCCATCTGAAGAAGGCCTGATCCCGTGGTGACGGTCGACAACCAGCGGGGCGGGGGCATGTCGTGAGGTACCTGGTCCGCAAGGTGGTGTTGTTCGTCCTGACCGTGTGGGCGGCGATCACGCTCAACTTCGCGCTGCCTCGACTCATGCCCGGCTCGCCGGTCGATGCCGCCTTGGGCAAGCTGGCCGCGACCGGTCAGCCGATCACCAACGCCCAACGCAAGGCGATCGAGATCGCGCTGGGCTCACCGCACGGGAGCCTGCTCGGCCAGTACTGGGACTACCTGAAGAACGTCGCGCAGTTCAACTTCGGTCGGTCGTACTCATTCCCGACCGAGACTGTCGCGCACACGATCGGCAAGGCACTGCCGTGGACACTCGTCCTGGTCGGGGCCACGACGATCTTCGCGTTCATCGTGGGAACCCTGCTCGGCGTGTACGCCGGCTGGCGTCGGGGCACCCGGGCGGACTCGTCGGTGACCATCGGGGCGACGTTCTTCGCCGGAGTTCCGCCGTTCTGGCTCGGCCTGCTATTGCTGTATGCGCTGGCCTTCAAGCTGAACTGGTTCGCCATCAAGGGCGGTTACACGCCAGGGCTGACGCCGAATCTGAGCCTGTCGTTCCTGTCCGACGCCGCGCAGCACAGCGTGCTTCCGGCGCTGACGCTGGCCATCACGTCTCTGTCCGGATGGGTGTTCGGCATGCGAAACAACATGATCAACGTCTTGGGTGAGGACTACATCACCTTCGCCGAGGCCAACGGGCTGCGGACGAGAACGATCGCGCTGCTCTACACCGCCCGCAACGCACTGCTGCCGAACGTCACCTCGTTCGGGTTGTCGCTCGGAGCGGTCGTCAGCGGTTCGGTGCTCGTCGAGGGCGTGTTCAGCTATCCCGGTATCGGTAATCTGCTCTACATCGCGGTGATCAATCACGACTTCCCCCTGATGCAGGCGCTGTTGCTCGTGATCGCGCTCACCATGCTGGTGGCGATCTTCATCGTCGATCTGCTCTACGCCCGACTCGATCCGCGGGTGCTGCGATGAGCATGCTCACGGCGGTACCGCCGCCTACGGAGGCGCCCGGAGCGAGCGCCGAGATCACCATCAGCCACGGCCGTTCGGTGCCTGTGCCACTGCTGTTCGTCGGCCGCGCGGTGCGCACGCTGTGGAGCAACGCCAAGGCGCGTATCGGCCTGTGCATCCTCGGCCTGTTCGTCCTGATGGCCCTCGTCGCGCCGCTCGTCGCGCCGCACTCACCGACGGCTACGACGTTCACTCCGTACAGCAACCCGAACGGCACCAACCTGTTCGGGACGACGGGCAACGGCCAGGACGTGTTCTCGCAGATGCTCTACGGCGCGCGCGTCTCGCTGCTGGTCGGCCTGAGCGCCGGCCTGATCGCGACGTTTGTCGCGGTCACGATCGGCCTGATCGCTGGCTACCGGCCCGGCCCGGTGGACGAGGTGCTCAGCTTCGTCACCAACATCGTGCTGGTCATTCCGTCGATCCCGCTGATGATCATTCTGGCTGCCTACCTTCCGAACCGGTCGGTGTGGACGATCGTGTTCGTCGTCGCGTTCACCAGTTGGGCGACGGGAGCGCGGGTCATGCGCAGCCAGGCCTCTACCCTGCGCTCGCGCGAGTTCGTCACCTCGGCGGTGTTCTCCGGTGAGCGCCTGGGCCGCGTGGTGTTCCGCGAGATCCTGCCGAACATGACCTCGCTCGTGGCGAGCAGTTTCTTCAGCGCGGCCACGGCAGCGGTGATGGCCGAGGCCAGCCTGGAGTTCCTCGGCCTGGGCAACCCGAGCACCGTCAGCTGGGGCACCATCCTCTACTACGCGCAGCAACAGAATGCGTTGCTCACCGGCCAGTGGGTGCTGGTGTTTGCCCCCGGCTTGGCCATCGCCATGCTCGCGGTGTCGTTCACCCTCGTCAACTTCGGCGTCGACGCGCTGTCCAACCCACGGCTCAGGGAGAAGTGATGGCGCTTCTGTCCGCCATTGGCGTGAACGTCGTATACGAGCCCAACCGGGGGCAGCGCATCTGGTCGGTACGCGATGTCGACCTGTCGCTCGAGCAGGGCGAGTTCGTCGGTCTGGTCGGCGAATCAGGTTGCGGCAAGTCGACACTCGGCTTCGCCCTCACCCGCATGTTGCGCCCGCCGGCCCGCCTCGAGAGCGGAAAGATCACCTTCGACGGCGTCGACGTCAGCAGCCTCGACGGTGAGGAGTTGCGCCGGCGCCGTCGCCACGGCTTCGCGCTCGTGTTGCAGAGCGGCATGAACGCGCTGAACCCGGTCCGTACCATCGGGCGGCACTTCGGCGACATCCTCAAGGCACATGCCGAGCCAGGGGAGAAGCACTCGGCTGCTGCCGTGCAGGAGCGGGGTACCGAACTGCTGGGTAAGGTGCATCTCGACCCGGCCGTGCTGAGCCGGTTCCCGCACGAGCTGTCCGGCGGTATGCGCCAGCGCGTCTCGATTGCCCTTGCGCTCTCGCTGGATCCGCAGTTGATCGTGTTCGATGAGCCCACCACCGCCTTGGACGTCATCGTGCAGGGCGCGGTGATGCAGACCATCAAGGACCTGCAACGCGAGCACAAGTTCACCGCGTTGCTGATCAGCCATGACCTGGGCGTGGTGCTCGAGTCGACAGACCGGGTGCTCGTGATGTACGCGGGCCGGATCGTCGAGGACCAGCCGGCGAGGGATCTGCTCACCGGGCCGCACCACCCGTACACCGAAGCGCTGCTGAGCTGCTACGCCGACCCGCGAGCCGACGAGGTTCACCTCGGCGGCATCCCGGGCTCACCGCCTGACCTGTCCTTGGCCGAGCCCGGCTGCCCGTTCACGCCGCGGTGCGCGCTCGCCGAGGGCATCTGCGCCTCGGTCGACCCGCCGCTGACCCCATTGGGGCACGGCTGCGCCGCCTGCCATGTCCGGGCCCGCGCCGAGGCCGGAGAGAAGGTGTCCGATGTCCACTGAGACTCCTTCGCCGACCACGCCGACCACGCCGACTACGCCGACCGGAGACGCGCGCCGAGCGGCCGTGCCGCCGCTCGTCGTCGACGGTGTCACCAAGACGTACCGCACCCGCGGCGGTGGGGCCCGCACGATGACGGCCGTGGACGACGTCTCATTCACCGTCGCGCCGGGATCGGCCGTCGGTCTGGTGGGTGCGAGCGGCAGTGGCAAGACAACACTGGCCAGGATGATCACCGGCTCGGAGCGGCCCACCACCGGCGGCGTGATGTTCGGCGACACCGCCGTCCACCGGCTGCGCAGCGGTGGCTTGCGCCGCTACCACAGCCAGGTGCAGATGGTGTTCCAGGACCCGTATGGTGCACTGAACCCGCTGCATACCGTCGAGTACACGGTCACCCGACCGTGCCAGAACTTCCTCGGTATGTCGGCGCGGGAGGCCCACGCCCGGGTGTTCGAACTGCTCGACACGGTCGGCCTTAATCCGCCGGAGCAGTTTGCGGCCAAGCTGCCGCATCAGCTGTCCGGCGGCCAGCGGCAACGCGTTGTCATCGCTCGAGCCCTGGCCTGCGATCCCGACATCATCGTCGCCGACGAGCCGGTGTCGATGCTCGACGTGTCGTTGCGCGCGGGGGTCCTGCGGCTGCTGGCCAAGCTACGCGAAGAACGCGGCCTGAGCCTGCTCTACATCACTCACGACCTGCTCAGCGCCCGCGTAGTCACCGACGAGATCCTCGTCCTCAACAAGGGACGCGTTGTCGAGAGCGGCCCGACAAAGCAGGTGCTGCAGCATCCCCAGGACGAGTACACCGTCCAGTTGATCAATGCCCTCGCCAACCCCTACGCGGCTCACGATGCTGCGCCGAGCGCCGACGTGAGCAATGCCGGCACACTCTGAGAGGCAGTCCATGCGAAATCACCGCCTACGCCCGCTCCGATTCCTCCTGATAGCGGTGGCGCTGCTCGCGTCCACACTGGTTGCCGGTGCACCGGCCAGCGCACACCCGGCCCGTCCAACCGCGGCGCTCAGTGCGCACCAACGGGCGGTCCTCTACGGCGTTGCTCGGGACACCTGGAAGTTCTTCGCCAAGGACGTCGACCCCAACACGCACCTGCCACTGGACAACATCGGTCCAGGCGACACCCGCGGGACTTACACGTCCGCGGCCAACATCGGCGTGTACCTGTGGTCGGTGGTGTCGGCGCGAGACCTCAAGATCATCAGTCGTGCTACCGCACGCTCCCTGATCAAGGCGACGCTTGAGTCGGTCGGCTCGCTCAAGCGTTCCTTCGGTTTCCTGTACCAGTGGTACGACACGACCACCAAGCACGTGATCCGCAATCCCAACGACATCGACTGCACGACGGAGACCACACCGGCACAGGACAACTGTTACTTTCTCTCCGCCGTCGACAATGGCTGGTACGCGTCCGGGTTGGTCGTCGCGCGACAGGCGTTGCCGGAACTGGCGTCGCTGGTGAATCAGCTGATGGCACCAATCGATTTTTCGATCTTCTACGACGACCGGGCGCAGACCGCGTGCAACACGAACCCGGCGATCGCGGGCAACCAGCCGACCGGGCAGCAGTACGGCGGCTACTACGTCGATCAGGGGCCGGCCGGGTACCACAACGGAGCGCTGTACAGCGATCCGCGGATCTCGATGTACCTGGGCATGGGGCTGCACCAGATGCCCGGCGACGTGTGGTGGCGCACCTGGCGCGTGCTGCCTCCCGCACAGTGCGCGACCGATCCGGACTTTTCGTGGCAGGGTCAGCCCGCGCCGCAGGGCTACTGGACGACTATTCGCGATCCCCAGTCAGGTAAGCACTTCCGCGTGTGGGAGGGGCACTACACCTACCCCGGAACCTCGCTCACCTTCATCCCGACCTTCGGCGGCGGCCAGTTCGAGGCGCTGATGGCGAACGAGGTCGTGCCGGAGACGTCGTGGGGAAAGCGCAGCTTCGGCCTGGCCGACCTGCGCAGCGCGCAGGTGCAGATCAAGTACGCGACCGAGCAGCTTGGCTTCCCGGTGTGGGGCTTGTCGCCGTCCAGCACCGCCGATGACAGTGGGGGCTATGCCACGTTCGGTGTCGAAGGGCAGAAACTGCCGCCCGGCCGGCAGTTGTCGCAATGCACGACGTGTGCCGTGGAGACGACGGTGACGCCGCATGCTTCGTTCCTGGCGCTGAGTCTGCTGCCGCAGCAGGCGTACGCGAACATCCAGCGGCTGCGCACGATGTATTCCGACAGCTACACCAGCGACGGCGGCTTCTACGACGCGGTGAATCCCACCAGCGGGGCGGTTGGGCATCGTCGACTCGTCCTCGACCAGTCGATGATCATGGCTGGGTTGGACAATGCGTTGACCGGCAATGCGCTGCAGCGACACTTCGCCGCCGACCCCACCGCGTGGGCGGCACACACCTACCTGTCGATGGAGACGATGTCGATCAATTGACCGGCGGTCGACCACGGGCGTTTGCTCACTGAATGGCTAGGTGGCGGGTGTGCTCTGCGCGTGGGGGGACGCGGCTGAGCCGTTTACCCGTGGCTCACGAGGTTCGTTCAGACTTGGATCGGCCAGGAGCGTGGCGATCTCGATTCGATTCCTACCCGCGCGCTTGGCCACGTACAGCGCAGAATCTGCCAATCGCTCCAGCCTTTCTGTGGTGCTCGCGTGGTCTGGGTAGACGGCGATTCCGACGCTGGCCGTCATGGCCAGGTCGACTCCGGGCAGCCTGATGTCGGCGATGGCTGCTCTGATCTTCTCCGCGGTCAGCACCGCTCCCTCTATGTCGGTGTCGGGCAGCATCACTACGAACTCCTCGCCGCCGTGGCGGCCGGCAAAGTCACTCTCCCGCAACGCCGATCGCAGTGCCTGCCCCACATTCGCCAGCGCTTGGTCCCCTATCGGGTGACCGAAGCAGTCGTTGACTTCCTTGAAATGGTCGAGGTCGAGCATGAGCAAGCTGAGCGGGGTGAGGTTGCGCGAGGCCTGGGCGAGCATCCGCTTGAGCGTGTCACCCACCGCCCGCTTGTTCGGTAGACCGGTCAGCGAGTCCGTGGCCGCCCGGACCTCGGCGATAGCCAGGTTTCGCAGGTTGGCCAGCACCGGGGCAGCTTGGCCCACGGACTCTTGGATCCGGTGGTACTGGATCGGACTGTAGTTCGACGCTTTGGTGACCAGGACCGATCCGATGACCTCCCCGCCCACGGTCAACGGCGTGCAGGTCGATTTGCCGGGGCACTGCGCGCACACCGAGCAGCCGAGCAGAGAGCGATGCTGGTCATCCTCGTCGTGCGGCCGGGCGGAACGGACCGCCAGGCAGGACCGAGGGGTCGCGTGCTGAAGGGTGCGCACCAGTTGCGACCCAGGCGCCAGGTCGGTCACCGCTTCCAGTCGGTCGGCACTGTTGTTGCGGTTGAGGACGGTGACGGTCCCGCCGGCCACCGTCCGCTCGAGGTGCCGCTGCAGCAACTGGTGTGCTTCGGACTCGTCCTCTGCCAGTTGGAGCGTGTCGGCGAACTCGACCTGGTCTTGCGCCGGTTCCAAGGCTCGGCGGATGCGCTGGCCGCCAAACGCACCGAAGCCGATCGAGGCGAGCACAGCAAGGACGACCGCACCGGCGATGCCCCAGGTCGTCCGCGCGCCGCGCGAGGACGCGCGGGTTTGGTTGTCATGCGCGTCTACCACTTCGCGGTCGATCAGCGCCTCGAGGTGCTTGTTCAAGGGACTATAGGAGGCGCTGAGTCGGTCGGCGAGCGGCTGAGCGGCGACCGTTGCTGTCGATGCCGTCCTGGTCGTGAGGAGTCGCCGCAGCGCCGTCCATTGCTCGACCAACTGAGTGACGTCCGACATCTCCGCTGGGCTGTCGCCAGCGTGGACCTGCTTGAGAGCGGCCAACTCGGCCTCGACGGAAGGGATCGCGTCGTCGGACAGCGATGCGGCATACGCCGCGCGCCGGGCCGGGTCGGTGGTGAGCAGCATCGCTTGGCCGCTGGAGTAAGCCCGATCGATGTCGTGGGCGAGGTGACCGGTGACGGTGGACGTCGTCAGTTCGTCGTTGGTCAGTGAGTTGGCTGCGCTCGTCGCGGACCTGACGCCGAAGATTCCCACTGCACCGACCGCGGCAACGGCCAGCGCAAAGAGCAGGCACGAATAGAGGACTCCGGCGCTGAAGCGGCGGGAAAGACTTCGCATGGTGCGTCCCGTCCGATCGGGCAGCGGCTGGGGAGAATCACCGAGCCCTCGCCACGAAGTCGGTCATCGCCTAGTGTGCGGCTGGCCCTGGCGGCCGCCTAGTTTGCGCAATACTGCCCCCGGCCACCAACCCCGGATTGAGGCAGCCGACAGTAACTTAACGCAAACTTTACTTACTCTCCCGGTGGATTGTCAACCCTCGCCAGGGGTGGCATGACCTGAGCGCTGCTCATCCGGGCGGCTTATGCAGGTCGAGGTCCACGACGACCGGGGCGTGGTCGGACGGCAGGGTTCCCTTGCGAGCGTCCCGGTCGACGTAGCTGTCGGTGACCGCGGCGGCGAACGCGGCGTTCGCATAGACCAGATCGATGCGCATACCGCGGTTCTTCGGAAAGCTGAGTTGCCGATAGTCCCAATAGGTAAAGGGGATTTCATACTTCAGGGCACGGGGGTACACGTCGGCCAGGCCGGCGTTGCGCAGCGCGGCCAGCGCACGGCGTTCCGGTTCGGTGACGTGGGTGCTGGTGGTGAACCGGGTGATGTCCCAGACGTCGGCGTCGGTCGGGGCGATGTTGAAGTCGCCGAGGACGGCGAACGGCCGGGTGGTGCCTAGCTCTTGGACGACGGTCGCGTGCAGCGCCGCCAGCCAGCGCAGCTTGTAGTCGAAGTGCGGATGGCCGACCTCGCGGCCGTTGGGTACGTAGACCGACCAGACCCGGACGCCGCCGCAGGTCGCTGCGATCGCGCGTGTCTCGTGTACCTCGAACATCGCGTCGTCGGGCTGGAAGCCGGGTTCGTCAAGCAGCCCGCGGCGCACCTCGCTCAGCCCGATCCGCGACAGGATCGCGACGCCGGCCCACCGTCCGGTGCCGTGCGCGGCGACCTCGTAGCCGAGCTCGCCGACCTCGTCGAGGGGGAAGTCGTCGGCCGCGACCTTGATCTCTTGCAGGCACGCGACGTCCGGTTCGGCGGTCCCGAGCCAGTCGAGCAGGCGGGGCAGCCGGGCCACTACCGAGTTCACATTCCAGGTCGCGATCCGCACCCGAGCCAGCCTATGGCCATCGCCTTGTTACGGTCGGTCCCAGACAACCGTTGGGATGTGATCATGACTCTTGCCGACCGGCTGCGCGACGACGCACACGAACTGGCGCCCTACCTCACCTCGTTGCGGCACACGCTGCATCGCAGTCCCGAGATCGGCTTGCAGTTGCCGATCACTCAGCGGACCGTCCTGTCGGAACTCGACGGACTCGGCCTCGAGATCAGTACCGGCCACTCGCTGACGTCGGTGACGGGGGTGCTGCGGGGCGCTTCCGGCGGCCCGACGGTGCTGCTGCGCGGTGACATGGACGCGTTGCCGGTCACCGAGTCCACTGGACTGGACTTCGCCAGCGAGATCGACGGCGCGATGCATGCCTGTGGGCACGACCTGCACACCGCGATGCTGGTCGGTGCGGCGCGGCTGCTGAGCGCCCACCGCGACGAACTCGCCGGCGATGTCGTGTTCATGTTCCAGCCCGGTGAGGAGGGTTACGACGGCGCCGGGGCGATGCTGGCCGAGGACGTCCTGCTCGCCTCGGGACGGCGGGCCGACTCGGCCTACGGCATGCACGTGTCGTCCGGGCTGCTGCCACGCGGCGTGTTCACCACCCGACCTGGCACGCTGATGGCCGCCAGCGACCGGCTGAACGTGACCGTCCGCGGTGCCGGCGGACACGGGTCCACGCCGCATCTGACCAAGGACCCCATCAGCGTCGCGGCGCAGCTCGTCGGCGACCTGCAGACGCTGGTCACCCGGCGCTTCGATGTGTTCGATCCGGCCGTGGTGACGGTCGGCCTGTTCCGCGGTGGCACGGTGGCCAACGTCATCCCCGACGACGCCTCGTTCGAGGCCACCGTGCGCACCTTCTCCGAGACCGCGCACGAGCGGATGCGCGAGGAGGCGGTGCGGCTGTGCGAGCAGGTCGCAGCCGGCTACGGCCTCGAGGCCGACGTCAAGTACAGCTACGAGTACCCCGTCACCGTCAACGATTTCGCGCACGCCGCGTGGGCGGCTGAGGTGGCGACCGAGGTGTTTGGCGAGGAGCACTATCAGCCGATGGAGTCCCCGTTGACTGGCGCCGAGGACTTCTCCCGGGTGCTGAGCGAAGTACCCGGTTGCTACCTGTTCCTCGGGGCGTGCACCGGCGAGGACTGGCAGGTCGCGCCGAGCAACCACAGCCCGCGCGCGAGCTTCGACGATTCGGTGCTGCCCCAGGGTGTGCTGCTGCACGCCGAACTGGCGATCCGGGCGTTGCGTCGGGACGGCGAGCGATCTTGATGCCGACGTCGGGTCATGACTCGACTCCAGCATCAAGATCGCGCCGCGCGCGCCCCGTACTCCTGGCGGCGTAGGCGGGATTACTCCGGCGGGCCGACGCAAAATCGAGATCTGAACAGCAGAGTGGGGTCGTCCATGAAACTGTCAAGACGGGCGATCCGAGATGGCGAGTATTTGTTTTGACCGGGTGACCAAGCGCTACGGCGCGGTGATTGCAGTAGATGATCTCAGCTTCACTCTGCTGCCGGGATCGATCACCGGCTTCATCGGCGCGAACGGCGCTGGCAAGTCGACGGCACTGCGCATTCTGCTCGGCCTGACCCGGGCGAGCGTCGGCAGTGCCACGTTCGACGGGCGTCCCTATGCCGAGCTGGCGGAGCCGGGACGGGCGATCGGGGCGTTGACCGATCCGGATGTGTTTCATCCGGGTCGCACCGGCCGCGCGTCGCTGCGAGTCCTGGCCCGAGCGTGCGGTGTATCGGACCGGCGGGTCGAGGAGATGCTGGATCTCGTCGAGCTCGATCAGGCCGCCGGTCGCCGAGTGGGTGCGTACTCCCTGGGCATGCGCCAACGGCTCGGCTTGGCCGCTGCGCTGCTCGCCGATCCGGCGACGTTGATTCTCGACGAGCCAGCCAACGGCCTGGACCCGGTCGGCGTGCATTGGCTGCGGGGACTGCTGCGCTCACTCGCCGACGAGGGGCGCACGGTGCTCGTGTCCAGCCACCAGCTGGCGGAGCTGGCGCAGACGGTCGATGACGTGCTGATCCTCGACCGGGGCCGGTTGATCGCCCGCGGGGCGACCGCCGACCTGCTCGCCGAACACAAGTCGTCCACTCTCGAAGAGCTATTCCTCGACATCGTCACCGGAGGGAAGCGGGCATGAAGAACAGCCTGAAATCAGAGGCGCTGAAGCTTCGGACGCTGCGCAGCACCTGGGTCGTGGCCGGGGTCGCGGCGGCACTATCGGCGGTGATCGGCGTCGTCCAAGTCCGTATCGCGGCTGACGCAGGCGACACAGGCACGCACCTGGCGCATCTGGGTTTGGCACCCGTCCAGGCGTTGTGGTTCTTGGTGGTCGGTATTGCCATTGTGGCCAGCGCTGGCGAGTTTCAGCACCGGACCATCCGGACGACGGTGTTGCTCACCCCGCGTCGCTCCGAGGTTCTGTTGTCCAAGTCGCTGGTCTCGGGTGCCTCCGGGGCCGCGATAGTGGCGGCAGGGATTGCCATCGCGATGCTGGCCGCGGTGATCACGTCGTTTGGCTCCAGTGTCTCTCTCACGCTCGGCGGTGCTGCGGACTGGGGTCGCATCGTGGCGGCCGTCGGGTTGGGAGCCATGTGGTCGGTACTTGCTGCGGCGCTGGGCGTGCTGACCCGCAGCACCGCGATCGCTATCACCGCTCTGTTGTTGTGGCGCTTCGTGGGGGAGGCCCTGCTGCCGGTGCTGTTGTCTGGCTACGGCCTCGGCGACGCGGTGAGCCGGTGGACGCCCACTGGTACGGCGAGCGCACTCGTCGGAGCCGCTGGCCCGCCTGCCTGGGCCGCCGGGCTTGCCTTCGCCGCTTACGCAGGGGTGATGTGTGCGGCCGCTGCGATGCTGTTCATCCGCCGGGACCCGGCCTGACGGCGGTTCGCCGGCGCCCGCGAGGTGCCCGCTGGTGGAAGGATCAACGCTCGTGAAGCGGATGCTGCTCCCCATCGCGTGCATCCTCCTCCAGCTTGTTTCGGTGCGCACCGGAGTCGGCGTAGAGCCGTCCGCGTATCTCGTGGCCATCTCAACGGTCGCCGGTATCGGATCCGGGATTGCCCTGCTCTGGCGTGACCGGTACCCCGTCGCCGTGCTGGCAGTGACCCTCGTGTGCTACCTGATCCAGGTATCACTTGCGGCGCCTGTTCTACCGGCCTCCGCCGCGGTGGCTACGGAGGTCGTGGCTCGCCGCACCGCCGAGTCCGACAAGGAGTCACCACGTGTTCGCGGGCTAGCCACGCTCGCAGCCGGGCTGGCCGTCGTCGCGGCGGCGGTCACCATGGCCGGCAGCGCGTTCCTCGCCGCGCCGTTCGGGCTGGTGCTGCTGGCGGCGGCGTTTCTCGGCCAGTTCCGCGCCACCCGCGCGGCGCACGCGGTGGCGCAGCGGCGTGAAGTTGTCCTTGCCGAACGACTCCGAATCGCCCGCGATCTGCACGACGTCGTCGGTCACGGCATGGGGGCAATTACCGTTCAGGCGGGCGCCGCACGGCTCGCGGTGACCGCTGGAGATGACCGGGAAGCCACCCGGGCCCTGGCCTCGATCGAGAGCGCCGGGCGTGGTGTGCTGCGCGAGGTCCGCTGGCTGGTCGGGCTGCTCCGCGAGGACAGCGAACGGCCGGGTCTGGCCGACATTGCGCAACTGGTGGCGGCGGCTCGGCGGTCGGGCCTGAACGTCGATCTGGAGACCGACGGCGAGCTCACCGTGGCCAGCCGGGACAGCGGCGAGGCGGCGTACCGGATCGTGCAGGAGGCGTTGACCAACGTGCTGCGACACTCCGGGGAGAACACCGCATCGGTCTCCGTCCGCGTTGGCGAGAACATTCAACTCCGAGTGCACAACGGCGCAGCGCGCGACGCAGGTGGCGCCGCCGAAGGCAACGGGCTGCGCGGGCTCCGGGAGCGGGCCGCCGCCGTGGGCGGACGGGTCCAGCTGGGACCTGACCCAGACGGCTGGACAGTGCGGGCCGAACTGCCACTCGCTGGCCAGGTTCGCTGATGGGGCTGACCGCTCGGCCTCCCGCGGCCTGCAGAGCAGGCTCGGCCGGATGACCGTCAGGGTCGGCATAGCCGACGACCAGCCCATGATCCGCGACGGATTCCGCCTGCAAGTCGATTACGCGGCCGACCTCGAATTCGTCGGAGCGGCAGCCGACGGTGAGCAGGCGGTGGCCTTGGCCCGCCGAGAGCGCCCGGACGTCCTCTTGATGGACGTCCGGATGCCGCTGCTCGACGGCATAGCGGCCACCCGCCAGATCGCCGCCGACCCGACCCTTTCCGGGGTGCGGGTACTCGTGCTCACGACGTTCGACTTGGACGACTATGTCTACGGCGCGCTCCGGGCCGGCGCGAGCGGGTTCCTGCTCAAAGACACCTCTCCGGAGGATCTGCATCGCTGCATTCGGCAGGTCGCTGAAGGGGGCGCCCTTCTCTCCCCGCAGATCACGCGGCGATTGATCGCCGAATTCGCTGCCCGCCCCGCCGCTCCGACCGCGCCGTTTCACAGCACCGAGCAGCTCACCAGCCGTGAGCTCGAAGTGTTACGACTCGTGGCGCGCGGCCTGTCCAACGCCGAACTCGCTAGCAAGCTGGTGCTCAGCCCGCTGACCGCAAAGACCCACGTCAGCCGGATCCTGACCAAGCTTGGCCTACGCGATCGGACCCAGCTCGTCGTCCTGGCCTACGAAGCGGGACTCGTCGTCCCGGGTCACCCGCCGGACTGAACTCGGAGGACACCGCGTCTGGCTGGGGCTCTGGTGGACCACCCGAAATCCCAGGTGCGTCGCGGCGGGAGTGCCTGCTGCATGACGCTCGCGCCGTGCAGGCCGACGACCTTGTCGCCCGCCACGCGTTCGGCCTGCTCGCTGACCACGCCGTCCACGACGAGGGAACGGCGGCGCCAGCGAGCAGAACCCGGTCACATGACCGGCGCGAGTGTCCGTGCCGCAGGGCGAAGCTGGTGGCACTTCGAACAACCGCCGGCGAGGCGGACGGCAGTACCAGCTTCGCCACGGCGCAGACCCGAAGGTCGGCTGTGCGCCAACAGCGGCGGGACAGCCTCCGGACAGTACCCACCACCACGCTCAACTCCATTCCTCGGTAACCCGACCGAGTACAGCCATCCAGGAGGACCCCATGACCACTTTCGCTACCTACCAGCTCGCCGCCCAGCGGCGCCAGGAATTGATGGCCCAGGCCGCCCACCACCGGCAGGTCCGGACTGGCCATGCCCCGCACACCCTGCCTCGCAACGGGTCCCCGCGGAGTGTCACGGCGCAGACCCGGTCGGCGTGGCACGCCTGGTATGCGGCCGGTCAGCTGTGAACCGGGCTGAGGAACATGGCGTGGTCGGTGCCGTCCTGGCTGAGGACGCTCCCGGCATCGTGACGGCGGCCGAGACGCTGGATGTGATCGTCATCGGTGCCGGGCAGGCCGGACTGGCGATCGCCTGGCACCTCCGCCGGCAGGGTCTGCGGTTCGTCGTGCTGGATGCTGCAGACCGCGTCGGGCACACCTGGCGCTCGCGATGGGACTCGCTGAGGCTGTTCACTCCCGCCAGGTACTCGGCGCTGCCCGGCATGGCGTTCCCAGGCGACCCGGACCACTACCCGACCAAGGACGCGGTCGCTGACTACCTGCGTAGGTACGCCAGCGAGTTCGACCTGCCGATCCGGCTCAACACGACTGTCACGGGCCTGTCCCACACGGGGACGGCTTTCGAGGTTTCGACGACGGGGCAGACCCTTCAGGCCCGGCAGGTGGTCGTCGCCACGGGCCCGTTCCAGACGCCGTTCATCCCGTCGGTATCCACCGGAATCGGCGCGCACGTCATTTCGCTGCATAGCAGCGGTTACCGCAATCCGGAGCAACTGGCCGCCGGCCCAGTCCTCGTGGTGGGCGGAGGGAATTCGGGCATGCAGATCGCCGAAGAGGTCGCTGCGAGCCGTCCGGTCACGCTGTCGACGGGCCAGACCCCGACCGCGCTGCCGCAACGGCTGCTCGGCCGGGACTTGTTCTGGTGGCTCGCCCGGTCCGGTCTGATGCGTTTGTCCGGCGACTCCCGCTTGGGCCGACGCGTGCGTGCCCGTGGCGAATTGCTGATCGGCAGCAACCGCCGACGCGTGGAAGCGGCCGGCGTGAGCTTCCGGGCCCGGCTCACGAGTATCCGCGGCGGCACCGCCCATTTCTCCGACGGCACGTCGACCGAGGCCGCCACCGTCATCTGGGCAACGGGGTTCCGACGCGACTACTCCTGGATCAACGTCCCGGGGGCAGTGGTCGACGGCCAGGTCGTGCACGACCGCGGCGTCAGCCCGGTCGACGGGTTGTACTTCCTCGGCATGCCCTGGCAGCACACCCGCGGCTCGGCACTGCTCGGCTTCGTCCACGCCGATGCGGTCTACCTCGCGAGCCGACTCACGGTCAGCGGGCGTCCCGGCGTCCGCTATGCCGCCGCCCGTCCGGTTGCATCGTCGCTGTGACAAAGCGAGGTTGACGCCTCGCTCCGCTCGCGGCCACGATGCAGCAGTCGATCGGCGCAACGCCCTCGACCGGACGGGGGCAGCGAAATGGACAGCCTCGACATTCGGCTCCTCGGCCCGATGGAGGCGACGGTCGACGGCCAGCCGCTGCCACTCCGCCATGCCGCCGAGCGAGTCCTTCTCGCCTTGCTCGTTCTCTCGCCCGGCCGTCCGCTCTCGGCGGCAATGTTGGTCGACCGCTTATGGGGCGAGGACGACTTGCCGGTCGATCCGGTCAACGCGCTGCAAACCCGGGTGTCCAAGCTCCGGCGCGGATTGTCGGCTGCCGGCGTGGACATCATTGTCCGCGACGGCGTCGGCTACCGGGCCGACGTCGCTCGAGGCAGCGTCGATGTTCAGCGCTTTGTCGACGGCATTGCCGAGGCCCGGAGGTCAGCGGGTGTTGGCAGCCCGGCTGCGGCGCTGGAGAGCTACGACGATGCTCTGGGGTTGTGGCGGGGCGAACCGCTCGCCGACTTCACGATGCATCCTTGGGCGAGCGTGGAGGCGGCTCGACTGAATCAGCTGCGGTTGGCGGCGTTGACCGAACGTAGTGAGCTTGCCCTGCGCCTGGGACGCCACCTTGAGGTCGTTGCTGACCTGGACCCGATTGTCACCGAAGACCCAACCCAGGAGCGCCTCGTCGGCGTATTGATGACCGCGCTGTACGGCGCTGGACGGCAGGCCGACGCGTTGCAGCGCTACCAACGCTCAAGGACGGTATTGGTCGACGAACTCGGATTGGAGCCGTCCGCGGCCCTCCGCTCGCTGCACCAACGCATCCTGCAGCACGACGACGAGCTCGCCGGTGCCGGGTGGGACCAGCAGCCGACGAAGTCGGACGGCCGGCAGCTGGCCGCTGCCGCGAATCACGTCGCGAACGGCTCGACATTCCGGCGATCCGGCACCGCAGTGCCGGCCGCACTCGAGGCTCCTATCGGCCGTGCGGCGGACCTGGCCACGGTGGGTGACCTCCTGGCCCAGAGCCGCTTGGTGAGCCTGATCGGTCCGGGAGGTGCGGGCAAGACCACGGTGGCGTTCGCCGCGGCGCGCGCGGTGCAGGAGTTGTTCCCGGATGGTGCGTGGGTTGCGCACCTGGCGGCGGTACGAGAACCGGGCGAGGTGGCTCTCGCGGTGGCCGACGCGCTGGGTGTTCCACTCGATGGCTCGGCGCCGGATAGCGAGCCACGCGAACGCACGGTGGCCTACCTCCGCCGGCGGTGCGTGCTACTGGTTCTCGACAACTGCGAGCACGTCTTGGACGCGGCGGCCCGCCTGGCCCACGAGGTCCTGGCCGGCTGCCCTGATGTCCGAGTCCTGGTGACAAGCCGCGAAGCCCTAGCCATACCGGGAGAGGTGCAGGTCGCGATAGCGCCGCTGCCCGTACCGCCGCCGCGGACGCCGCCTGACGAGGTGCTCAACTACCCGGCCGCTGAACTGTTCGCCCAGCGTTGCGCGGCGGCCGGGGTGACCGTGGGTCGATCCGCTGACGAGTACGAGGCTGTGGCGCAGATCTGTCGCCAACTGGACGGGATTCCGCTGGCCATAGAACTGGCCGCCGCCCGGCTCAGCACCGTGTCGGCGGTCGAGCTGGCCGCTCGGCTCTCCGACAGATTCGAGTTGCTCACCGGGGGAGCGCGGACCGCGGACGCGCGTCAGCGCACGTTGCGTTCTGCCGTCGAGTGGAGCTACAACCTGCTCGGCGCGGACGAGCAGGTCATGTTCCGGCGGTTGGCGATCTTTCAGGGCGGGTGGACGCTGGCGGCAGCGGAGGCCGTGACCGGCGATGCCCAGTCATCGCGATCGCGGACGCTGGACTTGCTCGCCAGCCTCGTCACACGCTCGCTGGTGATCTCCGAGACGGCGGGACACACGCGCTATCGCATGTTGGACACACTGCGGCACTACGCCGTTGAGCGACTCGAGGAGAGCGGCGAGCGAGAGACTCTCGCGCAACGGCACGCCGACTACTTTGCCGATCTTGCCGAACACGCTGAGCGGTCGCACCGCGGTGGCCTGCGACAAGAAGATATGAAGGCCCTGCGGGACGACCAGCCCAACCTCCGCGCAGCCATGGTTTGGCTGACGGATGACCCGTCCCGGATAGATCAAGCCTTGAACCTGGCCGGGGCCCTCGGCTGGTTCTGGCACCTTGGGCGGCATCTGGAAGGCAGGCAAGCCCTCGCCCAACTGCTGACGTCGGACGGGGGGTCACCGTCGGCACGGGCTCGCGCGCTGCAGGCGGTCTCCCTCGTGGAACGGCCGCGGGGCTGCTTGGTGCATCCGAGCCCGCGATGCGCGCAGACAGCGCAACAGAGTCTGGAGCTGTTCGAGCAAGCGGGCGACGAGTCCCGGGCGGCGCTGTCGCGGATCCTGCTTGCCGTCGAGGGAGTGAACGGCTCCCATCCAGCCAGAACCCAGCAACTGCTGGAGCGGGCCGAGCGGGTCTTCGCCGAGGAGAAGGACTCGTGGGGACACGCGGTGATCGCATTCGTCCGGATGGAGTGCAACCTGAAGTCCGGAGACCGTCGCCGCGCACTGCAGATCGGTCGCGCCGGCATCGACGCGTTCCGCACCCTGAACGACGCATGGGGACTGTCGGCGATGCTTTACCACCTGGGCTGGGGGCTGCGTCAATTCGGTCGCTACGCCGATGCCATCCCGGTGCTGGAGGAGGCGATCGAGGTGGCGCAGTCCGCCGGCCTGTACAACACAGCGCAGTGGGCTGTCGCGGACAAGGGCATCGCGCTGCTGTCCTTGGGCGAACTGGACGCGGCGGGCGAGGCGTTCGAGCGGGCGCAATCCGCGTCGGAAGAAGTCGGTGACGCAGCGGGAGAAGTGCTGGCCCGCTACGGATTCGGATTGACGGCCCGCATCACCGGTGACTGCCAGCGGGCACGTGAGCAATTCAGCGACGCGGCCGCCGGGTTCGGCCGCCTGGGCACCCCTGTCTGGTCAGGTCTGGCCGTCGCCGGTCTCGCGTGGTGCGACGAACGCGAAAATGACGTCCGGGCGGCTGAGGACCGCTACGAGCAGGTACTGGCGACCGGAGAGACAGTGTTGGAGCCGGCGCTTGTCGCTACGGCGCTTGAGGGATTGGCGCGCGTCTGCGCCGCCACGGGGCGGACCGGCGAGGTGGCGGCGCTGCTCGAGCGTGCTCGCAACGTTCGGGTCAGCCGCAACCGTCCGGCCCCGCCGTACGAACAAGCGGACCTCGAGGTACTGCTGGCCACGACGACCGCCTGAACCGCAAGCCGATCATTGCGCCGGGTAGCCGCAGTCGAGCAGAGCCCGGGTCACGTCCTGCGCAGTCATGCTCCCGCGGAGCGTCACCGTCGCAGTACCCGGGTCTGCGTGGATTGTGTGCACGCCGGCCACGTCGCGAAGCGCCGCGGTCACCGCGCGCACGCAGTGCCGACACGTCATGGTTGGCACCACCACCGTCAGCGTTTCCATCACCATCCAGTCGCCGAAATCGACGTGCCGACCCAGCGTGCTCGAGCCCGCTGTCCGGGCGCTGTCCCGTAACACCGTGTGCGTGGGTCCGGCGGGTACGCCGTCGGACAGCGTCAGGACAGCGCGCACTGCGACGGTGCCCCCGACTGATCGTTGACGAGCGGCCACCCCGCTCCGGTTGCGTGATGAAGGGAACTCCCATGTCCACCACAGATGTCAAAGCCGGTCCCAGAACTACACATCGTCGATCGTGGGCTCTCGGCTTGATCGCCGCGGCCCAGTTCATGGTCATCATGGACACGTCGATCATCGGTGTCGCACTGCCCAAGATGCGCGCTGACTTGGGGTTCGCGGCCGGCGAGCTGTCCTGGGTGTTCAACGCCTACGTCGTCGCGTTCGGTGGCCTGCTCCTGCTGGGCGGCCGGATGTCTGATCTCCTCGGCGCTCGGCGAGTTTTCGCTGCCGGCTGGGTGGTACTGCTCGCCGGATCGGCTATCGCCGGCGCCGCACCGAACGTGCCCTGGGAACTGGCAGGCCGAGCCGGGCAAGGCGTGGGTGCCGCATTGATCGCACCGGCCGCGCTCACGCTGCTCATGGTCCTGTTCGGTGGGTCGCCGAAGGAGATGACAAAGGCATTGGCGGTCTACGGTGCTGCGGCACCGGCCGGTGGCACCGTGGGGGTTTTCCTCGGCGGCGTCATCACCCAGTACGCGACCTGGCCATGGATCTTCTACCTCAACATCCCCATTGCGGCAGCGGCGCTCGCTCTTATCCCGAGTCTCCTGCCGGTCGTTCCGGGTCGAACCGGGCGACCCGATGGGCTCGGTGCGGCGACTGTTGTCGGCGGATTGGCCGCGACGGTATACGCCATCGTCCGGGCACCTGAGGCCGGATTGGCATCGGGGCAGACTCTGGGCGTCGGCGCCGCCGGGGTCGGCCTGCTCGGAGTCTTCGTTCTGCTCCAAGCGGTCCGTCGTGATCGCCTGGTTCCGCTGCGCATCTTCGTCGCGCCCAACCTTGCGGCGGCGAACATCGTGCAGTTCCTGCTCGGTGCCGCCTGGATACCGATGTGGTTCTTCCTCAATCTCTACCTGCAGCAGGTCCTCGGGTTCGGGTCGTTCGCCAGCGGCTCATCCCTCCTTCCGATGACCGCACTGATCATGGTCGGCATGATCGCGGCGGCTCCCCGGCTGATCGCGCGGTACGGACCGAAGGCGATGGTCGTGACCGGCATGGCCACCCTCGCCACAGGCATGGGAACGCTGTCCCTGATCCGACCGAACGGGTCGTTCTGGGTCGATGTGCTCCCGGCGTCGCTGATCGCTGCCGCAGGAATGTCCCTCGCGTTCATCCCCAGTCTCGGAATCGCACTGTCCTCCGCCCGGCCCGACGAGGGCGGCCTGGCCGCCGGCATCGTCAATACCAGCTACCAGGTCGGTTCGGCCCTCGGACTGGCAGTCATGACCGCCATCGCCACCAGCGCAGGCGCGGACCGGCTGACCAGCGCGGACTCACTCACGCACGGGTTCGCTGCGGCCTTCCTCGGTGCCGCGGCGGTCGCGGCGATCGGAGCGGCCGCCGCCGCGGTGTGGCTGCGCATTCCACGGCCCCGGCCCCAGGCGACAGAGGTGGTTCGGGAAACGGTTCATGCCGACTCGACGCCCTGACCACCTGCTCGGACCGCGGCAACAGCAGCCGGACAGCGTCCGGACAGCGGTTACCCCGAACCTGAACCAATTCCCGGGATGACACATCCCGGTGCACCGGAGGTGTTGAGGATGTTAACCACTCTTGGCCGCACCACCCAGCAGCGTCGACGCGTGATCCTGTGCATGTGGCTGCTGCTGGTCCTGGCCGGCACCGCGATCGGCTCTGGCGTGTTCAGCCACCTCAAGGATTCCAACGGTGTCTCCTCCGCCGAGTCTGTCCGCGGCGCCACGGTGCTCCACGACGGCTCGCAGGAGGGGCCGAGCATGCTCGTGGTGGTTGGCCGCGCTCGCGTGCACGACCCGGCGGTACGGGCCGCGGTGCAAACCCTCGCGGGCCGGATCAGGCGGCAGGCTTATGTCCACGACGTGAGCACCGGGTACGACGCTCCGCGTTCGGGCCTGGTGTCGAAGGACGGGTGGACGACCGTTCTCGTCGTCCACACCCGAGCGACCAGTGACACCACGGCCGTACACATGCAGGTCGACGAGGTCCGCGGCATCGCGCACGGCGCTGTACCCGGCGCATCGGTGACGGTTGGCGGAGACCTGGCGGTAGACCGCGATGAGATGGCGAGCTCGCAGAGCGACCTGCTGCGCGGGGAGGTCATCGCCTTGCCGATCCTGCTGCTGGCCCTGCTGTTCGTGTTCCGCGGATGGCGCTCGGCGCTGCTTCCCCTGACCGGATCGCTCGCCACCGTCGCCGGCGCCTTGCTGCTGCTGCGAGCGGTGACGAATTTTGTCGACGTCGCCGGATACGCCGTGGACGTCGTCGTGCTGTTCGGCCTCGCGCTTTCCGTCGACTACAGCCTGCTGATGGTCAGCCGGTTCCGCGAGGAGCGGGCCAACGGCTGCGACGTCGAGTTGTCGGTGCAGCGTGCTGTCCAAAGCGCCGGACGGACGATCATCTTCTCGGCGTTGACCGTGATCGCTGCCATGAGCGGGCTGTTCGCCTTTGGCGATCCGACCTTCACGTCCCTGGCCGTCGGCGGTGTCGCCACGGTCTTGGTCGCGCTCGCCACCGCCCTGACGCTGGTCCCGGCACTGATGGCCGGGTGGGGCCACAAGATCAAGCCCAAGCCGGTCAAGTACGCCACCGGCGGCGTGTTCGGCCGGCTCGCCCTGGGGGTCCAACGCCGCCCGGTGCTGGTGGCGCTCGCCTCCACGGCGCTACTGCTGAGCGCAGCGCTCCCTTTCCTCGGCATCCGCTTCAGCAACGGCGACTACCGGGTCCTGCCTACGTCGATGGAGAGTCGGCAGGCAACCGACGTACTGCATGCCGCCTTCCCCGCGATGGGCACTAGCCCGATCCAGGTCGTCGTCCCGGCGGCTGTCGGCGCACCGCAGGTCACGGCATACGTCGGCCAACTCCGCGCAATGCCCGGCGTCACCGATGTCAGCGTGGAAACCGGGCTGAAGCCGGGGCTCACCGCCATCGACGTCGTGGCGGCGGGTCAGGCGCAGGGCGACAACGCCCAACGGCTCGTGCACGCGATCCGAGACCACCGTCCGCCCTTTCCCACCCTCGTCACCGGGCGCGCCGCATTCCTGATCGACTTCGAGCACCGGATCGTCACCCGGCTGCCCTATGCGCTTGCCCTGATCGTGCTGAGCATGTTCATCCTGCTGTTCCTGATGACGGGGTCCGTGCTCGTGCCGGTCAAGGCGCTGGTGATGAATACTCTCTCGCTGGGTGCGACCTTCGGCGCGCTCGTGTGGATTTTCCAGGACGGCCACCTGTCCGGATTGCTGGGCTTCCAGGCGTTTGGCGCCGTCGAGGTGTGGGTGCCGATCCTGATCTTCGTCTTCGGGTTCGGGCTGTCGATGGATTACGAAGTGTTCCTGTTGTCCCGGATCAAGGAGGCGCACGATCGCTCGGGCGACAGCAACGCCGCGGTGGTCACCGGACTGCAACGCTCCGGTCGGATCATCACGTCGGCGGCGGTACTCGTGCTCATCGTGTTCCTCGGCTTCGCGGCGGGGCAGAACCTCGGCATCAAGGAGATGGGCCTCGCTTTGGCAATCGCAGTCTTGGTCGATGCCACCGTGGTCCGTTGCCTGCTCGTGCCCGCAACGATGACGCTGCTGGGCAACGCCAACTGGTGGGCACCACCGCTCCTGCGTCGCCTGCACGACCGATTCGGCCTCAGCGAATCCGCGTCACCCGTTCCGGACAGCACACTCCCGATCCCGGCCATCTTGCCGGTGCGAGTCAACGCCTGACCGTCGAGCATGAAGACAGACAAATTCCGTGAACGCCGTCCGTCGCAGCCGGGGTCGCGGCGAAAGCAAACCTGCTACCCGCCCACGAATGAGGAGCTACCCAATGCCTGCCCAGATCTTCACCGTGACCGGAATGACCTGCAGCCACTGCGTGCAGGCCGTCACCGACGAGTTCCGCAGCCTGCCCGGAGTGACCGAGGTGTCCGTCGACCTGGCGAGCGGAACAGTCGCCGTGCACAGCGAGCGCACCATCAACCAGGCCGAGGCCGCGAAGGCGGCCGATGAGGCCGGATACGAGTTGGCGTCATGAAGCCCGGCACCCGCATCGCGGGCTTCGCTGTCGCCCTGGCCGCGGTGCTCGGCGGCGGAGCAGCCGTGGGCGCAGCGATCGGCCCCACCCCGAACAAGGCGCCCGCGATGGAGCCGGCCCCGATCGGGGAAGGCGTCGTTTCGGCCGCGGACGGCTACCGTCTGGTTCCGGCCGCACGCATCGTGCCTGCTGCAGGCGGGGCCTTCCGGTTCGTTGTCGATGGCCCCGACGGCACACCGGTCCACCGCTTCACCTCACTTCACGAGCGGGACCTGCACCTGATCGTGGCCAACCGGGAACTGACCAGCTTCCACCACGTTCACCCCACGCTGGCCGCCGACGGCACGTGGTCGATCATGCTGCCGGCCCTGGCCCCCGGTTCCTACCGGGCCACCGCCGATTTCCACGTCACCGGCGGGCCGCGCCTCGCGCTGGGCACCGACCTCACTGTGCCCGGTGACTACGAGCCGTCGGCCGCACCGGAGCCCACCGCGACCAGCACCGTCGACGGATACGAGGTCAGCATCGCCACCCGCCGCCACACTGGCGGCGAGGTCACCGCCGCGCTCACCGTGCGCCAGGGCGGCCACCCGGTCACCGACCTGCAGCCCTACCTCGGCGCGTACGGCCACCTGGTGGCCCTGCGCGCCGGCGATCTCGCCTACGCCCACGTCCATCCGGTCGGCCACCACGCCGGCATGATCACGTTCGACGCCACGCTGTCGGCGCAGGGCCGCTACCGGTTGTTCCTCGACTTCAAGCACGCCGGCGCAGTACACACCGCCGCGTTTACCTTCGACCAGGGCGTGGTCACCGACGCGCCCAAGATGGGGCACTGATCGCCATGACCGACACCGTCACCACCCCCACTACGACACTCGAACTTGCGATCGGCGGGATGACCTGCGCTTCCTGTTCGGCCCGCATCGAAAAGCGGCTGAACAAGATTGACGGCGTGCGGGCCAGCGTCAACTACGCCACCGAACAGGCCTCCGTCACCCTCGCCGACACGGTCACGACCGATCAGGTCATTGCTGCCGTCCAAGCAGTCGGATACACGGCGGCGATCCCGCAGCCCGTGACGACGCAGTCCGACGTGACCGGGGAGGACGAGCCGGAGGACGGCGCAGTCCGCAACCTGCGACACCGACTGCTCGGCTCGACCGTCCTCGGGCTGCCGGTGCTGGCGATGTCGATGATCAGCCCGCTGCAGTTCACCTACTGGCAGTGGCTGTGCCTCGCGCTCGCCGGGCCGGTCGTGTTGTGGGGTGCGTGGCCATTCCACCGCGCCGCGTGGCTCAATCTGCGCCATGGTGCCGCCACCATGGACACGCTCATCTCGATGGGCACCCTCGCTGCGTTCAGCTGGAGCGTCTACGCACTGTTCTGGGGAGGCGCGGGCGTTCCCGGCATGACAATGTCGCTGAGCTTCACCGTCGCCCGCGGGGCCGGACGTGACGAGCTCTACCTGGAGATCGCCGCAGTGGTGACCGTGTTCATCCTGGCCGGCCGGTACTTCGAGGCCCGCGCCAAGCGAACCTCCGGCGCCGCGCTTCGCGCGCTGCTGGACCTCGGCGCGAAGGATGTCGCCGTGCAACGCGGGGGCGCCGAGGTACGGATTCCGATCGGAGAACTCCAGGTCGGCGACCGGTTCGTCGTGCGCCCCGGGGAGAAAGTGGCCACCGACGGCGTGGTCGAGGAAGGCACCTCCGCTATCGACGCCGCACTGCTCACTGGCGAATCCATCCCCGTCGAGGTCAGCCCGGGCGACCCAGTGACCGGGGCGACGGTGAACGCCGGCGGCCGGCTGGTGGTGCGTGCCACTCGCGTGGGTGCGGACACCGCCCTCGCGCAGATCGCCCGGCTGGTGACCGCCGCGCAGACCGGCAAGGCGCAGGTACAGCGGCTCGCCGACAGCATCTCCGGGGTGTTCGTCCCGATCGTCATCGCCTTGGCCGTCGGCACGCTCGGCTTCTGGCTGGGCAGTGGGGAAACCCCGGCCACGTCGTTCACGGCAGCGGTGGCAGTGCTGATCATCGCCTGCCCGTGCGCGCTCGGGCTGGCGACGCCGACCGCACTGCTGGTCGGTACGGGCCGCGGCGCGCAGCTCGGCATTCTCATCAAAGGTCCCGAGGTCCTCGAATCGACCCGGCAGGTCGACACCGTCGTGCTCGACAAGACCGGCACCGTTACCACCGGCCAGATGGCTCTCGTCGACATCATCACCGCAGAGGACTGCGACAAGGACGAGGTGCTGCGATTGGCCGGTGCGCTCGAGCACGCCTCCGAGCATCCGATCGCGCGTGCCATCGCCGACGCCGCAGCCGACCGCCTCGGCAAGCTCGCCTCCGTCGAGAGCTTCACCAACCAGGCCGGACTCGGTGTCCAGGGCGTCGTCGACGGGCACGCGGTACTCGCCGGGCAGCAGCGGCTGTTCATCGACTGGGCCCAGTACCTGAGCACTGACTTGCTGGCGGCGAAGGCCGAGCAGGAAGAGCTCGGACGTACCGTCGTGATCGCCGGCTGGGACGGGCAGATCCGTGGTCTGCTCGTCGTCGCCGACACCGTGAAGTCCACCAGCGCCGGCGCTGTCTCCCGGCTGCGCGGTCTGGGTCTAAACCCGGTACTGCTCACCGGCGACAACCGGCGCGCTGCGAACGCGGTCGCGGCCCAGGTCGGCATCGACACCGTCATCGCCGAGGTGCTGCCCGCCGACAAGGTCGACGTCGTCCGGCGTTTGCAGGAGGACGGCAAGATCGTGGCGATGGTCGGCGACGGAGTCAACGACGCCGCCGCACTCGCGCAAGCCGATCTTGGAATCGCAATGGGCACCGGCACGGATGTGGCGATCGAGGCCAGCGACCTCACCCTCGTCCGTGGTGACCTCACTGCCGCCGCCGACGCCATCCGGCTCTCGCGCCGCACCCTGGCCACCATCAAGGGCAACCTCGCGTGGGCCTTCGGCTATAACATCGCAGCGATCCCGCTCGCTGCGGCAGGGCTCCTCAACCCGCTAATCGCGGCCGCTGCAATGGCACTGTCCAGCGTCTTCGTCGTCTCAAACAGCCTGCGGCTGCGACGCTTCCGCGCCCTCTCCGCCTAACAACCGGCGAACTCCACTGGAACCCGGGCCCGCGTCGGTGGTCAGGGGCAGGATCGAACTGCCGACTTACCGTTCTCGGGCCGTGGTTGTCGCCGCGTCGTTGTGTTCGCTCTCGATCGAGGGGTCGTTGTATCGAAAGAGGGTCCTGGCTACTCGACGGCTCGGGTGCAGCCGCTAGGCGACCAACTGCGCCGACACCGTCACGCTCGATCAACGTGACCCGGTCACGGGGCGACGCGGCACAGCATCCCGTTCTCCGTCTCGCAGATGCAGCCGGCCATGACCGCTTTCCGCGGCGCGCTGTGGGTCGGCTTCGACACCGCGTTCGACGTCCAGACCGGGATCGGGTCGGGCGGAACCGTCGAGCAGCTGGACCCGTCCACCGGGACTGTTGAGCAACAGTTCGCCATCGGCGGGGACGCGTCGGTGCTAGGTCAGGCGGGCGGTGACCTGTGGGTGGTCGACAACACCAACGACGTAGTTACCCGCCTGCATCCAGGCCAGGACGCGTGACCTCGGCCAGGACACGTCCTCGCCGTTTTGCGGTCATGACCACAGGCCGTTCTATTGTTCGCTGCGGCGCGGTCGTCGGCCGGAGAGGGATTCCACGGTCTGCTCAATCCCGGCCGCGTTGCGCTCGACATCCTCCATGTACAGCCGCCCGGCCACGATCTGATCGTGGTTGATCTCGAACAGCGTGATCCCGCGCATCTCGAACACCTTTCCGTCGCTTCGGGTGCCGGACCAGCGCCACTCGGTCCACGTCGTATCACCATCCTGGACGGACCGGCGGGCCACGGTATGAAAGTCGGGGATTCCGGCGAACATCGCCTGCCAGTTGGCCAGCATCTGAGCCCGTCCGACAAACGCGCGGTCCGGGTGCGCCGGTTGCTCACTGCGGTAATCCTCGTGGATGAGTCCGGCGGCGGCGTCGAGATCATGGGCGTTCATAGCCACGACCAGACGATCGATTATCTCAGTCATCGAGACCTCCCGACGGGTGGCAGCGCGGCGCACCGCAAGGTCCGGGCCGCAACCCAGGTGCCTGAACGCTGCCCATACCCGGGCGCCCTGATCGCTGCGATCCTGGCCTACGGCGGCGTCGGCCGCCACCCCGACCGGATCCGCACCCGGGCAGTCTCACGACCACCATGGGCGAAGCGTCGCGAGCGGGGCTGCCGGCCGCCGTTAGCTCTGCACCTCCGACGCCGGCCCACCGGCCGCGCAGAAGGCCAAATATTCGCTAGGTCGCAGAGCAGGTTCATTTTGCGGCGACGCCGATATGCGGGGCCACAGCGGTCTGATGCCCCCGCGGCTCGCAGACTCGGCGCCCTCCCAGGCTGCAGTGACACCATGGAAGGCAGCGCGGCGCAGGGCGTTCGGGGAACCGATTGGACGTCGGGCAGCACGCCGCAGGTGATCAGCCCCTGCTTCACCGAGACTCGGGCTCGACCCGAGTCGTCACGACCCAGCGGTGCTTGCCGAGCTTGCGATCCTTGGTGAATCCGAGGTCCTCGAAGGTGGACAGCGCCCCGTGGTAGAGAAACCCCGCGGGTACCGCACCTGCGGGTTCCGGATATCCCTCGACCGCTCCGCCGCCGAGGCCGGCGATCAGATCGAGCGCGCCGGCCAGGGCCGCGGCGGACACGCCCTTGCGGCGGTGTCCCTTGCCGACGTAGCAGCACCCGATCCGCCAGTCCGGAAGCTCGCCACGACCCTTCTCGTAGGCGGCGCGGTTCTTGATCCGGGACACTTCGTCGGGGGAGCCGAATTGGCACCAGCCGACGCACTCGCCGTCGTCGAAGACGAGGGCGGCATGGGCCGTACCCCTCCTCACCCGGTCGTGCTTGCGGTC
>JALYVG010000229.1 GCA_030853345.1 Actinomycetota bacterium | reverse complement strand
GCACAGCCCACGCCGACGCCGGCGGGGCGTCCGCGGGCGGCCACGGCGCAGACGGCTGCGCCACCGGTGGCGATGGCTGGTAGGCGGGCGGCTCGGCGGCCGGTGGTGGCGGTGGTGGCTGGTAGGCGGGCGGCTCCGCGACGGGCGGGGGCGGCTGATAGGCGGGTGGCTCGGCGACCGGTGGTGGCGGTGGCTGGTAGCCGGGTGCCGCGACCGCAACCGCCTCCGGGACGTAGGGCGGCGGTGGCTCCACGACCGGCAGGGGCGCGGCCGATTGGGTCGCGGCGGCTGGCGATGACCCGTCGTCCACGGTGATGCCGAAGTCCGCGGCCAGGCCGGCCAGGCCGCTGCTGTAACCCTGCCCGATGGCCCGGAACTTCCAGCCGCCGCTGTGCCGGTACAGCTCTCCGCCGACGAACGCGGTCTCGCTGGTGGCCGTCATCGGGAAGCGGACCAGGTCGGCGCCGGTCACCCGGTCGGCGATCACGAGCTCGAGGTCCGGGACCTGGCCGAACGTGCCACCGTCGGCCGACGCGGCGAGCACGACCTTGTCGAAGCTGGCCGGTACCTGGGCAAGATCAATTTCCATGACATCGGTGAACTGGGCGCCGCTGGACTTGCCGAGGTGACGCACCGCGCCGGACGGGTGCACCGCCTGGTTGTAGTAGACGAAGTCGACGTCATCACTGGCCTGGCCGTCACGCTCGAGCAGGAGCGCGGACGCGTCGACATCCGGAACGCCGGCGCCGCCCGACCAGAGCAGGGTGGCGCGCAACGCGGACGCGGCGACGGGGACATTGCCGCCTTTGGTCATCTGAGTCATGCCTGGGATCGTGCCAGACGATTGGCGTCCGGGGACGTGAAAGCATGGCCGAGTGCGGCACTTCGACTTTCTGAGCGCAGCGGACCGGCAGCGGCTCTTCCTCCGCGCGCCGCAACACTTCACCGCGGCCTCGGACCCGACGCTGCTCGCGGTCGCCCTGGGCGCGACGCTGTACAGCCCGGCCAGCCGTCCCGAACTGGCCGCCGACATCGCCGCCCGCGCGGCGGCGGGGGTGGTCAGCCAGGTGGTCTGCCTCGAGGATGCGGTCGCCGACGGTGACCTAGCCGCCGCGGAGCAGAACCTGCTGGCGCAACTGCGGGCGTATGCACGCACCGGAGCCGGTGCGCCGTTGCTGTTCGTGCGGGTTCGTGCGCCGGAGCAGATCAACATGATCATCGCCGGCTTGGGCGAGGACGCACACGTGCTGACCGGCTTCGTGCTGCCCAAGTTCACCGACGACAACGGCACCGCATACCTGGGCGCCGTCGTCGAGGCGAGCGCGATGGCGGGCCGCCGGCTGCTGGTCATGCCGGTGCTCGAGTCCCAGGAGATCATCTACGCCGAATCACGGCTCGGGACCCTGTTCGGCGTCCGCCACCTGCTGGACAAGTACCGCGACCACGTCCTGGCGGTGCGCATCGGCGCGACGGACCTCTCGGCGGTGTACGGCCTGCGCCGCTCCCGGGATCTGACGGTGTACGACGTCAGGATGCTCGCCGACGTCATCGCCGACGTGGTCAACGTCTTCGCCCGCGCTGACGGCACCGGGTATGCGGTCAGCGGGCCGGTCTGGGAGTACTTCTCGGCCACCGAGCGGATGTTCAAACCGCAACTGCGCGATACCCCCTTCGTCGAACACTCGGAGTCACGGCTGCGCGCCGAACTCATTGCTGGTGACCTGGACGGGCTGATCCGCGAGGTGGCCCTGGATCGGGCGAACGGCCTGACCGGCAAGACAGTCATCCATCCGACCCACGTCGCCGCGGTACACGCGCTGTCGGTCGTCACGCACGAGGAGTTCGCCGATGCCACCGACATACTCCAGACGTCCGCCGGCGGCGGGGTCGCGTCGTCGACGTACCGGAACAAGATGAACGAGAGCAAGCCGCACTCGGCATGGGCGCGCAGCACGGCATTGCGGGCGCGTGCGTTCGGCGTCGCGCAGGAGGGGGTCTCGTTCGTGGACCTGCTCGGCGCGAGCTTGCACCAGTGACGACTTTTTCCGGGGCCGGGCACTGGGTGCCCGAGCGGTTCGGTGTCGAGCTGGACGAGGATCCGGGTGGTTCGGTCCGGCCGCTGCACGAACTCGTCGGGATCGCTCTGCGCCGCAACCCGCGCCGATCCCACCTGCTCGTCTCCACCGTGCTGGGCAAACACATCCCCACCGATCCGCGCATCGTCGACGGCGCCGGCCGCCAGCTCGGGGCGCTCGTGGCCGAGCGGCTGGCCGGTGAGACCGGCACGGTGGTGCTTGGGTACGCCGAGACCGCGACGGCTTTAGGGCACTGCGTGGCCGCCGAGCTCGGCGCCGATTACCTGCATTCGACCCGCCGCACCGTACGCGGGGTCACTGCGGTGGGTGGGTTCGAGGAGGAGCACAGTCACGCGACCGGACATCTCCTGCTGCCCGAGGACCCTGCTCTGCTCACTCGCCCCGGTCCACTCGTCCTCGTGGATGACGAGTTGTCGACCGGCCGTACGGCGCTGAACACGATCGCGGTATTACATGGCCTGGCCCCGCGGCACCGTTACGTCATCGCTGCGCTGGTCGACCTCCGCACCCTGGCCGACCGGGACCGGATGCAGGCTGACGCGGAGCGCCTCGGCACGGTCATCGAGGTGGCCGCGTTGGCTGCCGGCGCGCTGTGCTGGCCGGCCGACTTCCCGGCCCGGGCGGCTGCAGCCGTGGCCGAGCGTCCGCCACCAGCCCCGGCCCAGGACCGTCCGCCTGCTGCCCCCGTAGCCGGGCGTCCGCTGCCTGCCCCGGCCCCGGCCCC
>JALYVG010000225.1 GCA_030853345.1 Actinomycetota bacterium | reverse complement strand
GAGCGCGCCCGCTCGGAGCGACCGGCCCGCACGGAGCGACCGGCCCGCCCGGCGAGGGAGCGCAACCGCAGTCGCACTCGCGGTGGCGCCACTGTCGACGCACCGGGTTCCCCGCAGGACGGCGTCGCACCGGGCCAGAGCCCGGCCGCGCCCGGCGATGCCCCGTCACCGCGCCCGCGGCGTCGCCGCCGTCGGCCCAGTGCCGGGTCGGCCGGCGTGAGCAACGCCGCCCCCACCGCTGAGTGACACGGTGGCGATGGGCCAGGATTGGTCGTGTGACGGTCGACAAGCCCCGGGCTGACAACCAGCCCGCTGCACCCACGGTGTCGACCCCGGCCAGCAGGGACGTGCCGCCCGATGGGCAGCCGGCCCTCGCGCGCTACGGCCGCCGGATGCGCCGCGCGCGCCTGATCTACCTCGCCGTGGTCGCAGCCGTCGTGCTCGCCATGGCAGTCACGGCCGGTGTGGTCTGGTTCGGCGGTGAGGCTGCGCACACTCACCTGAGGACCGTCGCGATCGCCCCGCCGTCGATCCCGCTTCGCCCTCCGGGTACGGCCCCGATCCAGCTGTGGCGCAGCGCCGACCACACCGCCGTCGGCACGCCCTACTGGGGCGGCACCGTCGTCACCTACTCCACAGACAGCGTGCGCGGCCGCAACGCCAGGACAGGCGCGATCACCTGGTCCTACACCCGCACCGACCGCACGGTGTGCGAGGCGATACAGAATCAGGGCAGCACCGTGGCGATCTTCGAGCACAACGGCAACTGCGACCAGGTCACCGCCTTGGACTCGGCCACCGGCCAGCGGCGCTGGACCCGCACGCTGGACAAGGCGGAACAGGAGAGCCAGCCGGTCGACGGGCACCCGGCTATCAGCGTGACCCAGTTCGCCGTCATGGTCACCACCCCCCACGTCATCTACGCCCTCGACCCGGCCGGCGGCCTGGACCGCTGGGTGTATCAACCCACGGGCTGCACGATCCAGAGCGGTGTCATCGGCACCGACGGTGCCCTGATCAGCCAGACCTGCGCGAAGCCCAACTGCAGCGGCCGTAAGTTCTGCGGCACCGGTCCGCAGTTGCTCCTGCGCGATGCCAGCGCCGGGCGCGACGACAAGAAGACGGACAACCCCGATCAGATCAAGTGGAACCGGATCGGGACGAGCGCTGTACCGACCAGCGCCGACAAGGTGATATCGGCCGTCGAACCGGCTGCACGCCAACTCGAGGTGTTCGGCGCGGCCAAGGGCGACACGATCTCCCATCTCGACCTGCGTGGCCCGCTCGGCTCGGTCCAACCGGTGACCGCGATCCCGACCGATCGCGCTGAACTGATCTGGATCACCGACACCGTCTACGCGGTCGACGTCAATGGGCTCGCCTTTCTCTGGACGGCGCCGAGCACCATCGCGCCGACGGTCACGCCCCCATCCGGGGTGCCGGGTGGCACCGCCGAGCTGGGGTCCTCCACCATCGCCGCGGCCTCCGCGGCCGGGATCACGCTGCTCGACGCGCGCACCGGCGAACCTGGCCAGACCTACCGGGTGGCCACCTCCGCCGGCGGCCGGGCGTACCCGTTCGGCACCGGCTTCGTGATCGCCGGCGCCGCTACCGCGGTGTTTCAGTGATCGCGCAGCTGGGACTCGGCGCAGCCCGGCGCGTTCGGCTCGAGCTGTCCAGCGGCCCGATCGCCGCGTTGCAGGCCGGCGCGGTGGGTGCCCCGGTCGTCCTGTTGGTGCCCGGTTACACCGGCAGCAAGGAGGATTTCGGGCCGATCATGGACCCGTTGGCCGATGCCGGCTTCCACGTCACCTCTATCGATCTGCCCGGCCAGTATGAGTCGCCCGGTCCGGACGACCCCGCCGGGTACTCCGCCGAGTCCCTGGCCCGCCGGCTGCTCGACCTGGCCGCTCTCCTCGGCCGGCCGGCACATCTGGTAGGGCATTCCTTAGGCGGCCTGGTGAGCCGCGCCGCGGTCATCGCCGAGCCGTCGAGCTTCGCCGACCTGGTGCTGTTGGGGTCAGGCCCAGCCGCTCTCGACGGCGAGCGCAGGATGCGGCTGGAGCAGCTCGCACCCGTCTTCAGCGCGGTCGGCGTCAGCGGGGTCTACGCCGCGATGCAGGCCGTCGATGCCGCCGCGCCCGGATATCTCGCGCCGCCGCCGGCGCTTGCCGAGTTCCTCGAGAAGCGGTTCCTGGCCAGTACCCCCGCGATGTTGCAGGGCATGGCCGACACCCTGCGCAGCGAACCCGATCGGGTCCAGGAGTTGGCCGTCACCGGCGTGCGGTGTCTGGTGATGCACGGCGCCGACGACGCGTCCTGGTCCCCGGCTGTCCAGGCGGACATGGCGCGGCGGCTGGGCGCGAGCTACCAGGTGATCTCCGGGGCGGCGCACTCCCCAGCCGTGGAACGGCCGGGCGAGACGGTTGCGGAACTGCTGCGCTTCTGGCGCAGCCGCGGCTGAACTCCTCACCTCATCGGTTCAGTGGATGACAGGGTTCCCGCACTCTGTTGAGAGGACCCTCGTCCGCCGGGCATGGCACTGTGGAGCCATGCCCTCCGACACCGGTATTTTCGGTCCAGCGAGCGTGACCTGGCGCATCCACGGCGAGCCACTGGCGCTCGTCGGCGGCCTGCGCGCGCTCCTGCTGCAGGCACTGCACCCCGAGGCGATGGCGCTGCTCTACGCGAAGTCCGCCTTCCAGGACGATGCCTGGTCGCGGCTGCAGCGCACGGCCGGGTACGTCGCGACTGTCACCTTCGCCCCTACTTCCGAGGCCGAGGCCGCGGCTGCACATGTGCGTGGCGTCCATCAGCGGCTCGGCATCACCGATCCCGCGCAGCTGGCCTGGGTGCACGCCTGCGAGGTCGACTCGTTCCTGGTCGCCGCGCGGGCGGCGGGGATCCGGCTGAGCCGGACAGACACGGACCGTTACGTCGAGGAACAGGTCCGGGCCGCGGCCATGGTTGGGGTGCCCGACGAGCTCACGCCCCGCTCGGTCGGTGCACTCGGGGCATACTTCGCCGCCATGCGGCCGGCGTTGGCCGGCACCAAGGAGGCTCGCGAGGCAGCGCGCTACGTCTTCGCCCCGCCGATGCCGGTGCCGGGTCGTTACGTCCTGCCGGCACGCCTCGGTTGGACCACCATCAGCTCGCTGGCCGTGGGGCTGCTGCCGGGCTGGGCTCGCCGGATGTATCGACTACCGCCTGCGCCGGGGGCCGGCCTGGCCACGGCAGCCGGAATGCGCGCATTGCGCCGGGCGGTCGGCAGGCTGCCGGTGCGCTACCGAGAGGGGCCGCTGTACCGCGACGCGAAGGCACGGGTGGCCGCGCTCAGCTGAGGGGTTCGGCCAGGCCCGCCCAGGGGTCAAGCTCGGTCGAGACAGCCCGTCCCTCCGGGCATTGCCGGCGAAAATCACACCACGAACAGTTGGGTCCCGGCGCGGGTGGGAACACCTCGTCGGGCCCTGCTCCGGCCGCGAGGGTGTCGGTGGCCGTGACGATGTCCTCGGCGGTCGCCTCGGCGCGGCCGACCTGGCGAGCCAGCGACTCGTCGGTGTGCTCGAAGCTGGTGACCTGTCCGGTGGGCAGGTGGTGCAGCTCGACGCGCCGGCACAGTCGCCGCAGGGTGCGCCGCGCGGCCACGACATACAACGCGAGCGCCTGTGAGCTGCGGGCGTCATCGGGGGTGAGCTCGCGGCGGCCGGTCTTGTAGTCGACGACGACGAGCTCGCCGTCGCGCTCGTCGATGCGATCGACCCGGCCGCTCACTGCGAGCCGAAGGGTAGTGGCAGCGACCGTACGCTCGACGCCGACAGGGTCGACGTCGGGATCGAGACCTTGCAGATAACGCTGTACCCAGTGCCGCGCCGTGGTGCGAGCCTGGGTCGCTTGGCGTTCGTCGCGAAATCCGTTGGGCTGCCAATGGCGTTCGACCAGTCCGGCGCCCTCGGCCGGCGTTCGCCGGGTGCGGTCGAGCAGCCACCAGCGGTGTAGTGCGAGGTGGACTACCGCCCCGACTGTGTTGTGCGCCCAGGGCGCCCCACGCGGCGGGGTGGGCCGATCGAGGTAGGTCATTCGGTACCGGCGCGGGCAGTCGAAACTGGCCAGTCGCGACGGCGTACAGGCGAACAAGCGCGTGGGCATGCCGCCGAGGACCAGCTGCCGGGTGCGGCCGGTCGGCTCAGCTGAAATCGCCGCCACCGCCGTCACCGCCGCCGAAATCTCCGCCACCGACATCGCTGCCGCCGAAGTTCGCGAAGTCGCCGTCGCCGCTGGCGAAGTCCCCGCCGCCGAGGTCCCCGCCGCCGCTGGCGAAGTCGCCGCCGCCGCTGGCGTTGCCGGCGGAGTCCTCGCCGTCGCCATATCCGGCCTCGTAGCCGGGGCCGTAGCCGTAACCGTCGTATCCGTAGCCGAACATGCCGCCGCCGAGCACGCTGCCGACCAGCAGGGTCTCCCAGAACGGCACTCCGTACCAACCTCCTGGGACGCCGCAACCGCCCCCGTAGTAGTACGGCGCGCCTGGCGTGTAGGTGGGATAACCCCGAAACTGCTGGCCCTGGACCGAGACCTGCTGCGGTTCGCTGAGCTGTTCGTGCGCCGAGCCGTCCAGCGCAGCCGACGGGGCCGGAGCAGGCAGCGCCGGGCCCGGGTCCATGCCCAGCGCGGTGCGGGCTGTGCGGGCCGCATGCAACCCCTCTATGACGCTCCGCTGGGCCAGCCCGTACTTCTCGACCGAGTCGGCGCTGGCCAGCAGGGAACCGGCCGAGCCGAACCGCTCCGAGGCGTCGGCCAGCGCCTGCTCGGCATGCGGATCGCCCTTCGGGTCCAGCGTGGTGATCTCGTTGGCCAGTCGGTCGTAGTAGGGCTGGACCCTGGTGCGGGCGAGGTCGAGTTCGCGCTGCCGCCTGCGCCGCCGCACGAATCCGAGCCCGCCTACACCGAGCGCGCACAGCAGGGCGATCAGGCCGACCAACACCCACGACGTTGCGCCATTGGACGTGTCGTTGCCATCCGATGAGCCCGAAGTGCCCGCGCCGCCCGCACAGTCACCGCGGTCGACGCTCGCCTGGCTCAACCCCTGCACGAAGTCCTGGATGACCGGCGTCAGGTCGCCACTGCCCTGGGCCCGCGATCGCACCGCGCCGGCGGCCGCCAGCGCCTGGGCATCGGCCTGACCGGAGCAGTACTTGGACGAGGCCGCCCGCATGACGATGCGATCGGCTGCCACGGTGACGACGGCGATCGTCAGGGGACGCTGCGGACCGGCCCCCAGGTCGCGGCCGATCTCCGTCGCGAGGGTGTTCGCCGGGCCCGCGCCGTCCAGCAGCAGGGCAATCTTGACGTCGTGCGGCAGCGCTGCCCCGAGCCCGCTGTCGAGCTTCACCGAGGTGAGCGACGGGGAGACGTACAGCTGGCTGACTCGCAGAGTGGCGACTGCGTCGGCGACCGGGGCGGCGGCGGCCGTGGGTGCGGCAGCGAGCAGCACGGCGCCCACAAGCGCTCCGGCCGCAGCCAGACGTCGAGTACGGGTAGCGATCACGCCAATTAAGGTAACCGCCCGCGCCGACGATAAACCGCTACGGGCCCACCGGCGCGCGGGCGGCGGGCAGCGCCAGCAGCCGCTCGTAGGCCGCGGGCTCGGTCGTACACGCACCGAGCCCAGTTGTCTTGTTCGTGCCGTGGTAGTCCGAGGAGCCGGTGCCGATCAGCCCGAGGTCACGCGCCAGCCCGGCGGCGCGCTCACGATCATCGGCGTCATGGTCCGGGTGGTCGACCTCGAGCCCGACGAGGCCGGCGGCGGCCATCGCCGCCACGACGTCGTCCCCGCCCACAGGGCCCCGCCGCCGGGCGATCGGGTGCGCGAACACGGGCAGGCCGCCGGCTGCAGTGATCAGCCCGATCGCGTCGAACACGTCGGTATCTTCTTTGCGCACGTAGTACGGCCCGCGCGAGGAGAGCAGCTCGGTGAATGCGGTGGACACGTCAGGCACCACGCCGCTTGCGACCAGGGCGCGGGCGATGTGGGGGCGGCCGACCGTCGCGCCGTCGGCCAGAACGCCGACCTGCTCCCAGGTGATGCCAAAGTCGTCTGCCACGAGCCGCTGCACGATCTCCTCGGCCCGGACCAGTCGGCTCGCACGCAGCCGGGCCCGCTCGGTGCGCAAAGCTCGAGCACCGGGATCGAAGAGGTAGCCGAGCAGATGCAGGCCAACCCGCCGGCCGTCCGGGCCGTGATAGACGCAGGAGAATTCGGCGCCTGGGACGATCGTCAGCCCTTCGGGCCGCTCATCCAACGCCTGCGCCCAGCCTCGGGTCGTGTCGTGATCGGTGACCGCGAGCACGTCCAGCCCGGCAGCCACGGCTGCCGCGACCAGCTGGGCCGGGCTGTCGGTGCCGTCGGATGCCGTCGTGTGGGTGTGCAGGTCGATCCGCATGCACTGGACACTAGGGCGGGCTACGGCCGGTAGGGTGGCTGGACCTCGGGCAGCCGCGGCAGCGGCGCGGTGATGAAGTCCTGCGGGCGGTCGTCGGGGTCAAGGTCGATGCCTTCGCCGAACACCACCCGGCGCAGTTGCAGATAGAACCGCTGCGGTCGGGCGATCACCTGAAGCAGTCGCACATCGGGGTGCTGCCCTGGCGCCTCGATCTCTATCGAACCGAAGTTCAGCAGTTTGCCCGGCACAGACTGTTCGAGGACGACCCCGGCGATCCGGTCCAGCCGCAGCGACGATTCGCTGGAGGTCGTCTCCGGGACGCCACGCACCCGGATGACACGGGTGCGGGTGAGCAGGATGATTTCAGCCCGCCACGTCTGCCACCGCAAGAAACCTATCGTCGCGATAACGACCGCGAACACGAGCACCATCGGATCCGGCTTGCCCACGGCCGAGAAAAAGAGCAGCAGCAGTCCGATGGACACGTACTTGTGCGGCGGGGCGAACATCACGATCCAGTGCTTGCGGGCGCGGGCCAGGATCGGCAGTTCAGAGGGCAGCAAGCCCAACTTGACGGCCATCGCTCACGACGCGAGCTTGTTGAGGAAGGTCCCGATGCCGTGTGCCACGTTGACTGCGAGATCCCATGTGCTCTGCACGATGTTGGCGGCAGTATCGGGGGACGTCATGATGTAGAAGAGCAGGAAAACCACGACGAGGCCCGCGACGACGCGCTTCACAGCGTCTCCTCCTGGTGGTGCGGGCACCCCGGTCGGCGCGCCTGTCGATCCATTCATACCGTGCGAAGCGGGCACGGCGCAGGAGCCGCGCCGCTACGTGTCAGGGAGTTGTAGTGAGCAACCGCCAGGCCTGCGCAGGCGCAATCGTCTTCGACGGCGCGCGGCGGCTCCTGCTCATTCGACGCGCCCGCCCACCGGCGCAGTGGTCCTGGTCGGTGCCGGGCGGTCGTTGCCTGCTCGGCGAAGCGGCCGAGGACGCCTGCGTGCGCGAGGTCGCCGAGGAGACCGGCCTTCGCGTATCGGTGCTGCGCTGGGCCGGCCAGGTAGAGCGCGACGGCCCGGACGGGTCCGTCTATGACATCGACGATTTCCTCTGCGTGGTGACCGGTGGCTCCTTGCAGGCCGGGGACGACGCCGACGAGGCGCGCTGGGTGCACCGCGACGAGCTGATGGCGCTCAGGCTCGCACCCGGCCTGCTCGATGCGCTCACGGAGTGGGACCTGTTGCCGTCCTGAGCGATCCCGGCTATCGCGGGACCGGTGGCGCGGACGGCTCGGGACGGCCGGGCTGCTCGCCGCCGCGCGCGTCGATGTACTCCTTGGTCGGCACCATCACCTTGCGGCGGAAAGTGCACACGACCGTGCCGTCCTGCTTGTAGCCGATGGTCTCGACGGTGACGATGCCGCGGTCCGTCCTGGACTTCGACGGCGTCTTGTCGAGCACGGTCGTCTCGCCGTAGATGGTGTCGCCGTGGAACGTGGGCGCGACGTGGCGCAACGACTCGACCTCGAGGTTGGCAATGGCCTTGCCGCTGACGTCGGGCACGGACATGCCCAGCAGCAGCGAGTAGATGTAGTTGCCCACCACCACGTTCTTGCCGAAGTCCGTGGTTTTCTCGGCGTAGTTGAGGTCGAGGTGCAGCGGGTGATGGTTCATGGTGAGCAGGCAGAACAGGTGATCGTCGTACTCGGTCACCGTCTTGCCGGGCCAGTGCTTGTAGACGGCGCCGACCTCGAACTGCTCGTAGTATCGGCCGAACTGCACAGTGGTCTCCTCGGTGTGCCGGTGACGGGTCTGCTCGCCAGATCCTGCCATTGCATCAGTCCAGGGCCACCGCGCGGCGGCCGAGGTCGAGCAGGTCTGTCCGCGCGCCGGCCCAGCGTTCGCGCAGGTCGGCCGCGCCGTGAACGCGACACCAGGCCAGTTCGGTCGAGGTGGCAGGGACAACTTGTAGCACGTCGACCACGCCCGCCGGTGTGTCAATCGGGTCCAGCCCCGACTCGAGGACCAGGCCCCCGGTACAGCGGGACGCAGGCGCCAACGGCTGGCCGAGGTCGACCGTCATGCCGGCGACGTAGACCACGCCCTCGACCGCGGGTGCGGCGGCCAGCACCGCGAGTCGGCGCCAGAGCACGTCGCCGTGGTCGGGATCGTCGCGAACATGGATCATCAGTTCCGCGCGCGGGCCTCCGGCGCCGATGACCACCTCGGACGCGGCGGTCATCGGATGCCTGGACATGCCCAATGAGACGTAGGCACGCTCGCCCGGGATGGGCTCGAAACGGAGCACCTCGATGGGCTCGGCACCCACGAACGAGACCGACGCGCGCGTGGGACGCTGTGCGAAGTGCGCACTGAGTGCTGTCTCTATCTCGGTGCTCAGGCTCTGCCTCCGTCTCCCCCACTCGCTGGCGCCGTCCACCAATCTCCCCGCGCACCGTAACGGTGCCGGTCAACCGTCCCACCCGTCGGTTGACTGGCAGCAGGCTTGCCTGGATCACCGGAAGGACGCAGCGATCTGCTGCTCGACCTCGGCATAGGTTGCGCCGGCCCGGGCCAGCAGTTGACCGATACCGTCGAGCGCATCCGACATGCCCTTGGCGTGTTGATCGAACTGGTCGTACAGGGCGGTGAACTGAGCCGCCGCGGCGCCGGACCAGTCTGCCCCGAACAAGGGCACGAGCTGACTCTTGAGGCTCTGGTGCTGGCCGCGGACATCGGCACTGACTCTGCTCACCGAGCTGCTGAGTGCCGACAGTTGATCGGGGGTGACCCTGAAGCCGGACATCGCATCGGGCCTTTCCTGACGGGCAGCCGACCGGCTGCGAAGGGATCGTGACGGCGGCGACGCTACGCACGACCTGGCCATTGCCGAGCCGGCCCGGACGGGCTTGTGGATAACGGCGCGGGTCATCCACAGGGTGCGTCGGCGCTGCGATTCGGGTCGCCGAGGTTCTCGACACTCACTGGCATGCGCATCGACATAACCGTCCGTGATGAGCACGGCGTGCCCCGCGACGTGGCCGTCTGCGCGCCCGACGGCAGCACCGTGCACGACATCGCGCCCGCGCTGTGCACCGCGATGGCAGCCGAGCCCGGCACGCAGCTCTGGCTCGGCGCGCGGCGGCTGGGTCCGGACGTCCCGCTCGGCGGGCATGGGCTGCGGTGCGGCGACGTCGTCAGCGCCGACGGACCGGATCGAGCCGATCCGGCCGGGGCGGCCGTGCACCGACTGCAGGTCGTGGGCGGCCCCGACGGCGGGCGCGCGGTGGCGCTGCCGCGCGGCATCGTGACGATCGGCCGCACCGCCGACTGCGATCTCGTCCTGACCGATCCCGACGTCTCCCGACGGCACGCGTCGATCACGGTCACCTCTGTCGGCATGATCGCGCGTGACCTGTCCTCGACGAACGGTACGACCGTCGAAGGTCGACCTGTCGACGACGACGGCACACCGCTGACCCCCGGCGCGATGCTGCGCGTCGGTGACTCGTTCGTGTCGATCTGCACCAGCGGCGACCCCCCTGCGGCTGTGCGGGCCTCGCCCGGCGGCGCCATGCTCGTGAACCGGCCACCGCAGACGCGCGGTGAGTTCACTGCGGGACCTGTGCAGCTGCCGGCTCGGGAGGGCGCCCGGCCGCCGCAGCGCGTGCAGTGGATCGCCGCCACGGTGCCGGCGCTGGCCGGAATCGCGCTGGCGCTGGCACTGCACAGTCCACAGTTCCTGATCGTCGCGCTGATGGCCCCGGTGGTCGTCGTCGCCACGTCATTGGGTGATCGGCTGCACTGGCGCCGCGACCGGCGCCGTGCGTCGACGAGCCTCCGACACCGTGAGGCGACCGCTCGGGCCGAGGTCGCCGCGGGCCTCGCGGCCGAGACCGCGGCGCGCCGCCGCACCGGGCCGGACCCGGCAACGCTCTACGACGCAGCCGCCGGTCCTGGGGTTCGGTTATGGGAGCGCCGGCGATCGGACAGTGACGCGCTCACCGTCCGGCTCGGCCTAACGGACCTGCCGTCGGCTCTGCAAGCGCGCCGCGGCAGTGTCGTCCAGCCCGCCGGCCGAGTCGTCGACGTGCCACTTGCCCTGGACCTGCGGCGCGGGCCGCTGGGGGTAGCCGGGCCGGCCGAGATCGGCATCGGCGTCGTGCGGTGGCTGGTCTGTCAGCTCGCGACGCTGCATTCGCCGGCCGATCTCGAGATCGCGCTGCTCCTGTCCGACGACGCCGTGGCTCGGTGGACCTGGGCGCGTTGGCTGCCCCACGTCGGCGGGCGGGTCACCACGACGCCAGACGCCGGGCACGCCCTCGTGACCGAGTTGGGCACCGTGATCGAGCGCAGGCTCGCGTCGCGGCGGCTAGATTCCACCGGCTGGCCCGGCCGGTGGCTCGTCGTCGTCGTCGATCACGCTCGTGCGCTGGTCGAGCTGCCCGGGCTGTCGGCGCTGCTCGCTGCCGGACCGTCAGTGGGGATCACTGCGATCTGCCTGGACAGTCATGGGCGGCGGCTTCCGGCAGCCTGCGCAACCTGCGTCGTAGCGACCGGCGAGACCGGTGCGCGCCTGCGGCTGGCGGGCCCTCTGCCCCAAATCTGCGCTGAGTTCGTCGCCGACCGGGTCACCGGGGGCTGGGCCGATCGCGTCGCGCGGTGCCTCGCACCGCTGGTCGACGCCGGGTCCGACGCCGCCACCTGCCTGTCACCGCAATGCCGGTTGGTCGACGTGCTCGGGATCGATGACTTCGACGTCGCGAAGATCCTGGATCGGTGGGCGGGTGACGTCGGCTGCGCCGACACGGTGCTGGGGCTGGGTGTCGACGGCCCGGTTCACCTCGACCTCGTGCGCGACGGACCACACGCGTTGGTGGCGGGCACGACAGGCTCCGGCAAGTCCGAGCTCCTGCAGTCGCTGGTGGCCGGGCTGGCGGTGTGTCACCCACCCGAAGCGATTTCGTTCGTGCTGATCGACTACAAGGGCGGCGCGGCTTTCGCAGACTGCGCGCGGTTACCGCACACCGTCGGCCTGGTCACCGACCTGGACGCGCAGCTGACGACCCGTGCGCTGCGCTCACTGCACGCCGAGCTGGCCCGCCGGGAGCGGCTGTTCGCCCAGCTGAACACTAAGGACCTCGCGGGCTACCGAGCGGCCGCGTCACCGCCGGAACAACTCGGCCGGCTGGTACTCGTCGTCGACGAGTTCGCGGCGCTGGCCGAGGAGCTGCCCGACTTCGTCAGCGGGCTCGTCGCGATCGCCCAACGCGGCCGCTCGCTCGGCGTGCACCTCGTGCTCGCCACCCAGCGCCCCAGCGGCGTGGTCTCGCCCGAGATCAGGGCGAACACCACGCTGCGCATCGCCCTACGGGTTTCCGATCCGGCCGAGTCCACAGATGTCATCGGCACCGACCGGGCCGCACACCTGGCCCGCGACGCACCCGGGCGTGCCATCCTCTCTGTCGGCGCGACAGCCACCGAAATGCAGACAGCTCGAGTGGGTGGCCCGGCGGACCCCGGCGCCAGCCACGGGGTGTCGATCATCGCCCTGGATGAGTGGCGGCGCCCGGTCGGCACACCGGCCGACGCCGGTGATCCCAACGGCAAGACCGATCTTCAAATGCTGGTCGACACGCTGTGCCGGGCCGCTGCCGTGTCCGACGGTGGCCCGGTACGCCGGCCGTGGTTGCCGCCGTTGCCCAGCCACCTGCCGGTACGGGACGTGTCCGGCGGCGTCGGCGGTACGACGGTCGCCTTCGGCCTCGTCGATGAGCCGCACCTCCAGCGCCAGTCGCCGCTCCTGCTCGATCTGGCCGACGGCGGCTCGGTCCTGTTCACCGGCGGCCCGCGCTCTGGGCGTAGCACGGCAGTGGCGACCATCGCCGTCAGCGCCGCCGCCCAACTCGGGCCCGGCGAGCTCACCCTCTACGTGCTCGACTTCGCCGGCGACGCGCTGCGGGCGCTTGCCCAACTGCCGCACTGCGGCACTGCCGTCACGTGCGAGCCGTTCGACCTGGCCGAGACCTTGCTTCGCCGCCTCGTGAGCGAGCTCGCCCGCAGACAGGCCTGGCTCGCCGAGCGCCACGTCGGTTCCGTCGCCGAGGCACGCAGGGCCGGGATGTCGGTCCCGCTCATGTTGTGCCTGCTTGACGGGTGGGAGTCATTCGTCGAGGCGGCCGAGCAGTACGACGCCGGGCAGAGCGCCGAGATGCTCTTCGGCCTGCTGCGCGCTGCACCTGCGGCGGGACTGACCGTGGTACTGGCCGGGGACCGCGGGACGCTGGCCGCCCGGCTGGGCAGTGCCGTCGGCACGAAGCTGCTCCTCCGGCTGACCGAGCGTGCGGACTACGGCCTGGCCGGAATACCTGCTCGAGCGGTTCCGACGCTCCTGCCGTCAGGTCGCGCGGTCCGGGCCGCCGACGCAGCGGAGGTGCAGCTCGCATTCGTCGGGGGCGATCCGTCGCGTACCGAACTGGCCAATCGCATCGCGGTGCTCGCCCGGCGCCATGGTCCCGCGGCCGTGCCCAGCCTCGGAGTCGGCCCGATCCGGCTCAAGCCGCTACCGCACCGGGTCAGCCTCGCCTCCTTGCCCGCGACGCTCGGCCGATTCACGCTCGGGGTGGCTGGCGATTCCGCCGAGGCAGTGCGTGTGGACCTGTTCGCCGGAGCAGCCCGCCTGCTCGTGGCCGGTGCGCCCCGATCCGGGCGCAGCAGCATGCTGCGCACCCTGCTGGTGCAGGCCGTCCGCGCGAACGTCGCCATCGTGGTGGCGGCGCCGCGACGATCACCGCTGGCCGCGACCGCCGAGGCACACCACATCGTCGTGCTGGCGCCCGACGCCGATGCCGACGCCGCCGCCGAAGCGGGCGCCCGTCCCGGCGAACGCACCCTGCTGCTCGTCGACGACAGCGAGGTATTCCTCGACACGCCGGCCGGGAATGCACTCAGTGCGGCAGTACGGGCGGCTCCGGCCGCGTTCGCCGCCGTGGTCGCCGGCAACAGCGATGACCTTGCCTTGACCTACCGCGGCGTGGCGGCCGAGGTGCGCCGCAACCGGTGCGTGCTGGTGCTGCAACCAGGCCCCGGCGACGGCGACCTGCTCGGTCGCCGGGTGCCGCGGCGGCGCGGCTTACTGCCACCCGGTCGCGGCGTGCTGATCGGTGACCCCGCGTGGGGGCCTGGGTTCGCCGAGCCGCTGCCGATACAGGTGGCGTTGCCGTGACCTCAGTCCATGTGTGGGTAGCGATGGTCCGTCGCCGCCACGAACGTCTCCTTCATCGAGCGAGGCGACGTCCAGCGCAGCAGGTTCCAGATCGAGCCGGCCTTGTCGTTGGTGCCCGAGGCGCGAGCGCCGCCGAAGGGCTGCTGGCCGACCACGGCACCGGTGGGCTTGTCGTTGATGTAGAAGTTGCCCGCAGCGAAGCGCAGCACCCGCGACGCGTCGAGGATCGCGGCCCGGTCGCGCGCGAACACGGCGCCGGTGAGCGCGTAGGGCGACACCGCCTCCAACTGCGTCAACGTCTGCGCCCACTGCCCGTCGTCGTAGACGTACACCGCCAACAGCGGGCCGAAGTACTCGTCGCGGAAGATCTCGTGCTCAGGGTCGCTGGACTCGACGACGGTCGGCTGCACGAAATAGCCGATGCTGTCGTCGCTCTTACCACCGGCGAGAACCGTCGCGGACGGCGCCGCATGCAGCCGGTCCTGCACGGCGCTGAGCCGGTCGAACGCGCGGCGGTCGATCACCGCACCGCCGAAGTTCGCGAAGTCGGTCACGTCGCCGTAGGTCAGCGATTCGGTCACCGCGACAAGTTCGTCGCGCACGCCGCCGTTCCAGAGCGAGCGCGGTACGTAGGCACGCGAGGCGGCCGAACATTTCTGGCCCTGGTACTCGAACGCGCCGCGCACCAGGGCAGTCACCAGGGCGGCCGGGTCGGCCGAGGGATGCGCGACGACGAAGTCCTTGCCGCCGGTCTCACCGACCAAGCGCGGGTAGCCGGCGTAGGACCCGATCGAATTGCCTACCGTGCGCCACAGCTGCTGGAAGGTAGGCGTCGAGCCGGTGAAGTGGATGCCGGCCAGCATCGGATGACGCAGCGCGGCCTCGCTGACCGCCTGGCCGTCACCGGTCACCAGGTTGATCACACCGGGCGGCAACCCGGCGGCCTCGAACAGCCGCATCGTGTGGTGCGCGGCCAGCTGCTGCGTCGGCGACGGTTTCCAGACCACCACGTTGCCCATCAGCGCCGGAACCGAGGGCAGGTTGCCGGCGATGGCAGTGAAGTTGAACGGCGTGATCGCCAGGACGAATCCCTCGAGGGGGCGGTAGTCCAACCGGTTCCAGGTGAGCGCGGCATTGACGGGCTGCTCGGCCAGCATCTGCCGCGCGAACTGCACGTTGAAGCGCAGGAAGTCGATGAGCTCGCAGGCGGCGTCGATCTCGGCCTGGTGGACCGTCTTGGACTGACCCAGCATGGTGGCGGCGTTGAGCGTGTCCCGCCACGTGGTCGACAACAGATCGGCCGCGCGCAGGAACACCGCCGCACGCTCGTCGAAGGGCAGATCCCGCCAGGCGGGGGCAGCGGCAAGCGCCGCGCCGACCGCGGCTTCGACGTCGGCGGTGGTCGCCTGGGCGCCGGTGCCCAGCACGTGTGAATGGCAGTGCGGCGCGACGACGTCGAAGGGTTCGCCACCGGCCATCCGGTGCTGGCCGCCGATGGTCGTGGTCAGCTCCGCCGGGGTGGCGGCCAGGTCATGCAGCGCGACTGCGAGAGTCTCTCGCTCAGCACTGCCGGGGGCGTAGCTGCGGATCGGTTCGTTGACCGGCGCGGGCGGGTGGGTGATTGCGTCCATGCCTCGATCGTGCCACGCGTTACCGGTCCCGGAGCAGCGCACTGCTCAGTCGCCCGCCCTACTCAGAGCAGGTCGACGAACACGTCGATCTCCTGGGTGGCGTACCAGCACAGTTCGAAGCCCTCTGCGTCGTCCACTGCGTCCTGGGCCGCGTCGTCGCCCAGTTCGGCCGCGGTGATCGCCTCGGCCGCGGCGGCTACCGCCGCTTGGGCATCGACGCCGTCGGCGTGCAGCGCGACGATCTTGTCCAGCGGTACCGGACCGGCGATCTGCACGACCGCCCGGTCGAGGTCATCGCGCACGGTAACCACGTCGTCGCTCACGTCGGCAGCGAGCACCACCCGTCGCCGGGCAGCGCTCGGATCACTGTCGAGCAGCCGCAGCGAAGCCCGCGCGGCCTCCATTGTCGCCGCATACTCCAACTCCTCGAGGTCGTCGTCGACGTACCACTCGCGCAGGCCCGGCGTGACCGCGAACGCCGTCGTCGACGTAGCCCCCATCGAGCCAGCCTCGACGAGATCGCGCAGCCCGGTGGTGGTCGATGGCAGGTACACCCTCACGCCGGCGCCTGACCCGACTCGCCACGCGGCCGCTGCCCACGGGCCCAGCCTGCCGACGGCGACAACTGCCGGCCCAGTTGAGCCGCGGCGGTGCGCTGCGCGGACTCGAAGACCTCGGTGCGGCGGGCCGGGTTCATCAGGTTCAGCCCGAGCACCGCCAGGTCGGCGGGCCCAGGGGTCAGCACGCAGACCCGCATGCCCTCCGCGCGCAGAGCCGCCGCGTCGGCCAGGATGCCTCTGGTGATCGTGCGCCGCACCAGACGCTCGACCCGCCCGATGGCGGTGCGCGCGCGGTCGGCGTCCACCGACGCCATCGGGGCCAAGACGTACACCTCGTCCATGGCTGTGCCCCGCAGCACGTCGACCGACGCGTTCGACAGCGCACCGCCGTCGATGTAGGGCACCCCGTCGATCACGGTCGGCGGGTACCAGGCCGGAATGGAGCAGGATGCGGTGACCGCATCGGCCAGACTGGCCCGGCGGATGATGCGCGGAACCCCGCCATCCGACCCTGTGCGCGGCGCGAACTTGTCCCGACCGAACACGACTCGACGGCCCGTGTGGTAGTCAGCGGCGACGACCCACGGTTGCGGCTGCGTCGGCCAGCTCTGCCCGAACCCGGCTTCGCGCGCCAGACTGGCCATCAGATCATGCATCGGCGCCAGCGTGCCGCGCCCGGTCGGCAACAACCCGGCCAACGTCACGATCGGCGAACGCAGCGGATGACGCAGTCCGTCCAGCAGCAGCCGCGGTGAGCCAGGCCGAAATCCCGGGCGCGGCGGCAACGCGCTGCCCGTCGCCGCGGCGTAGTCGTAAGTGATCGGCGGGTCGGCCGGTGCCGGAATCCCCTGATGGTGCCTGCAGATCGCATCCAGCGGCAGACCGCACCCGAGCAACCCCGCCGCCACCGACCCTGCCGATGTGCCGACGATCGTCTCGACATCGCGGACGTCGAAGCCGCCGACCGATTCCAGCGCCGACAAGGCGCCGAGCATCCACGCAAAACCCAGCACCCCCCCGCCGCCGAGCACGATCGCGCGCCGCGCCTGCGCTGCCTTGGGACTCATGACCGCGCCCCCCGGGCAGCACCGGCCGTGGCCGCCGCCACCCTGCGAATGACCGGCTTGCCCCGCCCGACCTGGCCCCGGCGGGCCACACCGGTGCGTTCACCTGCGACCGGGCTCGCCGCGACCAGATCGGCCAGGGACTGTTCTATCAACGTGGCCAGCACCGCGACATCGGGCATCGCGTCGCGGTCGCTGTTGACGCCGTAGAAGACGTCACCGTCATAGGACGTGATCCCGATCGAGACAGCCTGCCCCGGACCCAGCGGCGGGATGGGGAACATCTCGGTCATCCGGGCGCCCGCTGCGTAGAGCGCGTGCTGTGGGCCCGGGACGTTGGTGACGACGAGGCTGAACATCCGGCGGGTGAGTCCCTTGGCCGCCCGCGCGCCGAGACCGTGCAGCGTCGGGGGCGCGAAGCCGCTCAGGGCCACCAGTGCGCGGGCACTCACCGAGCGTCCCGACCGCTGGTGCTCGGCCATCGCCTGGCTGATCAGCGCCAGCCGCTGCGGCGGGCTCGGTTCGCCCACCGGCAGGTCGACGAGCAGCGGGGTGACACGATCTGCCCCGTCGTCGTCGCTGACACTCACCGGCGCGAGGGCCCGCACCACGAGCGAGGCCGGCACCGGCTCGCCGCGCTGCACCAGCCAGCCACGCAATGCACCGGCCACGGTGGCCAGCGCGACGTCGTTCACCGTGCCGCCGTGGGTCTGGCGCACCTGCCGGTAGTCCTCGAGCCGGCTGCGGGCGACCGCAATGCGCCGGTGCTGGCCGAGCGTCACGGTGAGCGGGGAGGACGGCGCGCGCCGCACGATCGCCAGCGTGGTCGACAGCGCGGTCGAAGCAACCGAGGTCACCTGGCCGGTCGACGCGCGGGCGTCCTTGATGCCCAGCCGGACGGCGTCCACGAGTGCGCCCGGCCGGCGGGCGAACCCGGCGAGCGCCTCACACAGCAACCTGGTCGCGCTCGGCTCCGGCTCTGGCATCCAGTGCGGTCCGACAGTGCGCAACGGTTGCGGCGAGGTGTCGAGGATGACCTGGCCGATGTCGATCGCGCCCGCTTCGTCGACCATCGCGTGATGGGTCTTGGTGAGGATGGCGACCTTGCCGTCAGGGAGGCCCTCGACCAGGTAGAGCTCCCACAACGGCCGGCTCCGGTCCAGCAGCCGCGACTGGATGCGCGCACAGAACTCGAGCAGCTGCGCCTGGTTGCCCGGGCGCGGCAGGGTCGAGCGGCGCACGTGATAGGTGATGTCGAAGTTGGGGTCATCGACCCAGACCGGGTTGGCCAGATGGGCAGGGACGGCGCGAATCTTCTGGCGGTAGCGCGGTACGAGCACGATGCGTTCTTCGAGCAGGCGCACCAGCCTGTCGTAATCGAACCCCTCGGCCGGCGGCGCGAACACGGCGAGGCCGCCGACGTGTTGCGGTGTCGTGCGTCCTTCGAGGTAGAAGAAGGACACATCGGCCGAGGACAGGCGTTCGGTCATTGCAGGTGTGCTCCTCCTCGGTGCGGGCCTCCATTGTCAGGCATACCAACTCTGCACCCACCGGACGCGCCGATCGACTGCGCCTGATCACCGCCATCTGCGCCGGCTCGGCGCGGCCGGCACGCCGACCAAAGCCGCCGCGAGTTCGGCCACCGCCTGCCGCAGCGGGCTGGACGGACGCGACTGCGCCAACAGCCGACCAGCCGCGAGTGCGGCGTCGAGCGCCTCCTGGTCCATCGGCAGCAGCGCCGCGGGCGCCCGCCCGGCGAAGCGCTCCAACGCAGCCGTCAGCTCCGTCGCCGGATCGCCGGCCACGACACCGCGGCGCACCTTGTTCACCACCACCCAGACCGGCGCGGACACCTCGGCGTCGCGCAGGTCGGTCAGTCCGCGGACCAGCCGCTGCACACCGATCGGGTCGGCGGCGCCCACGGCGAGGATCACGTCGGCCTGGTCGAGGACGGCGAGTGTGGCGCCGTTGCGCCGCGGCGCGAGGGAGTCGAAGGACAGTTCCTCGTCGGTCTCGAGCCCGAAACCGCAGTCGACGACGATGAATGCGGCCAGGTCGCGTGCGGCGTTGAGGACTGGCTCGATCGCCGCGGCCCGCACCTCCGGCCAGCGCTGCGCGATCGGGATCCCGGTCAGCACCCGCAGCATGGGCGCCAGCTGCCAGCACAGCGCGGCCAGCGCGGCGGCATCCAGGCGCGTCGCACCGGCCTGGCGGCACGCGGCCGCGAGCCCCGGCGACTCGTCGAGCAACCCGAGCAACACGGCGACGGTGCCGCCGTACACATCGGCATCGACCAGGAGCGCGTGCGTGCCCAGTCGGGCGATCTCGTCGGCCAGTGTGGCCGCCACGACGGTCCGCCCGGGCGCGCCGGTCGGGCCCCAGACGGCCACGACCGAGCCGCGCCGGTCCGGCAGATCGGCTGGCAGGAGCGCCCCGACGCCGGGTGGGATGGCCATCGACGTCGCGGGGTCGCCGAACATCCGGGGCGCCGACGCACCCGCCGGGTCCGCGCGCACGGCCTCAAGGATGACCGAGGCCACGACGCCCACCTCGGCGTCATCGGGCACCAGGTGATCGATGCCGGCAGCGCGCAGCCGATCCTCGGCTGTGCTGTCGCCGCGGCCGACCACACCGATGGGCACGACCTGCGCGGCGACCAGCCGGTCGACCGTGTCGGCGTCCAGACGGCGCAGCCCGGCGGAGATCAGGGCGGCCCGGCCCTGCCCGGCGGCAGCTACGGCCAGCAGTTCCACGATGTCGACGCAGCGCCGCACCACGGTCACCCCGTGATCGCCACGGTCCAGGGCGGTGACCAGCGCCGCCTCCCACGCCGCCCCGTCGGCGGCGGTGAGCACCGGCAGCTTCACGAAGGACCAGTGCGGGCGGGGCAGGCATCCAGGTCGGGCAACACGTCGTTGACCGCGGGCTTCGCCGGACCGGTCAGGATGCCGGCCCGGATGGTCGCACCGTCGCGGGCCAGGGCACCGACGACCCGCCCGGCCAGCTCAGGCGCGACACTGACAACGACGTTCTGCCCGCCACTCGAGGAAAACGACCCGCCGGTAGCCACCCGCACGTCCTGCACCGTCACGTCGGCCAGCAGCACGACCGACGCGCAGGTCTTGGTCGACAGCCAGATCTCGACTCGCTGACCGGCTGCGAGCACCGGGGCGTTGTCGGCCGTGAACGGCACGGTGAGCGTGGTCAGCGCGGCCGCGGTGCCGAGCGCGGCGGCGGGCAGCAGTTCGCCGCTGGCCAACGATCGATTGAGCTGTCGACCCAGGACGTCAGTGCCGGAGGAAAGATAGATCCCATGACCGTGTTCGGGCAGCTGGACCCGGACCGCCGTCACGTCGTCGCGACTCAGCAGGGTCCCGGCGGCAAGATCGCGCGTGACCGCCAGCATCCGGTAGGTGTGGCTCGCGCCCGACACGACCTTGGCGCCGAAGGCCACCGAGCCGAGCACGAGCACGACCCCGACGACCAGGCGCAGGTCCAGCCAGCTCGGTGCCTTGATCCGGCGTGGCGCAGGGGACGGGACGGTCACCCGGACATCGTGCCCGACTCCGGCATACCTGTCGAAACATGTCCGAGATGCCCTGTGGACAATCCACCGCCAAGCCCGAGCGGTGCTGTCAGACTGTCCCCGGGAGTTTCCGCCGGACCACGAAGGGCGTCGCACGCAGCACATGGCCAGCCAGCGGTTCCTCACCCTTGCCGACGTCGCGGAGGTGCTCAACATCTCCGGGTCGCAGACCTACGCCTTGGTCCGCAACGGTGAACTCGAGGCGATCAAGGTCGGCGGCCGGGGCCAATGGCGCGTCGAACGCGACAAGCTGGAGAGCTACATCGCGCGGATGTATGACCAGACCCGCCAGTTCGTCGCAGAACACCCCTATGTGGACGCCGATGAACCGAGCTGATTCTGCTTGGCGCCCAGTCACCTCCAGACCGCCACCACCGCGCTGTGTGGGATGAGGATGACCTCGCGGACCTCGCTGCGGCGGCGCGGCTCGCCAGCTGGATGCACGGCGGCTTCCAGGAAATCCGCCCCGACCCGGTCGATCGTGGCATCGAGCACCGACCCGTCGGTCCGGCAGATCCGCACGGGCGAGCGATCGCGGGCCACCCCGCGCAGGACGTGACTCAGCCCGAGGCGTGACTCGACGATCGGCATCGACTCCGGGCCGGCCGAGAGCCTGCTGAGCCCGCTCACTCCCTGTACCGCCCGCAGCGTGACAAGCACTTCGCGGCCAGCCCCCTCGTCGAGCAGCAGCCAGTCCGGGCCGACCCGGCGCAGTACGCCGGACACGACCACCGAACCGGCGCACTGCAACCGCACGGCCGTCCCGAGCGCCGGCCGCAGCCGCTCGAGCAGGCCCAGGGCGCCGAGTTCGATTCGGGCGCGCTCGTCGACCTCGGCCGCCCGCTCGGAGCGCTCCAACGCCTCCGCCTGGGCGTCCAGGTCGGTGAACAGGGCCTCCCAGCGCATCGCACCTCCGAGCCGATCATCGCGTCGCCTCGCACGATATGGGCACAGCCGCGAGAAGCACACCGACAGCATCTGCCCGAGCCAGCCGGTGGATATCAGGGTGCAAGCCTTGCCCTGCCCCGGGGTTCGGGCAAGACCCGGGTAGTCTGTTGAGCGAACGCTTGAACCGATCGCTCAATAGGAGTTGCGGGTGGCGACATCAGGTCCGCGCCGGGCATCGCCCTCAGCGCCCGGCAGCAAGGCGAGTCAGACCCGGGCCGCCCTGGTCGCGGCCACGATCCAGGCGCTGCAGGAGGTCGGATTCGGCGGGGCCAGCGCCCGGGACATCGCCGCCCGCGCGGGGTGCAACCAATCGCTGGTCTTCTATCACTTCGGGTCGGTGACGGACCTGCTGCTGGCCGCCCTCGACGACGTCAGTGCCAGGCGCCTGGCTGCCTACCAGCACATGGTGGCAGAGGCGAGCACGCTGGCCGAGCTGATCGAGTCCGCCCGAACCATCTTCAGCGAGGACCTCGACTCCGGGCACGTCACCGTGCTCGTGGAGATGATCACCGGTGCGCAGGCGGTGCCTGAGCTGGGCGCCCAGGTCAGCCAGCGATTGGCGCCGTGGCGTGAGTTCGCCGAGACCGCGCTGCGCCGCGCGCTTGCGGGCTCGCCGGTCCAAGAGCTGGTGCCGGCCGCCGAACTTGCACACGGCGTGATGGCCGGCTTTCTCGGCCTGGAAATGCTCGCCAACCTCGACGGGGACCGCGGCGCGGCGCTCGCCCTGTTCGACCGTGCCCGCCTGATCGCCGGCCTGCTCGATCTCGTCGGGGCCGCCGCGCTACCGACCGGCCTGACCCCTGGAGGACAACCGTGAGCAGTCCACTCGACGCCGTCACCGGCGCGTTCAGCTACTCCGGCGCGGCCATCGCCCGCGATCTGCTCGCGGCCGGGCGGCGGGTACGCACGCTCACCGGCCACCCGGACCGGGCACCGGCGGACACCCCCGTCGACGTCCGCGCCCTGGACTTCGAACACCCGAGCGACCTGGCCAGCTCCCTGCAGGGTGTGCACACGCTCTACAACACCTACTGGGTGCGCTTCGCCAAGGGCGGTGTCGATCATGACGCGGCAGTGACCAACAGCCGGGTGCTCTTCGAGGCTGCCGCCGTAGCTGGTGTGCAGCGCATCGTGCACGTGTCCATCACCAACCCGAGCCTGGACTCGCCCTACCCCTACTTCCGCGGCAAGGCCGAGGTGGAGCAGATCCTCGGCGGCGTGGGGGTGGGGCATGCCATTGTGCGGCCGGCCATCCTGTTCGGCGGCGACGGCGTCCTGGTGAACAACATCGCCTGGCTGTTGCGACACCTGCCGGTGTTCGGGATCGGCGCGAGGGGTCGATACCGCGTGCGTGGCATCCACATCGATGACCTGGCCCGATTGTGTGTCGAGCTCGGCCAGCGCAACGACTCGGTCGTCCTCGACGCCGTCGGCCCGCAGAGCGTGACGTTCCGGGAACTCGTCGAGGCGGTCAGAGCCGCGGTGGGCAGCCGTGCGCTCGTCGTGCCGATGCCGCCGGCCCTGGTGCCGCTGATGTCGCGCGGGCTCGGCCTGCTGCTGCGCGACACACTGCTCACGCGGGACGAGTACCGTGCGATGGCCGACGGCCTGGCCGACTCCGCCGCACCCTCGACCGGCCGGATCGTGCTCACCGAATGGGTGGCCGAACACGGTGCAGAGCTGGGCCGGCGCTATGCCAACGAACTCGTCCGGCACTTTCGCCCGGACTCGCCCCGGCTGATCACGCAGCAGTAGTCGTGGGCTCTCGACGGGTTTCTAGGCACCTTGCCCTATATCTGATCCGGGTAAGGTCAGTGTTGGAGTTGTTTAGACTCCCGCCGCATCGGGGACGGCACCAGTGACGGCCCGTCTTCTGGAGCGTGATACGTGACACCGACGTCGAAGCATGTGATCGTGCTTCCCGGCGCCCGCGAAATCCTGCGCAAGGCCGGTTCGACGATCCTGGTCGCCTCCCTGCTGCCCGCCGCCGTGTTCTACCTGGCTTTGTCGGTCACGTCGTTACGCGTCGCTGTCGCCGTCACGTTGGCCTGGTACTACGCCGGGCTGCTGTGGACCCACACCCGAGGCAAACCCCTGCTCGCCGCCGCGATGCTGGGCGCCGGCCTGCTGACGCTGCGCGCCGTCCTCGCCTTCTGGACGAACAGCGCGTTCCTCTACTTCCTGCAACCCGTGGCCGGGACCGTGGCCACCGCGACCGCCTTCGCGGTGACCGCGCTGGCCGGCCGGCCGCTGCTGGACCGCCTGGTGCACGACTTCTGTCCGCTGCCCGCCGCGTTGAGCACCCGGCTGCGCGCCAACCACTACTTCCGCTGGGTCTCGATCGTCTGGACGTTGGCCTACCTCGTCAACGCCGTCGGCACCGTCTGGTTGCTGTCGACCGCCTCACTCGGCGGCTTCCTGATGCTGCGCGCGGTGCTGTCCCCGCTGCTGGTCATCACTGCGGTGATCGCCTCCTACGTGCTGTTCCGGGTGATGATGCGCCACGAGGACGTCCATCTCACCCGTCGCGCTCCCGCGCCCGCCACGGCCTGATCCAACGCCAGCGGCGCTGCACGTCGCCGCTGATCTGCAACGGCCCCCGCCAAGGCCTCGCCCGGTTCGTTCGACGACGCGCGGGCAGCGGCCGTCAAGGCGATTGCGCCGAGCAACCCATGTGTCCAAGGCTCGCCGGACGGCGCGGACGACTCAGCTGCCGCGGTGGCGATCGCAGTCACAGTCACCGCATCGTCAGCCCCCCGGCGTCTGCCCCTTGACCGCAACCTATCGGAGGGTTATAAACGCTAATACAAGCAAACGAAGGATAATGCGATGAACAAGCCTGCTCGTCTCATCGCTGCGGGGGGTCTCGTGGCCAGTGATCTGGCCGTGCTGGCCACGCTGCGTCCCGACCTCGGCGTACTGGCACGCGGCGTCGCTGCCCCGCACGCCTGGATCGCCGCGTCCGGCGCCGACGGTGCGGCGCTCGACCTGGCCGGGGCCGCGATCTGGTCTCTCGCGCTGTGGCTGGGCGTGGGGCTGCTCGCGGCGATTGCCGCCGGATTGCCGGGCGGTTGCGGCCGGAGCGCTCGGTGGCTCGCCCAGGTGCTGTTGCCCGCGACCCTCCATCGCGCGGTGGCCGGCGCCGCTGGTCTGGGCGTACTGCTCGTGCCGGTGGCCGCCGGGGCCGCAGGCCCTGCCGTCCCGGCCGGCCGGGGCGGTAGTGCGGCGGCATCTCTGTCGAGCGCACCAGTCCCCTCGCCCGCCTGGCCGAGCGATCCTCCGGCCCTGCCCGCCCCGGGTTGGCCGACTGCGTCACCGCCCACCGCGCCGCGCACCGTCCCCCCTCCCGGCTCGCACGCTGCGCAGCCGGCTCGGCCGGCACCGGCAAACGGTGCTGTCGTGGTCCGGCCAGGTGACTGCCTGTGGGAGATCGCCGCGGCGCAACTGGGCCACGGCGGCACGCCGGCGCGGACCGCGGCAGCGTGGCCTCGCTGGTACGCCGCCAACCGGGCGGTCATCGGCGCCGACCCGAACCTGATCAGGCCGGGTCAGCGGCTGGCACCGCCTGCGTCCAGCAGCGCACCGCGATGACCACCGCGCTCGCGGGCGGCTCGCCCGCACCCAAGCGAACTGCGGCGGTCCGGATTCTGACTGTCCGCCCAGCACCGCGCCGCGAGCCGCCCTTCGACGACGAGATTGCACCGCGCCGGCTCTACGCCGTCGGCCCGCTCGACCAGCAGTTGCCGTTCGAGAGCGCCGCCCGCCGCGACCGGCCGATGGCACCGCCGACGGTGCTACGCACCGACCTGCCCGATCCGGCGCTGTGGGGCCGGCGGCTGCTGATCGGGATCATCGAGACGGCGGCCGGCCGGCGACCGCTGCAACAGCTCGCCGCGTTGCTCAGCCCCTCGGTGGCCCACGGTCTGGGCGCCGACTTCGAACGGGCCGCGCAACGCCGACGGCCGCACTGGACACACGCGGCCACCGTGCGCTCAGTGCGCGCGTGCGAACCCGCCGAAGGGGTGGCCGAACTGTGCGCGACGGTGCAGGTCGGCCCGCGGGTGCGCGCAGTGGCGATGCGCCTGGAGGCACATCAGAACCGCTGGCGCTGCACCAGATTGCAGCTGGGCTGAGCGCCTTGTCCCGTTCGTTGCCGCCTGTGACAGCGGAGATCGAGTGGAGCCCGGGGTGGCCCCGTCAGCGCTTGCGCTTGTTACCTCGGCTGCCGCCGCGGTTGGGGTTGCTGGTGCGCGACTGCTGGCGGCGCGCGGTGCCGGACCTCGGGGACACCGCCGGGGCGTTGTCGGCCTTGGTCTGCTGGACGGCCGGTTCGTCTGATCCCAGCTCTGGCGAGGTGTAGACCAGCGGCTTCGCCGACGTGTCGCGGTTCAGGCCCTTGGCACTGATATGCGGCTTGCCCTTGCCGTTCTCAGCCGCCGGGTGCTCCCGCTCGGCAGCGGCCGCCTTGAGCAGCGAGATGTCCAGCTGCGGGGTGGCTGCGTCGTCGGCCGCGTCGTCGGCGGGCGCCGCCTCGACAGCAGCCGCGTTAGCGTCATCCACCTCGACTTCGAGGTTGAACAGGAACCCCACCGACTCCTCCTTGATCGCCTCCATCATGGCGGCGAACATGTCGAAGCCCTCGCGCTGGTATTCGACGAGCGGGTCGCGCTGGGCCATCGCCCGCAGGCCGATGCCCTCCTGAAGATAGTCCATCTCGTAAAGGTGCTCTCGCCACTTGCGGTCCAGCACCGACAGCAATACCCGGCGCTCGAGCTCACGCAGCACCTCGGCGCCCAAATCCTCTTCGCGGGCGTCGTAAGCCGCCTGGGCGTCGGCCACCAACTCCTCGACCAGGAACTCGCGGGTCAGGTCGGTCTTCTCGCCGCCGGCCTGCTCGATCGCCTCATCGATGGACAGCGATACCGGGTAGAGGGTCTTCAGCGCCGTCCACAGCTGTTCCAGGTCCCATTCCTCGGCGTAGCCGGAGGAGGTCGCGCCCTCGACGTAGCCGCGCACGACGTCGTCGATCATGGGTCGGATCTGGTCAGACAGATCGAGGCCGTGCAACACCGAGCGCCGCTCGTCGTAGATCACCGTGCGTTGCTTGTTGAGCACCTCGTCGTACTTGAGGACGTTCTTGCGGATCTCGAAGTTCTGCTGTTCGACCTGGGTCTGTGCGGACTGGATCGCCTTGGACACCGGCCGGGCTTCGATCGGGACGTCCTCGGGCAGCCGGAGCAGGTTCATCATCGCGGCGACCCGCTCGCCGTTGAACCGCACCATCAGGTCGTCACCCAGGGACAGGTAGAACCGTGACTCTCCCGGGTCGCCTTGGCGCCCGGAGCGGCCACGCAGCTGGTTGTCGATGCGACGAGACTCGTGCCGCTCGGTGCCGAGCACGTACAGCCCGCCCAGCTCGACGACCTCCTCGTGCTCCTTCGCGCTGTCGGCCTTGGCCTTCTCGAGCTCGTCGGCCCAGCCGGCTTCGTACTCCTCGGGCGTCTCGTCCGGGGTCAGGCTCATCTCGCGCAGCACCGAGTCCGCGGCGAACTCGGGATTGCCGCCGAGCATGATGTCGGTGCCGCGGCCAGCCATGTTCGTCGCGATCGTGACGGCGCCCTTGCGGCCCGCGTTGGCGATGATCGCCGCCTCCCGCGCGTGCTGCTTGGCGTTGAGCACCTCGTGCGGGATGCCTTTGCGCAGCAGCAGCGACGACAGCCGCTCGGACTTCGCGACACTGGCCGTGCCGACGAGGATCGGCTGGCCGGCCTCGTTGCGCTCGGCGATGTCGTCGATGACGGCCGAGAACTTCGCGTCCTCGGTCTTGTAGATGAAGTCGGTGTGGTCCTCGCGGATCATGTCCTTGTTGGTCGGGATCGGGATGACGCCCAGCTTGTAGATCTGGTTGAGTTCGGCGGCCTCGGTCTGGGCCGTGCCGGTCATCCCCGCGAGCTTCTCGTAGAGCCGGAAGTAGTTCTGCAAGGTGATCGTGGCCAGCGTCTGGTTCTCCTGCTGGATCTTCACACCCTCCTTGGCCTCGATGGCCTGGTGCATGCCCTCGTTGTAGCGGCGCCCGTGCAGTACCCGGCCAGTGAACTCGTCGACGATGAGTACCTCGCCGTCGTTGACGATGTAGTCGCGGTCGCGCTTGAACAGTTCCTTCGCCTTGAGCGAGTTGTTCAGATAGCCCACGAGCGGCGTGTTAGCCGCTTCGTAGAGGTTGTCGATGCCGAGTTGGTCCTCGACGAACGCGACGCCCTCTTCGGTGACAGCCACCGTGCGCTTGCCTTCCTCGACCTCGTAGTGCTCGTCCTTCTTCAGCCGCGGCGCGATGCGCGCGAACTCGAGGTACCAGCGCTGGTTCTCCTCAGCCGGCCCGCTGATGATCAGCGGGGTGCGCGCCTCGTCGATGAGGATGGAGTCCACCTCGTCGACGATCGCGTAGTGATGCCCGCGCTGGACCATGTCATCGAGCGACCAGGCCATGTTGTCGCGCAGGTAATCGAAGCCGAACTCGTTGTTGGTCCCGTAGGTGATGTCGCACGCATACGCGGCCCGGCGCTTCTCCGGCGGCAGGTCGTTGAGGATCTTGCCGACGGACAGGCCGAGGAAGCGGTGTACCCGACCCATCCAGTCGCCGTCGCGCCCGACCAGGTAGTCGTTGACCGTGACCACGTGTACCCCGTTGCCGGCCAGTGCATTGAGGTAGGCCGGCAGCGTCGAGACCAGTGTCTTGCCCTCACCGGTCTTCATCTCCGCGATGTTGCCCAGGTGCATCGCGGCGCCGCCCATGAGCTGCACCTTGTAGTGGAACTGGCCCAGCGTGCGCCGGGCGGCCTCCCGGACCACCGCGAACGCTTCGGGCAGCAGGTCGTCGAGAGTCTCGCCGTCGGCGTAACGCTCCTTGAACGTCTCGGTGAGTGCCCGCAGTTCGGCATCGGTGAGATCGACGTAATCGTCCTCGAGGGTCTCGATGTGATCGGCGATGGTCGAAAGTCGGCGAACCATCTTGCCTTCACCGGCGCGGAGAATCTTGGCTAGAACCACGGCGGCAATGTTACGGGGTGCGGCGAGGTGGTCACGGCTCGGTCACAAGGACCCCCGAATCGGCGCCACCGCGCATGCCAACGTGATTGCTCAGGCGACGCGACGCGCCGCTGGCCGCATCACGACGGCGCGCTGCACGACGCGATGCTCGGCAATCGCCGGGGTCGCCGTCGTGCTCGTCGGTGCGCTCGGGCCGGCCGGGTGGCAGACGCGGTGCGATGGCTCCCAGTGACGGGGCGATCCCGGATCTGACACCCTTCGCCCTATGGGCGAGTACCGCGGTGTCGAACTCGACGGGGCCGTTTTGAACACCGAGCGACTCGCCCTGCGGCCGTGGCAGCCCGCAGACGCGCCGAGTGTGTACGAGGCGATGCAGGACAGCTCGATACGTGACTTCGTCGTCCTCCCCGATCCGTACCGACCTCAGGACGCCGAGCAGTTCGTCACCGCGATCGCCACCGGGGATCGGCACCGCGGGACCGGGCTCGGCTGCGCGCTCGTCGAGTCGGCCACCGGGCGCCTCGTCGGCTCGGCCGACATCCGGCTGCCACCGCCGCGCAAGGCGGCAGCCGACATCGGGTACGTCATTTACGCGCCCGCCCGTGGGCATGGTTACGCCGCTGAAGCATCACGCGCCCTCGCGTCCTGGGCATTGCGCCAGGGCGTCGCGCGAGTCGAGATCCGCTGCGCCGTGGCGAACGTGGCCTCGGCCAAGTCGGCACTCAACGGGGGGTTCCGTTACGAAGGCATCCTGCGCGGCGACATCGCCACCCCGACCGGCATGGTGGACGGCGCCGTCTTCGGGCGGCTGGCCGGTGACCCCGGCATGCCAGTCCCACGACGGTTCGTGGCGCTGCCGGCCGGCGGGCTCAGCGACGGTGTCCTTGAGCTGCGCATGCTGCTGCCCGCGGACGTGGCGGCCATGCTGGAACAGGAGACCGACCCGATCACCGTCAGCACCGGGTTCACCGGGATCACCCCATCCGAGGCTGACATCACCCGGATGGTCGCCCAGGCCGGACTGGACTGGCTGGTGGGCAGCGCCGCACCGTTCGCGATGCTCGACGTGGCGACCGGCCAGCTGGCCGGGTCGATGCGGCTGCGCTTGGTCGGCCCGCCGGGCATCGGCGGGGTCGGCTATGCCGTGCACCCGGCCTTCCGTGGCCGCGGCTACACCGCACGAGCGCTGCGCCTGCTCGTGCGGTGGGCATTCGACGTCGGCGGCTTCGCCCGGTTGGAGCTCGGCGCGAAGACGTCCAACGTGGCGTCGCAGAAGGCCGCGCAGGCCGCTGGCTTCGAGCCCGACGGCGTGCTGCGAGCGCGGCTGCGCGATCCCGAAGGCACGTTCAGCGACGAAGCGCGCTTCGCAGTGGTGAATCCGCGGCTGCCCTCAGTCGGCTAGCCGGATGAGCCCGTAGTCGTAGGCGTGGCGGCGGTAGACGACCGTGGGCCGGCCGGAGTCGACGTCGCTGAAGAGGAAGAAATCGTGCCCGACCAACTCCATCTCGAACAGTGCCTGGTCGATCGACATCGGTTTGGCGGTGTGCTCCTTCTCGCGCACGACCCGGCCGGGTCCGTCGTAGGCCGGCTCGTCCTCGACGACGTCAGCATCGCTCGCGGCGGGGGAAATTCCGTCGGCCACGAAGTCGGTGATCGACGGCGGCGTCCGACGCCCGTGGTGCACGCGGCGCCGATCGGCGGCCTGGCGGAAGCGACGCTCCAGTCGCTCGGTGGCCAGGTCCAGGGCCTTGTAGAAGTCTTCGGCGCGCGCCTCGCTGCGTACGACCGGGCCGCGGGTGCGACAGGTGATCTCGACGTGCTGACAACGACCGGTCTGCCGGGGGTTGCGTTCGTGTTGTAGTTCGACGTCCGTCCTGATGATCTTGTGGTCGTAGCGCTCGATCTTCTCGAGCTTGTCGGCAACGTGTTGTCGGTAGTGATCCGGGACGACGACGTTGCGACCGCGAACGACCAGTTCCATGCTCAGGGCAGTGTCCATGCGACCTCCACACCATGCAGCCAGGGCGCTTGCGGCTCCACACGTGCGGCTCTGCGACCGTGCGGGTCGACGAACGCCTCCTCGGTCAGGTCAGCCCCACGCTAGACCGCTCGTCACGGACGTGCCAAGGCGACCCGGTCGCACCCGGCCCGCGCGGCAGTCGGTGAGCGCCTGGTCGAAAATCGCCGGACCGGGGTCGACGTCGTTTGTGCCCAGAACCGCGCGCCCCCACCGCGACCGGCAGCTGCCCGCCGCCAGCCTGGACGCGGCGCTAACCCGCTAGGACGGATAGAGCCCCAAGGGCCCCGCGCCGCTCGGTGGCGGCCACGACCGCCGCACCGCGAACCGTCCAACCGGCGGCCTCAAGCGCGCGGGCAGCCTCGCGCAGGGTCGCACCGGTGGTCACGATGTCGTCGACGATCACCGCGCCGGCACCGGGACGCGGTGGCGTGGACGCCGTCATCGCGCCGGCCAGATTGGCGGCGCGCTCGCGCCAACCCAGCCCGGCGGAGTCCTGGACGGGCCGATCCAGCTGCAGCGCAGTGACGACGTCAGCGGCGTTGCACCGGGCCGCCACCCGGGCCAGCCGCAGCACATGGTCACCCCCGCGGGCGCGGGCGATGCGTGCTGCAGACGGCACGGGCACCAACAACACGGCCGGTGGGCCGAGTGCGACGCCGCGGCCGAGCAACGCCCCGAGCGGCCGGGCGAGATCGCGCCGACCGCGCTCCTTGTAGCCGATCAGCGCGGTGCGCAGCGCGCCGGCATAGGCACCGGCCGCGACGGCCGGCAGGCCAGCGATCTCGAGGCGCAGCACGCCAGGCGGTAGGCATCCCGTGCACAGCGGTGGGCCCGCACGCGCGCAGCCGACACAGCACCGCGGCAGCACCAGGTCGGCGAGCACGGCAGCGAGGGAAGCGGGCACCGCACCAGCGTCGCCGCGCGAGCCCCGAAGCGCATTGCTCGCGGCCGACCTGTGGACGCGCGCACCTGCTGTGGACGGCGGGCTTGACCTTCGCGCTATTCGAGATAGATCGGGTTGTCGCCGAGGCTCGACTTGTCGCCGGGCTGGGACCATGACCCGCCGGTCTGCGTCCAGACCGTCCCGTCGACCGACACCCACGCGGGGACGTTTTCCGACACCGTGATGCTGTCAGGGACCCCGGGCAGGTTGACGACCTGGCGCGGCGTCCAGAGCGAGCCGTCCACCTGCACCTCGTAGACGTTGTCCTCGCCGCTGGCCCTGCCGATCACGAACAGCTTCAGCGAGTCGTTCCAGGCGACGTCGGTGATCACCACGGCCTGCGGCGTAATCGGTTCGAGGCTGTCGACGCGCACCTGCGGCTGGCCAGGGGTACGCACGACAGCCCCCACCCACACCTGCGCGCTGTCGCCGCCGGGAGCGCTGAGCACCATGGCGACCCGAGATCCTTCGGGGCTGAACCGCAGCGCCCGCACCCGGCCGGTAACCGGGCCGGCGCCGGTCACCGAAACCTCGGCCGGCGCAGACGACCCGGTCACCCGGTACACGTGCGATCCGCTGCCCACCCAGACCTCGTTGAGATTGGGCGCCCAGGTGGGGCGGGACAGCAAGCCGCTCAGGCCGGTGTCGTGCAGCCCGCTGAGCTCGGTGCCGACCAGCAACCGCGCCTTGGCGCCCGCACCTGCTGTCCCCGCGGCGAGCAGGTCCTCCGAACCGGGCTGGCTGGCCAGCGCAACCGAGGTCAGGCGGTCGGCGCCGGTGCCGAGCTCGCCGCGCAGATGCCTGCCGGATGCATCGACCACCGCGCCGTCGCGGAGGTAGAACAGCGCGGGCGCGGTGTTGGCCGGGCTGACGGTGCCCGCGAACTCGGCCGCCGTGAATACACTGCCCGCCAGCGACACGGTGACCGGCTTGCCGTTGTCGAGGATCGACATCCGCGCACGGGGGACCACCTGGTCGAGGGTGAGCGCGAGCTGTGCCGCGAGGCGGTCCCGAGTGCCCGAGCTCAACCTGCTCGACCCTGGCACCTCGATCAACGTAGGCGAGCCGAGGACGACGCTCACCTGCCGGGGATCGGACTGGGCCGGCAGTTCCGGAGTCCACGCCGCCTGCAATTGCGGGCGCGGGCCGGCGATCAGCTGGCTGAGCAGGTACTTGGCCAACCGCCCGGGGTCGGTCAGTGCGGTGAACCGCGGGTCAGGGACGAGGTGCCGCTCCGTCCGGTCGTAGAAGAAGATCTTGCGCTGCCGATACAGCGACTGGAACTCGCCGGACTTCAGGATCAGGCCGCTGGGCAGCGCGTCGATGCGCCACTGGCCCCTGACCTTCTTCATCTGAAAGGTGAACGCCTCGCCAACACCGCCGGTGGCGTCGCCCTCCGGTACCGGGGTGTAGATGCCAGAGGCACTCACGGTGCCGAGTTTGCGGCCCTGCACCGTGATCGCACCGTTGCGCGGATTGCCCACCTGCAGCGCATCGACCACGCTCACCGTGTCGTCGGACCACCGGCTCGTGGCGTCGGCGGTCAGGAAACCGCGGGCGGTGGCGTGGTTGTCGTCGACGAGGGCGTTCGCGGACAGGAAGTCGTTCACCATCGTGCGGGCGTCGCCGTTGAGGGCCGGCGAGTTGACCGTCGGTGACGTGGGCGTGCCGACGTTCACCGGCCGCACGACCTGCGCCGACGACGTCTTCGGCACCCCGGTGCAGGCCGCCAGCACCGCGACCGCGGCACACAGCGCGGGCATCAGCCGGCCGATCATTCGTCGTCGTCCTCGTCACGCTCGTCGGGGTTCAGCGGCAGGGGGGATGACATCAGCCTATGTCCGGCTTGGCGCGGCAGGGTGAGCCGGAATTGCGCCCCGCGGCCCCGCTCCCCCCATGCCTGCAGCCAACCGTCGTGCAGCCGGGCGTCCTCGAGGCTGATCGCGAGCCCCAGCCCGGTGCCGCCGGTAAGCCGGCTGCGGGAGCTGTCCCCGCGCCAGAAGCGGTTGAACACCAGACCGGCCTCGCCTGGCTTAAGCCCGAGACCGTGGTCGCGCACTGTGACGGCGACGGCATGGTCGTCGCAGCCGATCGTGATCTCGACCGGCTGGCCCTCGCCGTGATCGAGGGCGTTTGCCACCAGGTTGCGCAGGATCCGCTCCACCCGCCGCGAGTCCATGTCGGCGGTCACCGGCCGCTCGGGTGCGTGCACGACGATCTCGGTGCCGTGCCGCTGGGCCAGCGAGCGGTTGGCGTCCACGGTGGCGGTGACCACCCCACGCAGGTCGGCGGTTTCGGACTCGAGGTTGGCCACCCCCGCGTCATAGCGGGAAATCTCGAGCAGGTCGGTGAGCAGGGCTTCGAAGCGGTCCAGCTCGGCCCGCAGCAACTCCGCGGACCGGGACAGCTCCGGGGCGAAGCGCGCGCGGTTGGCGTAGAGCAACTCCGAGGCCATCCGGATCGTGGTGAGCGGCGTGCGCAGTTCGTGTGAGACGTCGCTGGTGAATCGCCGCTGCAGACGCGACAGATCCTCCAGCCGGCGGATCTGTCGCTGCAGGCTGCCAGCCATGTCATTGAAGGACTGGCCGAGGCGGGCGATGTCATCGGTGCCGCGCACCTTGATGCGCTGGGCCAGGTCACCGTCGGCCAGCCGTCCCGCGGTCTCGGCCGCGACGCGGACCGGCCGGACGACCTGCCGGGTCACCAGCAGCGCGATCACCAGCACGAGCAGGACCAGAGCCAGTCCGGCGAGCAGCACGGTGCGCTGGATGAGGGCGATCGTCTGCTCTTCGGCAGTGAGCGGAAACAGGTAGTACAGCTCGAACAGTCCGGTGCGCGCCTGCACCGGCTCGCCCACGATGAGGCCGGGCACCAGGGCATTGCTGCCCGGCGTTTGGCGCACCGGGGCGTATTGCACGGCCAGGTTCCTGGCTTGGACCGCGCGGCGCAGTGAACCCGGTATCAGCGAGGTGGGCGTGGTGGCGTCGTTGACCGACGTCGACTCGATGACGATGCTGAACAGGCCCGCGCTGCCGCCACTCGCGGTCAGGTTCGAGGTGATCCGCCGTTGCGCGTCGTTGACGTCGTCGATCGCACCCGCGTCGACCGTGGCCAGCACCCCGACCGCCGACGGCACGCCGATCTGCGCCTGGCTGATCGCGGCCCGTCTCTTCGCCTGCAGGATGCCACCCCCGACCTGGTCGACCAGCAGGATCCCGATGACAAGCACCACGACGCCGGTGACCAGGACGGTGGTGGTGCCGACACGCAGCTGTAGCGAGTGCCGCCACGTATGGGTCGCGGCCCGGATCGCGGCCTGCGTCCGCTCGGCGATCCGGCGCCACAGCGCCGGCAGCCCGCCCGCGACGGGCGGGTTGCCGGCGAGGCTGCGTGCCTGGCTCACGGAGGCCCGGCTTTGTACCCGACCCCCCGAACGGTCAGCACTACCTCCGGGCGCTCGGGATCACGCTCGACCTTGGATCGCAACCGCTGCACGTGGACGTTAACGAGCCGGGTGTCGGCTGCGTGCCGATAGCCCCAGACCTGTTCGAGCAGCACCTCGCGGGTGAACACCTGGCGCGGCTTTCGGGCCAGCGCCACCAGCAGGTCGAACTCCAGTGGGGTGAGTGCGATCTGCTCGCCGTCGCGCACCACCTGGTGCGCCGGAACGTCGATCTCGACCGCGGATTCCGGCGGCCCGATGGTCAGGGTCTCGCTGGCCAGGTCCTCGTGCTGGCGCAACCGCGCGCGCATGCGGGCCACTAGTTCCTTGGGCTTGAACGGTTTGACGACGTAGTCATCGGCACCGGACTCCAGCCCCAGGACGATGTCGACGGTGTCGCTCTTGGCAGTCAGCATGATGATCGGCGTGCCACTCTCGGCCCGGATGGCCCGGCAGACGTCGATGCCGGACAGACCCGGAAGCATCAGGTCGAGCAGCACGACGTCTGGTTTGGTCTCCCGAAAGGCGTGCATCGCCCGGCTGCCGTCGGACACGAACGCCGGATCGAAGCCGTCGGTACGCAGCACGATGCCGAGCATTTCGGCCAGGGCAAAGTCGTCATCGACGACGAGCACACGAGGTTTCACGCCCACATCGTGGCATCCCGCGACGATCGGGCGGCGCCCGACGCACATACCGACCCATAATTCTCCCATCACCGTGCTGCAAGATGATCGTCAGCCGCGATGGCCGACAGGGATGACCGGAGGGGTGATCATGACGCAGCCGGGTCAGGGATGCGTACCACTGCGCCCCCTCGGCGTCGCCGAGATCCTCGACGGCAGCTTCCGGGCGATCCGCCGCAACCCGGCGGCGATGTTCGGTCCGGCCGCGGTCATCGCGGTCGTGCGGGTGGCCGCGACGGCCGGGCTGCAGCTCAGTGCGTACCGGATCCTCGACACTGTCGCCCTCCAGTTGCTCAGCACCTTCCTCATCAGTGCGGTGCTCGGCACGATCCTCAGCGGGCTGCTCGCGGCGGTGGTCACGCAGGACATCCTCGGGGTTCGCATCACCGCCCGTGAGGCCCTGGCCCGGTTGCGGGGGCGCCGGTGGGCGCTGGTCGGGCTGGCCCTCGTCCTCACCCTCGTCGAGACGCTGGGTCTGCTCGCGCTGGCGGTGCCCGGCATCTGGTTGTGGGGGCTGTGGGCGGTGGCTGTCCCGGCGATGGTTGTCGAACGCAGCACCGTCCGCGGTGCGCTGGCGCGCTCCCGGCGGCTCAGCACGGGACTGTGGTGGCGGGTATGGGGGATCCGGGCGCTTGCCTACCTGCTGGCCACCATGCTCAGCACGGTGGCCTCGGTGCCCTTCCTCGTGCTTGCCTCGGCGGTGACCGGGGCCGGGGGCTTGTTGCCCGATCCGAACTCCCCGTCGTCCGTGACGTACGTGCTGATCATCTCGGTGGGTTCGGTGCTCGCCGCGACGCTGACCGAGCCGGTTCGCGCCGGTATCGACGCGCTGCTCTACGTCGACCTGCGGATGCGGCGCGAGGGCCTGGACATCATCCTGCAGCAGGCGGCGCGCTGGGCGCAGCCGGCCGCACCCGCCGTGTCGGCGCAGGCCAGGTCGGCGTTCTGAGTGATCTCCTTCGACCCCACCGACGGTTCGGCTGCGCAGCGCGCGGCTCGCGCCGAACTGCGCAAGCCCGAGTACCACCGCGACGACCCCGGCTTGGTCGACCGGGTGCTGCACTGGATCGGGCGTCGGTTCAACTCGCTGTTCGACGGGACGGCCGGGAGCAGCGCGACGCTGATCCTGCTCCTCCTGCTGCTGGCCGCGGTTATCTTCGCGGTAGTCAAGGCCGGCTCGCCGCAGCGCGTGCCGCGGCTCGGGAGGCCCGGTGACCACGACCCGTTGCGCCCGCTCGGGGCCCGCGACCACCGCCGGCTGGCCGTCGAGTTCGCCGCCGCAGGCCGTCGGGCCGAGGCGATGCGCGAGTGGCTGCGCGCCGCCGTGCAGACCATAGAGGACCGCGGGGTGCTGATGCCCGAGCCGGGGCGCACTGGCGCCGCGACGGCGCGGCAGGCCGGTCCGCTGCTGCCGAGCTCCGCGGCCGACCTGCGCGCGGCGACCAGGGCTTTCGACGAGGTCTGGTTCGGGGGCCGGGCGGCCGTGGACGCCGATGTCGCGATCGCGCAGACAGCGGCCGACGGCGTGCTGAGCGCCCGCATCGAGCGCGCGGTCCCCGGGCCCAACGACTACGCGCTGCCGTGGTGACGAGCCCCTCGCACCCCCCGGCGGTCCAGGCCGGCGAGGTGATGCGCCCGGTGTGGCGGCGGTTGCGGCCATGGCTGGCGCTGGCGGTGGTCGTCGTCCTGGGCGCGCTGCTCGTGACGTCCCTGGCGACCAAGCCCGGACGCGCGCTGGACCCCAGCTCGGCCCACAAGAACGGCAGCAAGGCGCTGGCGGTGCTGCTGCGCAACGGCGGCACGCAGGTGGACCGGACGACGAGTTTGGCCACGGCCCGGCGGGCCGATGCCGACGCGACTGTGCTCGTCGTCTCGCCGAGCGACTACTCCGATTCGCAGCTGAGCGATCTCGGCCGGCGGCCTGGCCGGCTCGTGCTGCTGCGACCCTCGGTTGCCGTGCTAGCCCAGCTCGCGCCCGACGTGCGGCCCGTCGACGTTGTCGCAGGGCAGACCAGTCCCGGCTGCCGGCAGCCCGGGGCGGTCGCGGCCGGCCGCGTCGAGCTGCCGAATCCGACACGCACCTACCGCGCTGACAGCGCCACCTCCTGTTACGACGGAGCAGTCCTGATCGACTCACGCGTCATCGTCCTCGGCTCGGAGCGGCTGCTGCGCAATGACACCGTCGACGACGAGGGCGTCGCCGCGCTGGACCTCAACACGATCTCGGACAACGGTGCCAGCCGGCGAGTGGTGTGGCTCCTGCCCGGAGCCGAGGCGGCCGGGCCGGGCGCGCCCACCGTCTGGCAGCTGTTCCCCGCGGGTGCGCATCGCGCGTTCGGATGGCTGCTCGTGCTCGGCGTCCTGCTCGTGCTGTGGCGCGGACGCCGCCTGGGCCCGGCCGTCACTGAGCCGCTGCCCGTGGTGGTGCGGGCCGCCGAGGTCGTCGAGGGACACGGACGCCTCTACCTCCGGGCCGGGGCACGCGACCGCGCGGCGGCTGCCCTCCGCACGGCTACGCTCACCCGGCTCGGTGCGCATGCCGGCCTGCGCCGCGGCTCGAGCGCAGCCGATGTCGTGGCATCGGCCGCGTCGGTGACCGGCCGGCCGGCCGGGGAGGTCTGGTACCTGCTCGGCGGAGCACCGCCGGCCGACGACGCCGGCCTGCTGCGGCTGGCCGTCGAGCTCGACGCACTGGAAGTGGCGGCCGGTGTGCCGCCCCGATCGAAGGGGTCCGGCTCGTGACCGAAGACAAGGAGGCTGCCCGCGAGGGCCTGCGCCGGCTGCGCAGCGAAGTGGCCAAGGCGGTCATTGGTCAGGACCCAGCTGTGACCGGCGTCCTGATCGGGCTGCTGTGCCGCGGCCACGTCCTGGTCGAGGGGGTCCCGGGAGTCGCCAAGACGTTGCTGGTCCGCACCCTGGCCGCGGCGTTGGACCTGAAGACGACCCGCATCCAGTTCACCGCCGATCTGATGCCGGGCGATGTCACCGGCTCGCTGATCTATGACACCTCGACCGGCCGCTTCGAGTTCCGCGAGGGCCCGGTCTTCACCAACCTGTTGCTTGCCGACGAGATCAACCGCACCCCGCCCAAGACCCAGTCCTCGCTGCTCGAGGCGATGGAGGAACGGCAGGTCTCGGTAGAGGGGACGCCGCGGCCACTCCCGGACCCGTTCTGTGTGATCGCCACTCAGAACCCGGTCGAGTACGAAGGCACCTACCCGCTGCCCGAGGCGCAGCTGGACCGATTCCTGGTCAAGGTGACGATGCCGCTGCCCGACCGCGACACCGAGATCCGGATCGTGTCGGCGCATGCGGCCGGCTTCGATCCGCGCGACCTGGCCGCGGCCGGCGTCGCTGCGGTGACCTCGGCCAGCGACCTCAAGGCCGCGGCCGACGCGGTGCGCTCTGTGCACATCGACCCGGCGGTCCTGGCCTACATCGTCGAGCTGGCCCGGGCCACCCGGGCCGCCCCCTCGGCGGCGTTGGGTGTCTCGCCGCGCGGTGCCACTGCCCTGCTCGCGACCTCTCGGGCGTGGGCATGGCTGTCCGGCCGCAATTTCGTCACTCCCGACGACGTGCAAGCACTGGCTCGACCGACATTCCGGCATCGGATCCAGCTGCGCCCGGAGGCCGAAGTCGAGGGCGTCACCGTCGACCGCGTCCTCGACTCGGTCCTCTCGTCCGTGCCGGTCCCGCGGTAGCGCCGTGGTCCTGACCGGGCGGTTCGTCGCGCTGGCTACGTTGGGGCTGCTCATTGCGGCCTGGTCGTCGGTGGCGGTGGGCGTGTTCGCGCTCCTGCTCATCCTCATGATCGCCACGGACCTGATGCTCGCGGCGCGGATCTCGGACCTGCGCCTGACCCGGGACGCGAGCGCCGCGGTCCGGCTGGGGGAGACCGGCCAGACCGTGCTGCGCGTCCTGAACACCGGGCGGCGCAGGCTGCGGGCGATAGTGCGCGACGCGTGGGTGCCCTCGGCAGGTGTCTTCCCGCGTACCCAGACGCTCGAAGTCGGCCCCGGCGAACGCCGCCCGATGGTGAGCGTCGTGCGGCCTACGCGGCGCGGTCACCGAGTCAGCGTGCACGTGACGATCCGCTCGCACGGGCCGCTCGGGATGCTCGCCCGGCAGAGGCGGCTGCCGGTCCCGGGGAGTGTCACGGTGCTGCCGTCGTTCGGCTCGCGCCGCTTCCTGCCTGAGAAGCTGTCCCGCCTCCGCCAGATCGACGGCGCGGTTCTCATGCGCCAGCGCGGGCAGGGCAGCGAGTTCGACTCGCTGCGCACCTACGTCCTGGGTGACGACGTGCGCGCGATCGACTGGCGCGCGACGGCCCGCTCCCGCGACGTCGTGGTGCGCACCTGGCGACCGGAACGCGACCGGCACATCGTGCTGGCCGTCGACACCGGCCGGACCTCGGCCGCCCGCCTCGGCGACGAGCCGCGCCTGGACGCCGCGCTGGACGCCTGCCTGCTGCTCGGCGCCGTAGCGGCCCGGGCCGGTGACCGGGTGGCGCTGGTCGCTGCCGACACGGCGGTGCGCGCCCGGCTGGGCCCGATGGGCGGACGCGACGTGCTGCCCAAGCTGGTTTCGGCGCTGACCACGCTCGAACCGGCGCTGGTCGAGACCGACCCACAGTTGCTCGCCGCCGAGGTACTGCGGCAGGTCTCCAAGCGTTCCCTGGTCGTCCTGTTCAGTGCGCTGGACACCGCGGCCGACACCGGCCTGCTGCCTGCCGCACGGGCGTTGGCGGCCCGGCACGAACTGGTCGTCGCCTCGGTCGCCGACCCGTCGGTGGCAGCCCTGGCCGCTACCCGCGACGACGCGGCTGACGTCTACACGGCGGCAGCTGCCGAATTGGCCGCCGCCGCCCGGCGCGTGGTTACCGAACAGCTCGGCAAACTCGGCGCGCACGTGGTGGACGCCCCCGCCGACGTGTTCGCATCCCACGTCACCGACGCCTACCTCGACCTCAAAGCCGCCGGCCGGCTCTGATCTGTCCGCGCTTCCCGGGTCAATCAGACGGGCAGGACGTCTTCGCGCTCCGCGGCGCTCAGGTCGCCGGTCGCGCCGGCGCGCACGCCGCGGCGGCCGTAGCCGATCACGTAAGCCAGGAAGGCGGCTTCGGCCAGCACCCCGATGCTGATCCGGGCAGCGGTGGGCAGGCCGGACGGCGTCACGAACGCCTCGAGCACGCCCGACACCAGCAGGACCCCGGCCAGCCCGAGGGCGACGACCGCAGCCACCCGGCCGGCCTCGGCCAGCGAGCGGGCCCGCGGCAGCGCGCCCGGCGCGACCCAGGCCCAGCCGGTGCGCAGGCCGATGCCGCCGGCCACGAACACCGCGCTCAACTCCAGCATGCCGTGCGGCAGGATCAGCCCGAAGAACACACCGGCCTTGCCCGCACCGAGCATCGCACCGCCGACAATGCCGAGGTTCAGCGTGTTCGACCACAGCAGGTACAGCGTGCCGACGAGGGTCACGCCGAGGAACAGCGCCATCGCCGCGACGAGTGCATTGTTCGTCCACACCTGGGCGGCAAACGACCGGGCCGGATGTTCGGAGTAGTAGTCCTTGAAGTCGTGGTCGACGAGTTGGCGGATCTCATCCGAGGACAGCAGCCGGTTGATCCGGTCGGGGTGAGCGCGCAGCCACAGCATCATCGCCGCCGCAATCCCGATGCTGGCCGCGGCGGTCCCCACGGACCACCGCCAGGTGCGGTAGACCGCCACCGGAAAGTCCACGGTCACCCCGCGCGCGAGGGCGGCCCAGCCCGTGGTCCGGCTGCCGCCCACCGTCGCCGCCCGTGCCCGGGACAGCAGGCCGGACAGCCGGGCGGCGAGCGCCGGATCAGGGGTGCGGGACTGGACGAGGGAAAGATGCGTCGCCGCCCGCTTGTAGAGGACGACGAGTTCGTCGGCCCCTGCGCCGTCCAATCGGCGCCGGCGGGCCAGCGTGTCCAGGCGCGCCCATTCCGCCGAGTGAGCGGCGATGAAGGAGTCGAGGTCCACGGTGCAGACACTAGGGTGCGGCTGTGGCCGACCAGCTGGTGTCCGGTGAAGGCGTTGCCTACGACTTGCGCCATGCCGGCGTCGGATCGCGCACCGTGGCAGCCACGATCGACCTGATCATCCAGTTCGTCGTCCTGTTCGTCCTGCTCACCGCGTCGGTAAACGCGCAGGACACCGCTGCGGTGGCCGCCGTGGTCGTAGTGGAGCTGATCCTCGTTCTGGCCGGCTATCCGATCCTGATGGAATGGCTCACCCGTGGCCGGACGGTCGGCAAGCTCTGCATGGGTTTGCGCGTCGTGCGCGACGACGGCGGCCCGATCGGTTTCCGGCAGGCCCTGGTGCGCGGTCTGTCCGGGCTCATCCTCGAGAAGCCGGGGCTGCTCGCACCGCTGACCACCACGATCGGTGTCGCCACGATGATGTTCAGCTCGGCCGAGAAGCGCCTCGGCGACATGATGGCCGCGACCTTTGTTCTCAACGAGCGCTCGGGCGAGCATCACTCGGTCGCGTCGCGAGATTTTCACGTCCCCTACGAGCTGCAGCCGTGGGCCGCCGCGCTGGACCTGAGCAGGCTCGACGACCGGTTGGCGCTCGGCGTACGCCAGTTCGTGCTGCGGGCGCGCGAGATGACGGTGGCCGCGCAGGTGTCGCTGGGCGAGCAGTTTCGCGCACGTGTCCTGGCGGCGGTCACTCCCCCGCCGCCACCTGGCGCGCCGACCCCGGCCGTGCTCGTCGCGGTGCTCGCCGAGCGGCGCCGCCGAAGCGAATTCGCCTCGCCCGGAGCGGCTTACCCGCGCCCCTTCATGACCGTCACACCGATGCCGCCACCGGACCCGCCCGGTGGCCCGCTGCCCCCACCGGGCGCGCCAGCACCGCACCCGCCGCGGCCCGCGCCCGGGGCCGGGTCACCCTTCGCTCCGCCTGGCTGAGCAGCAACGAGCACGCTGATTCCCCGCTCAAGACGGATAAGTGGTACAAATCACTATCCCTTTGAGGTCCCGCTGGAGGTTCTTGTGCGCCTGTCCCGCCTTTCGGTGCTGCTCACCACGCTGTTCGGGACGCTCGCCCTGGTACTGGTGACGGCTGCGCCGGCGTCAGCTGCCGGCGCACGGTACGTCGCGCTGGGCGACTCCTACTCCTCGGGCGTGGGGGCGGGCAGCTACATCGCCTCGAGTGGGAGTTGCGAGCGCAGCACCAAGGCGTTCTCGCAGCTGTGGGCCAACACCCACGCGCCGGCGTCCTACCAGTCGCTCGCTTGCTCCGGGGCGACGACCGCCAGCGTGACCAGCGGCCAGCTCTCCGCGCTCAGCCCGAGCACGACGTTGGCCAGCATCACCGTCGGAGGCAATGACGTCGGCTTCGCGACCGTCCTCGAGGACTGTGTCCTGTACGGCACCACCAGGTGCGTGAACGAAATCAATGCCGCCGAGAACCAGGCGCGGGCCGTGCTGCCCGGCCGCCTCGACGCCCTGTACTCCGCAATCCGCAGCCGTTCGCCGAATGCTCGCGTCGTCGTGCTGAGCTACCCGCGCTTCTACGACACCTCGGCGTGGTTCTGCGTCGGGCTCAGCGACACATCACACCGCAAGATCAACGAAGGAGCCGACGTGCTCGACAGCCTGGCCCAGGCTGCCGCCGGCCGGCACGGGTTCCCGTTCGCGGATGTGCGTTCGCGCTTCGCGGCCGGTCACGAGATCTGCGACGGCAGCGGTTCGTGGCTGCACGCACTGGACTTCACCGACATCACGTCGTCCTACCACCCGACTGCGGCGGGCCAGTCCGGCGGCTACCTGCCGGCGTTCGCTGCGGTCGCCGGCAGCTGACCCCGCCGGGGACATCAGCCGCCGGCGACAGACGGCAGGACGAGCACCTCGGATCCGGCGGGTACCTGGGCCGCCAACCCGCCGGCCCGACGCGCGTCCTCGCCGTCGACGTAGATGTTGACGTAGCGACGAAGCTCGCCCTGCTCGTCGCGGATCCGCCTGGCCAACGCGGGCTTGGCTTCGCCCAGCGCATCGAGCAGGTCCGCGAGCGTAGCCCCGTCGTCGAGGGCGAGTTCGACCGAGGACTCGCCGTCGGTGAACTGCCGCAGCGAGCCGGGCACCACCAGACGGGTCACGCGGTCAGCCCACCTGCGCGGCGCGCACGCTCAGCACGTCGGGCAGGTGCGCCGCGACCTGCGACCAGTGCTCGCCATCGTCGGGGCTGGCGAAGACTTCGCCGTTGCGGGTGCCGAAGTAGATGCCCGCCGGCTCGAGGTCATCGGCGCACATCGCGTCCCGCAGCACGATGCCGTAGTAGTCCTGCTGCGGCAGTCCGTCGCCCAGCGCGGTCCACGACTTGCCTGCGTCGTCGGTGCGGAACACCCGGCAGGCGTGGTCGGGCGGGATCCGCTCACCGTCAGCGGTGATGGGAAAGTTGTACGCGACCCCGGAGCGGCTCGGGTGGGCGAGCATCGCGAAGCCGAAGTCGGTGGGCAGATCCTCAGCGATGGATTCCCAGGTGCGGCCATCGTCGTCGCTGCGGTAGACGCCGTGGTGGTTCTGCAGGAACAGCTGATCAGGATTCTGCGAGTCACGGGCGACCTTGTGCACGCACTGCCCGAACTCCGGCCACGGGTCAGGGAAGAAGTACGCCTTGACGCCCTTGTTCGACGCCGACCACGTCGCGCCGGCGTCCTCAGTGCGGTAGACCCCGCCGGTCGACATCGCGACCAGCACCCGCTGCGGGTCGTCCGGGTGCGGCAGGACGGTGTGAATCGCTGCGCCGCCGAACCCGGCACCCCATTCCGGGCGGTGCGGGTGGTCCCAAAGGGCGCGCACGAAGGTGAAGTGCTCGCCGCCGTCCTCGCTGCGGAACAGGCCCTGCGGTTCGCTGCCGGCCCACACCACGCCCGGCTCGCTGGGCGAGGGGGCCAGCTGCCATACCCGCCCCAGTGAGGTGTCGGTGTCGGCAGGGAACGTGACCGCGCCCTCGTCGGGCTCGGACCAGGTGGCACCGAGGTCGTCGCTGTGGAACACCGACGGACCCCAGTGCTCGCTGGTGGCCGAGACGAGCACCCGCGGCGCGGCACCGCGGGTGTCGATGGCGACGGCGTAGACGCCGTTCATGAGGAAGTGCGGTTGCGACAACTCCCAGGTGGCGCGGTCAGTGCTGCGGGCCAGGAACAGGCCCTTGGCGGTGCCGATCGCGAGCAGGACATCAGTCATTCCCGAAGCCTGGCACGGACCTACGACATCGGCCAGTGTCCGCGGCAACTGCGTGTCCGCTATCGGCGCTCAAGGCGGCGCTGACCGCGTCAGATCGCCGCGAACGCGCGAACGGCCCGGACTCGTCTAGTCCGGGCCGTCAGCGTGCGTTGCTCAGTAGCGGTAGTGCTCCGGCTTGTACGGGCCGGCCGCGTCGACACCGATGTACTCGGCCTGCGACTTGGTCAGCGTCGTCAGCTTGGCGCCGACGGCGTCGAGGTGCAGGCGGGCCACCTTCTCATCGAGGTGCTTGGGCAGCGTGGTGACCGTCGGCTTGCCGTCCACGACGTAGTTGTCGGGGTTCTTGGTGATCTCGATCTGGGCGATCGTCTGGTTGGAGAACGACGCCGACATCACGAAGCTCGGGTGGCCGGTGGCGTTGCCGAGGTTCAGCAACCGGCCCTCGCTCAGCACGATGATCGAATGCCCATCGGGAAAGCGCCACTCGTGCACCTGCGGCTTGACCTCGATCTTCTGGACGCCGGGCACCTTCGCCAGGCCGGCCATGTCGATCTCGTTGTCGAAGTGGCCGACGTTGCCGACGATGGCCTGGTGCTTCATCTGGCTCATGTGCTCGGCCATGATGATGTCCTTGTTGCCGGTGGTGGTGATGAAGATGTCGCCCTTGCTCACCACGTCATCGAGCGTGACGACCTCGAGGCCGTCCATGGCCGCCTGCAGTGCGCAGATCGGGTCGACCTCGGTGACGACAACCCGCGCACCCTGGGCGCGCAGCGACTCGACCGAGCCCTTGCCGACGTCGCCATAGCCGCAGACGACGGCGAGCTTGCCGCCGATCATCACGTCGGTGCCACGGTTGATTCCGTCGACGAGCGAGTGCCGCACTCCGTACTTGTTGTCGAACTTGGACTTGGTGACCGAGTCGTTGACGTTGATCGCCGGGAACAGCAGCGTGCCGGCCTGCTCGAACTCGTAGAGGCGGTGCACGCCGGTGGTGGTCTCCTCGGTGACGCCGATGATGTCGGCCGCCATCCGGGTGTACTTGCCGGGCGTCTCGACGATCGAGCGGCGCAGCGTGTCGAGGATGATGCCGTACTCCTCGGAGTCGTTCTCATCTGTCGTCGGCACCGCACCGGTGGCCTCGAACTCGACGCCCATGTGGATGAGCAGCGTCGCGTCCCCGCCGTCGTCGACGATCGAGTGCGGGCCGGAGCCGTCGGGCCAGCTGAGCAACTGCTCGGTGCACCACCAGTACTCCTCCAGCGTCTCGCCCTTCCAGGCGTAGACGGAGATGCCCTGCGGGTCCTCGGGGGTGCCGTTCTTGCCGACGACGATCGCGGCGGCGGCGTGGTCCTGGGTCGAGAAGATGTTGCAGCTGACCCAGCGCACGTCGGCGCCGAGGGCGGCCAGCGTCTCGATGAGGACGGCGGTCTGGACGGTCATGTGCAGCGAGCCGGCGACCTTGCGGCCCTTGAGCGGCTGCGACGGGCCGAACTCACGACGCAGGGCCATCAGGCCGGGCATCTCGTGCTCGGCGAGGTCGATCTCCTTGCGGCCGAACTCGGCCAGCGACAGGTCGGCGACCTTGAAATCGTTGACGCTGCCTGCCTTGTCTGGGGTGAGGGTGACGCTCACGTGCGCTCCTAGCTGTTGATGGATGGGGTGCTGTTCGTCGGGCGTGGCCAACCGGCGGTACAGGCCGGCCTGCAGTGGTGCGGCGCTGCGGTGGATCGGTCCGAACCAGTCGTCCACGGCCCGGGCGAGCTGGGGATCGGTACGCATCCGTAGCTCGAAGACGATGTCGGTGATGCCGAGGTCGTGGCCGTCGATCAGCTCGCGCAGGCCCTGCAGCCGCTCGATCTGACGTGGGCCGTAGTGCCGGTGACCGCCGGGGCTGCGTAGGGCGGCGACCAGGCCAGCCTGCTCCAGATAGCGAAGCATGCGCTGGGACCACCCGGTGGCCTGCGCTGCTTGCTGGATCGTCAACGACTGCATCTCCATGAATCTACCACGGTCGTGTCAGATTTCTCC
>JALYVG010000220.1 GCA_030853345.1 Actinomycetota bacterium | reverse complement strand
GTGCTGGAATCGGGTGAGGAGATGACTCGACCGTTGCCTCGTCTGCACCGGCCGGCTACTGCGTGTGCGGGAGGTGATCGCCGTGGCGTGCGCTGGTATCCGCGCCACCGCCTGTCCTGCCGTGACGCTGTGGACGCGCGGCCAGTAGCGGCGACCGCCGTATCAGGCTGCGTGACTATCCGCGTGACAAAGCGCCGGCGTCGACCACGCCCCGCAGCGCTCCACGACGGTCCGCATCCCTGGCTTCGACGGTGGAACCCAGCGAATCAGGGGTTCTTTCTGCTTCGGCGCCAAGAGGCCGCGCATTCGATCCCGCCACCTCGACCAATTGATCCGCAGCCTGCACATTGGGCATCGCGGATCCGCCGCGGGTTGCTTGTCTTCCTGCGTGACTCGTCACCCCACTGGAGTCGCCGGTGTCGGTGGCGCCGCCAGTGGCGTGCCTGTGGGTGGCGGTGCGGTGGGATCCGCCGGCACCGAGCCGGGGTCGGTGCCGCCCTGGTCGAGGCGGAAGGGTGGGTACTGGTCGGTCATCAGCCCGGCGTAGGCGGCGACGCGGAGTGACCAGCGGTCCATGCCCAGGACCATGTCGTAGATCGACTTGGGGTAGCGGGCCGTAAACAGCAGCACGACGGCGGCGATCAGGACCAGTAGGCCGACCAGGCCGCCAGCGCCCCAGCCGCCGTTCCAGCCGCCATCTGTCGTGCCGCGGGAGCCCAGGTACAGGCCGCCGCCGACGAGGATTGACAGCACGACGTAGTGCGGCAGAGCCAGCAGCCACCACTTGACTAGCACCAGCCCTCGGGACAAGCGCTCGGGATAGGCCACGTCCAGATGGGCCGGGTAATCCGGCACCTCGGCCAGGGTGAATGGCGGGTAACGGTCGGTGGCCAGCGCGCCGTAGCCGTAGTAGTGCACGCGCCAGGTCCAGCGCATGACGCCGACGTTGAACTCGAACAACGGCCGCGGATAGCGTCCGGTAATCAGGATCGCGAAGAACGCGATCACGCTGACCGCCACGAAGGCCACCCACAGGAAGAACAGCACGATGAAGTGGGGGATCAGCAGCAGCCACTTCACCAGCCACAGGGCCCGAGAAACCGACGGCTCCGCCGCTGCGTCGACGCGGACCGGGTAGGGCGTTCGGCTTTTAGTCATATCGGACTCTCCGGCTGCATTGGACCTGACCAGAGGGTCGGCGGTGATCGTCAACAGAGTGCACCGGCACCCCTGAACGGCGTACAGAGTTTGCACGGCGTACAGGGATAGTCCTACCATCGGCTGCCGAGGTCAAGGAGTACCCACGCGTCCATGCCCGCACAAGATCAACGACGACGCCCGAGAGGGCCGCGCAGAACCCTCACCGAAGAGGAAATCCTCGACGCTGCCCTGGCCCTGCTCGACCACGGCGGCCCGGACGCGGCATCCGTGCGGGGCATCGCGGCGCGGGTCGGCGTCGCCCCGAACGCGATCTACACCTACTTCCCAGACAAGGCCGCGGTGGTCAAGGCACTCGTCGAGCGGCTGATCGGCGAGGTGGACCACGACGTCTTCGCCGACCAGGAACGGCCCTGGCGAGAACGCGTGGAGGCCCTGGCCCTGGAGTTGAGGGCGCGGCTGTGCACTCACCCGGGCGCGGTCAGCCTGCTCGTGAGCGGACCGCTCGATGGGCCACACGCAATGACGCTCACCGAACGGCTGCTGCAGTTGCTCGTCGACGCCGGACTCGAGCCTATCGACGCCGCACGAGCGTCCTACCTGCTCATCGTCTACGTCATCGGCTCCATCGCCCTGGAGGTCGCCGATGTCGAACCAAAACGCCCGCTCCCGCCGGAGTCTGAGCGCGTCGCATCCCGCGCGGCTGCGCTCACCGCGACCCCGACCGAACCCTTCCCCCGCATTGCGGCGGCGGCCACCACGATGTCCTCATACATCTCGACCCAGCAGTACCTGTGGGGCCTTCACCGGATCCTGGACGGCCTCGCCGCCCGAGTCACGCCTCCCGCGGAAAGCGGTAGCCGACCGGTGCAGAGGAGCTAACTCTCGAATCTCACTCAGCCCCGTCCCGTCACCCGAGGGACGGCCCGGCCAACGCAACAGCCCCCGAAACCTTGTCCATTCTGGCCCGCAGGGAGGATCCTCATCTCGGCGCGCTGGCGGTTGTGGCGTGTCATTCCGGCAGGGTTACAGCGAAAGGCATGTGGTGTCTGAATCGGAGTTGTTCGAGCGAGGGCTGACGATGCGTCGCGAGGTCCTCGGGGGCGATTACGTCGATGCGAACCTGCGCGATGCCGATGAGTTCATGATGCCGTTTCAGAGGCTCCTCACCGAGTGGGCGTGGGGTTATGCGTGGAGCCGTCCCGGCCTGGATCCTAAGACTCGCAGCCTGATCAACTTGGCCATGCTTACGGCGCTGGGTCGTCCGCAGGAGCTGGCCATTTACGTCAAGGGCGCGATCACGACGGGCGTCTCGGTGGAGGAGATCCAGGAGGTGTTGCTGCATGCCACCGTCTACTGCGGCACACCGGCGGGCCGTCAGGCCTTCCGCGCGGCCCATGAGGCGCTGGTTGCCGAGGGTGTTCTGAAGAGCTGAAGGGCGTCCTCCCGCAGCTGAGCACTCATTCGTGCTCATCGGTGTCCAACCATGTGAGCGCAGGGGCTGATCAACTGCGGGGTACCACTTGTGCGAAGCCTGGCAGTGATGACGGCGTGCCCTAGGCGATGGGTGTAGCTAGAACGTGCACGGGAACAGCTTCGCGCGTCTGGGTTCGCGGCGACTGCAGATCAATTGGCTTGCGCCCGCGACAGATGGGTTGAAGCTAGGACAATGACCATCGACCTTCGCCGGCCGTTCGAGGACCTCATGTTCATGTCCCCGTTGTCCGAGCAGCGGGCCGAACGGCTCGTCCGGTTTATCGCCGAAGGCCTGGACGGCACGGTGCTCGACGTCGGCTGCGGCTGGGCTGAGTTGCTGCTGCGCACCGTCGAGGCCGCACCCGAGTCCTGTGGGATCGGGATCGACCTCGACGCGGTGTCGATCGACCACGGCCGTCAGTTAGCCACTGAGCGCGGCCTCGACGGCCGCGTCACGTTGCTCGCCGGCGACGCGAGGACAGTCGCGCCCACCCGAGCGGACGCGGTGATCTGCATCGGCGCCAGCCAGGTGTGGGGGCCGCCGGTCGAGGCCGCCCAGCCGGTCGACTACGCGAGCGCTCTGGAGGCAATTCGGGCAATGGTGTCGCCCGGCGACAGGGTCGTGTACGGCGAGGGCATCTGGTCCCGTCCGCCGACACCGGAAGCTGTCGCACCGCTGTCCGGCCGACTCGATGAACTGGTCCTGCTGCCCGAACTGGTGGAACTCGCCGTCGACAAGGCGCTGATGCCCATTGCCGTGCAGGAGGCGAGCACCGACGAATGGGACGATTTCGAATCGGGCTACAGCGCCTGTTACGCGCACTGGCTCGTCGAGCACGGATTGGACCATCCGGACGCCGAGGACGTCCGCGCGCGGGCAGCCAGGCAACGCGGCGGCTACCTGAACGGATACCGGAGCACGATGAGCATGGCGTACCTGGCGCTGGTCGCGGTCTGACGGGCGAGGGGCTCGGCTGGCGGTCCACCTCCACGGCTCAGCAGGCCGGTCAGGCGGTAGGTGTGTAGATCAGGGGTATGGGTAGCGGCCCGTCCGCTCGCCACGGACTGACCGCACGGCGCGCAGTAGAGTCCACCTCGTGTCCGCACAGCCACCCTCGGGCACGGTTACGTTCCTGTTCACCGACATCGAGGACTCGACGCGACTCTGGGACTCGATGCCTGCGGATATGCCTGCGGCGGTGCACGTCCATGACGTCATCCTCCGCGCGGCGGTCAAGCGGCACGGCGGCCACGTGTTCGCCACGGGGGGCGACGGCTTCCGGGTGGCGTTCTCCTCCGCCGTGGACGCGGTCACGGCCGCCGTCGAGTCGCAGCGGGAGCTGGGCGCCGCCGACGCCATTCCGTTTGCCGTCCGGATGGCGCTGCACACGGGCGAGGCCAGAGAACGCGAGCGCAACTACTACGGTGCGGAGGTAAACCGGGCCGCGCGGTTGACGGCCTTCGCCCACGGGGGCCAGGTGCTTGCTTCCGGCACGACCGAGGTCCTGGTGCGCAGCCGGGTCCTCCTGCGGCCGCTGGGCGACTATCTCCTGCGCGGGCTGCGCGGCATGGTCCCGGTGTTCCAGGTGACGGCCGAGGGGCTCCCCTCGGAGTTCCCAGTGTTGCGCAGCGTCGACAACGTGCCCGGCAACCTGCCCCGCCAGGTCAGCTCGCTCGTCGGGCGCGATACAGACGTCGACGACGTTGCCGAGCTCGTCCGGTCCGAGCGTCTGGTCACGCTGACGGGTCTCGGTGGTGTCGGCAAGACCCGCCTGGCCATAGAGGTCGCAGCCGAACTCGCCGGGGAGTTCGACGACGGGGTGTGGCTCGTCGAGCTGGCCGGGGTCGGTGACCCGGGGGCCGTGCCCGCCGCCCTCGCGACGGTGCTGGGCATCGCGCCCCAGAGCGACGTGGCGTTGATAGACACCATCGCCGACACGGTCGCCGGACGGCGGCTGCTGCTCGTCATCGACAACTGCGAGCACCTACGCGGACCGGCCGCCGCCGCGATCGCGGCGATCCTCGGGCGAGCCGGGCACTCGAGAATCCTCGCGACCTCGCGAGAGGCCGTCGGCGTGCCCGGCGAGTCGGTCACCAGCGTTTCGCCGCTGACAACCGAAGGCGGCGTGACCTCCGACGCCGTCGCCCTGTTCATCGAGCGGGCCCGCTCAGCCCGCCACGACTTCGAGATCCAGGAGCCGCGAATCGCGGCGGCCGTGACGGAGATCTGCGAAACGGTGGACGGGCTGCCGCTTGGCATCGAACTGGCGGCGGCGCGCATGGCTGCGATGAGTGCGATCGAGGTCAGGGACCGGCTGGCCGACCGGTTTCGCCTGTTGCAGCGCGGCGCACCGGGTCCGGAGCGTCAGCTCACGCTGCGCCACGCCGTCGAGTGGTCCT
>JALYVG010000217.1 GCA_030853345.1 Actinomycetota bacterium | reverse complement strand
ACGCGGCCGCGGTCGGGCTTCGAGATCTCCTCGGTACCGGCCAGGCGCCGGGTGAGCCGCGAGGGCTTGCGCTCGAGCCGGTGGCGCATGCCGGCGCGCTGGGTCAGCAGCTTGCCGCTGCTGGTCACCTTCACGCGCTTGTTCATCCCGCTATGGGACTTCATCTTGGGCATCGTGGGTCCTGTTCGTTGTGGTGCGAGGGCTACTGGGGTGCCTCTGCTGCCGGAGGGGCATCGTGAGAGACGCGAGTGATCTTCGAGCTGCGATGCGGCGCAACGACCATGATCATGTTTCGGCCATCCTGCTTGGGCGAGGCCTCGACGAACCCCAGTTCCTGGATGTCGTCGGCCAGTCGCTGCAGCAGCCGGAAGCCCAGTTCGGGGCGGGACTGCTCGCGTCCACGGAACATGATCGTGACCTTGACCTTGTCACCCTGCTTGAGAAAGCGCTCGACGTGACCCTTCTTGGTCTCGTAGTCGTGCGAGTCGATCTTGGGGCGCAGCTTCATTTCCTTGATGACAGTGAGGGCCTGGTTTCGGCGGGCCTCACGAGCCTTCTGCGCGCTCTCGTACTTGAACTTGCCGTAGTCCATGAGCTTGCAGACGGGCGGGCGCGCCATCGGGGCGACCTCGACGAGATCCAGGTCCGACTCGGCGGCCAGTTCGAGTGCCTTGCCGATCGGCACGATGCCGACCTGCTCGCCCTCGGGGCCGACGAGGCGTACCTCAGGTACGCGGATCCGGTCGTTGATCCTTGGTTCAGAGCTGATGGGACCTCCTTGGTCGGTTCTGTTAGCTCGTACGGTGCCGCCCGGACAGACGAACGGCCCCGCTGCGCTGTTGTGCGCACGGGGCCATGCCTTCCGACCGATCCGTTCCCGGCGTGCGCGAGCACGCCAGGCGCCCGGCCGAGGAGGCCGAACGTCACGGACCGGACCCGGCACACCGCGTGATGCCGGTGGCTCGGGTGGGAGGCTGTGCTGGAAATCCAGCGGCTTCCGCTTGCACACCCCCGCCGAAGGCGGAGGCTGGTCGCAATGACAGGGTAGCAGCGTGGCTGACACCGACTCACAATCTGCGACCGTGACCGTCAACGCCGGCGGCTCGGGCGGCATTCCAGGCAGCGCGTCCAGCCCACACCCCAGGGACGCGATCCCGCTGCCCGATCACGGCTTCGACCACCTCGAGGACGGGACGGTCAGCGGGCTGGCCACGATCCCCGCGGTCGAGGTGATCACCGAGGCAGCGGTACTGCTGATCAGCGCCGCCGCCGAGAAGCTGGGCATGGCTCCCGACGGCGAGCCGCAGCTCGACCTGGCTGACGCCCGGGCGTTGATCACCGCACTGGCCGGGCTGGTCGCTGCGGCGCACGCCTTCCTCGACGATGCGCAGCGCCGCCCGCTGCGCGAGGGGCTCACCACGCTGCAGGACGCGTTCCGTGCTGCCTCGTCCTTCCCGGACGCGCCGGGGCATGGGCCGGGCGAAGACCTGGTCTAGGTTCTCGTCAGGGCGGAGGTACTGCCGGTTCGCGGGCGAGGTCGTCGAATGCGGCCAGGGCGACCGCCCAGCGCTCGAACGCACCGTGAGCGGCACCATGACTGCGCAGGTCCGCTGGTGGGCATGATGGGCCTGTGGGCGGCAATGTCCGGGTAGGGATCTCCGGGTGGACCTATCCCCCGTGGCGCACGGTGTTCTACCCGAAGGGCCTGCCTCATCGCGCCGAACTCGGCTACGCGGCGAGCCAGCTGAGCTCGATCGAGATCAACGGGTCGTTCTACTCGCTGCAGCTGCCGTCGAGCTACCGGACCTGGCACGACCAGACGCCGGAGGACTTCGTGTTCTCGGTCAAGGGCGGCCGGTTCATCACGCACATGAAGAAGCTGCGCGACCCCGAGGTACCGCTGGCCAACTTCTTCGCCTCCGGAGTGCTCGCGCTCCGGGCCAAGTTGGGGCCGATCCTGTGGCAGCTGCCGCCGAGCCTCGGCTTCGACGCGGATCGGCTGGCAGCCTTCTTCGCGCGGCTGCCCCGCTCGACCGGCGAAGCGGCGTGGCTGGCCCGCCATCACGACGATCGGCTCAAGGACCGCGCGCTGATCGACACCGACGAGGATCGCCCGATGCGGCACTCGTTGGAGGTACGGCACAACAGCTACCTCACGCCGGCGTTCACCGACCTGTTGCGCGAGCACCACATCGCCGTCGTCGTCGCCGACACCGCGGGCAAATGGCCGCTGATCCGCGAGGTGACGGCGGACTTCGTCTATGTCCGGCTGCACGGCGACCAGGAGCTCTACACGAGCGGATACTCCGACGAGGCGCTGGACTCGTGGGCCACTCTGATCCGTACGTGGACGGCCGACGGGCGCGCCGGTTATGTGTACTTCGACAATGACGCGAAGGTGCACGCGCCCTTCGACGCGCGGGCCCTCGCCGACCGGTTGCGTTAGTCCTCGGTGGGCGCGTTGGGCAGCCTTTCGCCGATCAGGTCCATCACCGAGGAGTCGGTGAGGGTGGTGACGTCGCCCAGTTCGCGGTGGTCGGCCACATCGCGCAGCAGCCGCCGCATGATCTTGCCCGAGCGCGTCTTGGGCAGCTCAGCGACGATCATGATCTGGCGCGGCTTGGCGATGGCACCGATCTCCTTGGCCACGTGGTTGCGCAGTGTCTTGACCAGCTCCGCGCCTTCGGCGTCCTCGGTCGGCCCGCCTCCGCGCAGGATCACGAATGCGACGATTCCCTGGCCGGTGACCGGGTCGGTCGCACCGACGACGGCGGCCTCGGCCACCGACGGGTGCGACACGAGTGCCGACTCGACCTCGGTGGTGGAGATGCGGTGCCCGGAGATGTTCATGACGTCGTCGACTCGCCCCAACAGCCACAGGTCGCCGTCGTCGTCCTTCTTCGCCCCGTCGCCGGCGAAGTAGAAACCCTCGTCGGCGAAGCGGGACCAGTACGTGTCCTTGTAGCGATCCGGGTCGCCCCAGATGCCGCGCAGCATGGCGGGCCACGGCTCGGTCAGCACCAGGAACCCGCCGCCGCCGTTGGGGACCGACTTGCCGTCGTTGTCGACGACGTCGGCGTTGATGCCCGGCAGCGCCTTGGTGGCCGAGCCCGGCTTGGCCTCGGTGACACCCGGCAGCGGGCTGATCATGATGGCCCCGGTCTCGGTCTGCCACCACGTGTCGACGACCGGGACCTGGTCGCCGCCGATGACCCGGCGGTACCAGATCCACGCCTCCGGGTTGATCGGCTCGCCCACCGAGCCCAGCAGCCGCAGCGAGGACAGATCGTGCGCGTTGGGAATCTCCTCGCCCCACTTCATGAACGTGCGGATCGTGGTCGGGGCGGTGTACAGAATGTTGATCTTGTACTTCTCGATCATCTGGAACCAGCGGTGCTCGTCGGGCGTGTTCGGCGTCCCTTCGTACATGAAAGAGGTGGCCCGGTTGGCCAGCGGCCCGTAGACGATGTAGCTGTGCCCGGTGACCCAACCGATGTCGGCGCCACACCAGTACAGGTCCGAGTCCGGCTTGAGGTCGAACACCGCGTGGTGGGTGTAGGCGACCTGGGTCAGGTAGCCGCCGGTGGTGTGCAGGATGCCCTTGGGCTTGCCGGTGGTACCGGAGGTGTACATCACGTACAGCGGGTGCTCGGCGTCGAAGGACTCCGGGGTGTGCTCCGTGGATTGCCGCCCGACGACGTCGTGCCACCACACGTCTCGGCCGTCGGTGAACTCGGTGTCCTGCCCGGTGCGCCGCACCACCAGCACGGAGCGGACGTCCGGGCACTTCTCCAACGCTTCGTCGACCGCCGGCTTGAGGGCCGAGGCCGCGGCGCGGCGGTAGCCGCCGTCGGCGGTGATCACGACACGGGCGTCGCAGTCCAGGATGCGGTCGGACAGGGCAGTGGCCGAGAACCCGCCGAAGATGACCGTGTGCGGGGCGCCCAGGCGGGCGCAGGCCAACATCGAAATCACCGTCTCGGGGATCATTGGCAGGTAGATCGCAACCCGATCGCCGGTCTTCACCCCGAGTTCGATAAGCGCGTTGGCGGCCTTGGACACCTCGTCCTTGAGTTCGGCGTAGGTGAGCGAGCGAGTGTCGCCCGGCTCACCCTCCCAGTGGTAGGCGACCTGGTCGCCATGCCCGGCCTCGACATGGCGGTCGATGCAGTTGTAGGCGACGTTCAGCGTGCCGCCGACGAACCACTTCGCGAACGGGGCATCGGACCAGTCGAGTACCTGTGACCAGCGCGTGGTCCAGGACAGGCGCTCGGCCTGCTTTTCCCAGAACGCCAGCCGGTCGGCGCTCGCCTCGTCATACGCATCAGCCTTGACGTTGGCCGTCGCGGTTAATTCCGGTGAGGGCGGGAACCGGCGTTCTTCGTGGGAAAGGTTGGAAAGCGTTTCACTCATAGGCTCGAACCTAGCGCGGGAATGTCGGCAGGACGACCCGCTTGAAGGTCGCGTTCGTGACGCCCGCGAACGATGCGTACCACGCCGCGATTGCGGTCAGAATGCCGAGCCAGCCGCCCAAGTGGATCCAGGTGCTGCTGTTCTTGGTGAAGTCGGCGACGCTGTAAGCGAACCAGCCGATCGACAGGGCGATGAAGGTGAGGGTAAGCAGCACGAAGACGACCAGCACCGCCCCGGACACGCGCGTCGCGGCCACGGTCATGTACGCGGTGAAAATTGCCCACACCAGCAGATAGAGGCCAATGCCGTGGAACAGATCCAGCGGTTTCGCGGCCTTGGGCAGATGGTTGAGCAGATACCAGAACGATAGCCAGAAGGCGCCGAAGGACGAGAACGCAAGGGCACCGAACGTGTTCCCCTTGGCGAACTCCCACATCCCCGCGAGGAGTTGTGCGAGTCCGCCGTAGAACAACGCGAGGCCCAGCACGACGTCCTGCACTGACGCCCCGAGCATATTGGTATTGACGACCGACAAGAAGAACGTCGTGCCGGCGAAGGCGGCGAGGCCAAGCGGGGCCGGATCGGCGAAGCCGAACCCCACAGCGGCAGGCGTGGTGTCGACTGGGTCGGCTTCTCTGGGGTGGTTGACAGTCATCAAGGATTCCTCTCAACAGGACTGGGCGGTCACCGGTGTCGGACCGGCGCCCGGTTCACTAAGGCGACCGTGCCAGTGAGCCAAGCAGAGGGCAGCGCATACGCGCCCGTCAG